>JBBQFU010000029.1:0-45750 GCA_038322185.1 Haliangiales bacterium
ACTACGCCGCCGAGATGGATCGCACCCGACCCACGATCGCCGCCCACGCCCACGATCGCCTCGCCCAGTATCCGTGGCCGGGCAACGTGGCCGAGCTCAAGTCGATCGCGCGGCGCCTGATCGTTCGCGTCTCGCGCAGTCGTATCGAGGCCGGTGATGTCGACGAGGTGCTGCCGGTCGTCGCGACCCGCGTGCCGCTCGAGGACCTCGCGTTCGAGGAGATGGTCAAGGCCAAGCTCGCGGGCCTGCTCGCACGCATCGACGGCTACCCGGTGCACGACCTCTACGAGAAGGTGCTCGCCCGTGTCGAGCGGCCACTGTTCGACCTCGTGCTCGCGAACACGGGCGGGAACCAGCTCAAGGCCGCAGAGATCCTCGGCCTGAACCGGAACACGCTGCGCAAGAAGCTGGCCGAGCTCGGCATGCAGAAGAAGTCGAAGAAGGGCCGCGAAGACCGCGCCCTCGACGAGGTCTGAGGCGCACGGGTCACCCGATGACCACCTCTACGTCAGACGACACTCTGTTCGCAGATCTCACGAGTGGTGTGTGGGAACGTTATAGCCGCGCGCATGGCGCCCTCGGGACGCTGATGGCGTCGCTGCCCGCGCGCGAAGCGCGCACGCGCGGAACGGCGCTCGCAACACGCGCGATAGGACACCCATCCAAGGATCTGCGCGGATCGGTCTGCGCTCACGTCTTGCCGCGAATTGCGGCCGCGGGCCGCTTCCCCGCAAAGCTCGATAGTCTCGTGGCGCTCGCGTCACCGTACGAGAACAGCGTGCGGACGATCCTCGCGGCCATTCCACCCGAGCGCCGCCGCCCCATCTTCGCTCGCGAGATCTCGGCCGCAACACCAGACGAAGTCGTGCGAATCGCAGGTGTCCATCTGGAGTGCGCCCCCGAGGCGGTTCACGCCGTGCTCGACTACTTCGTGAAGCTCGGCCAACCACGCGAGGGCCTGAACGCGCTCGCCTTCATGCGCGAGCGTAACCCACACATACGCGAGATCGCCGCTGCGTTCGAATCGCAACTCGGCAAGCCGCCATTCACGTTCGTCGATCCGCAAGTCGTCACGGTCAAAGACGTTGCAAAGCTCGATCCTGTATCACTCGAACAGTGGCGGTATGCGGCGTCGTCATACTGCGGCACGAAGATTCGCACTCCAGAGCATTTCATCAAGCGGCTCGCGAAGGACGAGCTGTCCGAAGCCGACGGGGAAATGCGCCGCTGGAGGGTGTTGCGCGGCAAGACGCACGAGCTCGACCTCTGGGTCGTCTGGGTCGAAAACGGAGCATTCTTCCGCGCAGGCACGTCGAGCCCGGTTCCGCTCCACATCGTGCAAGACCTGTACGAACCGTTGGATGCCACCAACGAAACGCGACAGCTCGCAGCTGACTTGCGAGCAAGCGCCCCGAAGTCGTTATGGCCACGTGCCCGCAAGCCGCGCGCCTCGCGATCCAAGGGGAAAAGCGCGCGTTGATCGATGTCCGCGCGATCGGTTCGCCGGCTGGCACCGCCGCAAATTTGGACAATCGGAACGGGTGCTGGATCATTCATTCGTGAACCTGCTCGACCCCCGCCGCCTCGCCCCCCGTATCACGGTCGACGGTCTCTGCGGCGTTGTCGCCAACGACGATGCCCTGCGGCACGCGTCGATGATGGACCTGTCCATGAACGGGGTCCGCCTCGAGCGACCGTTCGACCCCAAGAGCGCGCGCAAGGTCGTGCAGCTCGAGATCGATCTGCCCGGCATCGACGAGGTGGTCTGGGCACGCGGCGTGGTCACGTTCGCGGCGCTGACCCCGATGGGCGGCCGCACGGCCGACGGCCAGCCGCGGTTCTGGTGTCGCGCGGGCCTGCGCCTCGAAGATGTGTGCCGGCGCGAGCGCCGCATGCTGCTCGACTACGTCGTCGAGAACCTGCGCTCGAATGCGCGCCGCGAGCTCGCGCCCGAGTCGCCTGAAGGGCGCACGCTCAGCCGTGGCGAGCTGGCCTCCTACGTCGCTCGCGCGCCGCGCCTGGCTGCCTGAGTTACTTCGCGTTCGGCTCGTTGTCCCAGTAATCGAGTGACTCGCCGCTGCGCGCGATCTGGCGGACCCACGCGTCCTTGAACGATGGACCCGCGGCCATCGCGGTCTTGTTCGAGTCGGGATAGCCCACGACCTCGCACCGGATCGACGTCGACAGTGCGAGATAGACCAGCGGCACATCGCCGTCGTTGATGATCTGATGCGCGTGCGTCGGACCGACCGGGAATGCGAGCCAATCGCCGGGCCGAATTGCCACGCGCGATTCGCCGATGCGGCAGGTGCCGGTGCCGCTGAGGATGTAGAGCGCCTCCTCGTTCGCGCAGTGATAGTGGAACGGATAGGAGATGGCGCCGGGCGGGACCTCGGTGAGCGTGCCGCCGAGTTGCGCGTTGCCCGCGTGCGGACCAAACGTGCGCGTCGTGTATCGGTGCTTGCCCTGCTCGGTCGTGCGCGGTGCAACTTCGTCCTGGTTGACGACATTGGGATGACGGCGTTCGGTCGACATTCAAACGCTATATCGCTGCTCGGGCGACCTGGGCTATAGGACCTCGCATGAAGTCCATGGTGGTCGCGGTCGTGCTGGTGGCGATGCCGCTCGCAGCAGGTGCCCAGGCACCGGCGATCGATCCCGCGGTGGTCCAGCTGTGGGACGTGATCCACACCGCCGACGGCAGCGTGCTCAAGGGCGTGATCGTCGAGGAAGTTCCGGGCACGAGCCTCAAGGTCTCGCTCGTCGGCGGCAGCACGCTCGTCGTGCAGATGACGAACGTCACCAAGATCACGCGCGAGCTCAACCCCGCGTTCGCGGGCGGCGCCGCACCGCCCGCGGTCAGTGGTGGTGGCGGGTCTTCCGCGCCCGCGAGCGTCGGTGCGAGCGGCATGCGAATCGGGATCCTGCCGGCCATCGCCTTTCACTCCGAGATCGACGTCTCGACGCTGATGCTCACCAGCTACGTCGGCTGGGAGCTCGCGTTCGAGCGCTGGGGCCTCATCCCGAACGTGACCGCGATGTACGCGATGGATACCGGTGTCTACGAAAACGATAGCTTCGGCGCCGCCGCGGCTGTGCGTGCCGCCTATCGCGTATCG
This sequence comes from Haliangiales bacterium, assembly GCA_038322185.1. Taxonomy (GTDB): domain Bacteria; phylum Myxococcota_A; class Polyangia; order Haliangiales; family Haliangiaceae; genus JABFXX01. The sequence goes on from JBBQFU010000029.1 coordinate 3,120, forward strand.
ACGGTGTCGCCGTTCATCGGCTTCGGTCTCGGCGTCGACTTCGTGAGCGGCGATCCGTCGCTGTCGACGGCCGTCGTCGGCGGTATCGAGCTCGTCGTGCATCGCAAGATCGCGCTGGTCGCCGAGGGTCGCCTGCATCAGGGCTTTGGCGGCACGTACACCGACGTGCACAAGTTCGCCGCCGTCGGTATGGGCGTCGTAATTCGGCTCTAGACAGCTTCGTGAGCGGCGACCCGTCGCTGTCGCCGGCCGTCGTCGGCGGTATCGAGCTCGTCGTGCATCGCAAGATCGCGCTGGTCGCCGAGGGCGCCTGCATCAGGGCTTTGGCGGCACGTACGACGTGCACAAGTTCGCCGCCGTCGGCATGGGCGTCGCAATCCGGCTCTAGACCACAGCGAGAGCTAGCGCGGCGTCATCGCCGCGGCATAGCGCAGCGCGATCGCGAGCCACTGCTCGGCCGAAATGTCGTTCGCCCCCACGTGGGTGACCGTGCGCGTCATGATCGCCTTCACCTGGTCGCGATCGAAGCCGCGCCCGCGCAGCGCCTCCTTGGTCTCGACCTCGCGGGTCGCGCGCGTGAATCGATTGCGTCCCTCGCGACGGAACGTCACCTCTTCGCCGACGCGTTCGATCACGAGCGTGCCGGCGTGATGCGCGAGGTGGTGCGCTTCGCACAGGCAAATCAAATTCAAGAGGTCGTTCGTGCCGCCGTGCTCGCGATGGAGGAGGTGATGGATGTCGATATTGTTGTGCGCGCGGCAGCCCGGCACGCGGCATCGCTCCTGGTCGCGATGCAGCACCTTGCGACGCGTTGCGGGCGGAATCTCCTGCCGCGCACGCTCGACCAACCGGGAATTCACATCGCCGATCCACTGGGGATCACACATGGCCGCCTCGACGGCCGGTGGCGTCATCTCTTCGACCGCACCGCCGCCGTGCTGCCAGCCCCTCTTGCAGTCGCTGCATACCGTCACAGCAATCCTGTACGGCGCGCACCCGGCATCGGCGGTCGCCGCTTGTTCCTGATCGCGATCCGAATTTTGACTCGTGTTCGCACCCACGTGGGTGGAGCAGTCATCCTGATCCGCGTTCACTCCCACGTGGGTGGCGCGATCTTCGAGATCCGAGCGCGCGGCACCATCGCGGCGATCCATCCGGTTCAGAAACGTGCGGCAGAGCGCATCGAGCACGGCATCATCGTCGAGCTTCTCGCCCCGCTCCTTGTCCAGCTGCTTGCGGACCTCGCGGAACAGCACCTCGGTCTCGGCCCGCACGCTGAACCACAGGTTCTTGCGGATGAGACGCAGATCCACGGGATCCTCTGGCAGGTCGCCTTTGCAGTGACCGGCAACGGCCTGCTCGGTCTCGCGAACGTTCAAGTCCAGCGCCTTCTCGATCCACTTCGCCTCGGTCTCGGGCGTGGCGACGCGGGCGATCTCCCGCGCCTGCGAGACATTCAGCTCGCCGCTCTTCAACGCCTCGGTGAGCTTCGGCAGCTCGGGCAGAGCGTTCGCCAGCCGCAGCCGATCCTCGGCAGCGCGGAACGACCCGTAACCAAGTTCCTGGACCATGTAGTCGACGAGGCTCACGTGTCCGAACGGCTTCCACAGCTGGAGCTGCTGCGCCTCGCGCAGTGCCTCGGCCTCCTGCGCGTCGAGGTGCGCGCGCGCCTTCGCGATGCGCTTGAGCTTGCTGTGCAGCAGGACGAGCCGCTCGTCGCCGCTCACGAAACCAACCTCGCCCGCATTTGGGCCGACCGCCACACCGCGACCACCCTCGCCACCGCGGATCTCGACAGGCGCATTCAGCATCATGTTCGACAATTACCATGGACATTTTCGGCGCCCTGATTCGCGCTGTGCTGCACGAACGCGTGTCGGAGTCGCGAGAAAATCGAACACGCTTGAAAGCTTCGCGAGATGCGAGCTGCGGGATGACAAGCGTGCATAAGAATCAAGCGGACGATTCGTCGACGAGGGGACGCGAAATCTCGTCAAGCACTTCGTTGAAATATTTGGTCGTGGTTGGAGAGAAACGCCGAGGACTGCAGAGACGGTAGCGAAGTTGAGCGTGCAGCGGCAACGGGCGCTCCCAGGGAGAACGGAGATGTTGTCTGAACCCGCGCGAGGCGGCAGCTGTCGAGAACCCATCGCGGTCGCGATCTCGCCACCTCACTGGTACGCTGACCCGCGATGGGCGCTCTCCCTTTCGCAAGCTCCAACGGTTCCCCGGTCGTGCTCGTGCCCACCGAGATCGCCGCCGAGTGGCTCGGCATCGGGGACGACAAGTTCTACGCGCAGTACTTGGAGCGGTCGAGCAAGGTGCGTCGGACCGAGTACGGGGGATTCTCGACGATGCCGCTCGCGGGCTCGAAAGTCTTGATCTTCGCGGGCGAGATCCACACGACCTGGTTGAAGGAGCCGGACGGCGGCACGCTGATCCGCGAGGGCTGCCCGCACACAGTCGCGCGCGCCCGCAAGCTCGTCGCATCCGTCCGCGCGACGGCGTGGAAAGGGTTCACCAAGCTAACGCTCATCGATGGACGCTTCGTTGTTGTCGATTCGGCGATGGCGACGAACGACCTCGCCACGATCGACACGTCGAACGGGCTCGTCAAAGCAAAGCTCGATCCGGGCACGTATCAGGTCGACATCGCCGCGCTCGGTGGCATCGACTTCGCGAGACTGCGTCGCGTCGCGCCGGCGAAGCGGCCGCGCTCGAAGCGGTAACGCGCGTCGCCGTCGTGCGTCACGCGAGTCGATCAATGACCTTCTGCACCGCGGTAACAGCGGCAACGGCATCGTCGTAGCTCTGCTTGGCGATCTCCTGGCCGACGACTGCCACAGAGCGGAACAGCTTCTCGCGCCTCGTGACGAGCGCGTCCAACAGCTCGCCGAGTGTCGTTTCATCCAGATAGTAACGCAGCTAGAACCGGCCCGCCGTCGCGACGCCGGGCGACAGCTCGCCGCGCGTGTCGGCAAGAACGGTCGGCGAGAAGTCGGTGCCGAGCACGTCGAGCTTCGGCGCGCGGTACGGGAACAGCGCGGTCTTCACACCGTGCGCGACATAGATCGTCGAGACCGCCGCGAGTCCGGCGTAGACGAGACCGGGTCCACCACGATGATTCTCGAACCGATCCTTCGCGAGGTACGCGTAGCCCGCGACGAACGGAAGGTTGATCGCGATCTCGGCGAGACCGTAGTTGCGACCGTGGCGCTCCGACATGCCCGACGCCCAACCGAGCGCATTGATGCCGGTGATCGTGCCGACGGTCCACGTGACGACCGTGTCATCGGGATGAAATTCGCCGCGGTTGCGTGCGAGACCGCGCAGACCGTTGGTCGCGAGCGTCAGGTGCATCGCTGCGAAGCTGCCAGTCACGAGCGCAGCGCGCGCGTGTCCGGCGCGGACGGCATCGACGGTTGCGCCCGCGAACACGAAGCCGAGCGAGCCGTGGAGGATCAGCTCGCTGCCGTAGTAGTTCGTCGACTTCTCGGTGCCATCGAGATCACCTACGATGTACGCGCCGGTGCCGTAGACGTACGCACCGAAGATGCCGGCACCGACGCCGATCGCGATCGGCGTGAGCCACGGCAGGCAGTCCGGGCCGCACCGTGACGCGTCCGCGGGGCGGGCGGTGGCGAGTGACAGGGTGAGCGCGGCGAGGATGGCGTGCTTGCGCATGGTCCGACCAATGAGCAGACGGCGTGCCCGCTCCAAGTATTCCGAATCTGGTTCGAACCTGTCAGAAGCCATCAAATTCCGGAATGGTCCGACCGTTTCCTGACGCCCACTCCGGATGCCAGGATGACCACGGCGCCGACTACCAGTGCGCAGGTCGCGCCGATCCCGGCGGCGTGCGGCGTCTGGTCGTAGAGCACGCCGAGGCCGAGACTACCTGCCCACCACGCGACACCAAACACCAGGAAGAACAGGCCGTAGGCGCGGCCGCGCTGACCCTTCGGCACGATCGCTGCGATCATCGCCTTGGCGATCGAGCCAGTCGCCGCATGCGCGATCGACCACATCGCGACCCCGCCGACCGCGAACCACGGCGCGGCATCACTCGCGGCGAAGGCGAGCGGCGCGTAGGCCGCACCCGCGATCACGAACAGCGCGAGCACGGGTGCACCGGTCCCGCCGCGCTTGCGATTGCGATCGAACAGCAGGCCCGCGCTCAGCGAGACGAGCCCGTCGAAGCCCATCGCCGCGGCGTAGACGACCGGCAGCCACGTGGTGCCGACCACGTTGGTCTTCTCGAAGTGGTAGGCGATCAGCGGCCAGTCCGCGAGACCGGCCGCGACGAACGCGACACCGACGAGGTAGAGCCGGTAGCGCGGGCCGAGGCGCTCGTCCCCATTGCCGGTCGCTTCCTGCTCGAGCTCGCGTGGATCGGGGTAGAGGCGGCGCGCGCGCAGCAGCACGGCAACCGCCGCGAGCGCGGGGATCACGAGCAGCCCGAAGGCGAGCGAGAAGCCCAGCTGGGTCTCGCCTTTCCACGCGAGGATCCCGGCGACCGCCAGCGGGCCCATCAGACCGCCGAGCTGATCCATCGCCTCGCTGATCGCAAACGCGCGACCGGCGCCGACGTCCGTTGCGGCGAACGAGACCAGCGTGGTCTTCGCCGGCGATCGGATTGCCTTGCCGAGCCGCTCGAGCGCGACGAGCGCGGCAACCATCGGCCAGCTACCGGCGAACGCGAGCAGCGGAACCGCGATGATGTTCGTCGCGTAGCCCGCGATCGTGATGGTCCAGTACGCGTGCGTGCGATCAACGAGCGCGCCGCTCCAGTAGCGCAGCGCATAGCCGATCATCTCGCCGGTGCCCGAGACGATGCCGACGGCCGTCGCGCTCGTGCCGAGGAACGCCATGTACGGCCCGATCGCCGAGCGCATGCCCTCGTAGCAGAGGTCGGCGAACAGGCTCACCCAGCCGAGCAGGATCACGAACCGGGTCGCGCGTACCTTGCGGTCGTCAGTCACGGAGCCTTGGATCGAGCTTGACCGCCACGAGGTCGGCCAGCAGGTTCGCCAGCGCGATCGCGACGGCGCTCACCAGCACCACGCCGAGGATCAGCGGGATGTCGACCTCGAGCACCGCCTGCAGAACCTCACGGCCCAGGCCCGGCCACGCGAAGATCGACTCGGTGACCACGGCACCGCCGAGCATCACGCCGAGGTCGAGACCGATCAGCGCGGTCAGCGGCGCGAGCACCGGCCGCAGCGCGTGGCGGCGAACCACCTCGCGTTCGGACAGGCCCTTCGCGCGCGCGGTCCGGATCCAGTCAGCGTCGAGGATCTCGGCGAGCTCGCTGCGCACGAGCCGCGCGTAGTAGGCGATGCCGAGTGCCGCGAGCGTCGCCGCGGGGAGCACGAGGTGATAGAGCCGGCCGAGCACGCCGCTGCCGTAGCCACCGAGCGGGAACCAGCCAAAGCCGTACGCGAACACGTAGAGCAGCATCGTTCCGATGAAGAACGTCGGCGCGCTCTGGCCGATCAGCGCGACGACCGAGGTCAGGTGATCGGGCCAGCGCCGGCGCCGCGTGGCGGCCCACATCCCGAGTGGGACCCCGATCGCGAGCTGGAGCAGCAGCGCCGCCAACGTGAGCTGCACGGTGGGCCACAGCCGGTCGGCGATCACCGCACCGACGCTGCGACGGGTACGGAAGCTCTCGCCGAGATCCCCGCGCGCGATCCGGGCGACATAGCAGCCGTACTGCTCGACGATGCTCGCGTCGAGACAGTACTGCTGGCGCACGCGGACGATCGCCTCGGCCGAGGCGTGCGGGCCGAGCAAGGCACGAGCGGGCTCCGCGGGAATCGCGACGATCATCGCGAACGTCGCGGTCACGACGAACCACACCACGAGTGCGGTCCACGCGAGCCGGCGCAGCACGTACTTCATCGCGGCACCGGTCCCGCGTCGGTGACGTCGAGCCAGACCTCGGTGAAGTCGCGCAGGAACACCGGATGGGGCGCGTAGCCCGTCACATACGGCTGCACCACCTCGGTGATCATCTGGTGGTAGTTCCAGATCCACGGCGCGTCATCGAACAGGATGCGCTCGACGCGCTTGTACATCTCGTTGCGCCTGGAGAGGTCGGGCTCGCCACGCGCGGCATCGAGCAGCGCGTCGAGCTCGGGGTTCGCGTAGTACGAGTCGTTCGAGCTGTTCTCGTCACTGATCGCGCGCGAGTGAAACTTGCTATCGAAGAACGTGGTCGGATCCGGATAGTCCGCGAGCCAGCCGATGTAGGTGAACGCCGGGCCGGTCTTGCTCGCGATCGCGCCCGCGAAGGTCGCGTAGGACAGCTGCGAGATCCGCACGCGCACGCCGACCGCGGCGAGGTCCGCCTGCATCGACGTCGCGATCCGCTCGGCTTCCTCATCGGCCATGATCACGTACTCGGTCTCGAAGCCGTTTGGATAGCCGGCCTCGGCGAGCAGCGCACGCGCCTTCGCTGGATCGTGAGGGTAGGGGGCCAGCGTCGCGTCGTGACCGAGCATCCCGGGAATCAGCATCCCGTGCGCCGGCGTCGCCGAGCCGTAGAGCAACTTCACCGCATGCGACTTGTCGACGGCGTAGTTGAGCGCCTGGCGCACGCGACGGTCGTCGAACGGTTTGCGCGTGACGTTGAACCGCGAGCCGAACGCGTTCATCAGCGTCACCCGATGGATGTAGGGTTGCCACGCCGGCTGCGCCGCGATCCACAGCAGGTCGGGAGGCGTGAGCCGCTCGACCGCATCGAGCTCGCCACGCTCGAACATCATGAACTGCGTGTCACGCGGGATGTTCTCGAGCATCACGATCGCGTCGACGTGGGCGCGGCTCGGGTTCCAGTAGCGCGGGTTGCGGCGTAGCTCGACGCGGCGACCCTCGTCCCACTGGGCGAGCACGAACGGGCCGGTTCCGAGCGGCCGGCTGCGAATCGCCTCGCCGGTGCGCTCGACGTGCGCGCGCGACAGCGGCGTTGTGAATGGCATCGCGAGCACGTAGAGGAACGCCGCGTTCGCCTTGCCGAGCGTGATCTCGAGGCGGTCCGGCGCCGGGGCGGCGATCGCGGTCACATCGGCGAGGAACGACCCGTACGGCGAGTCCGCCATCGCGCGAACCCGCTCGAGGCTGTACGCAAAGTCCGCGGCCGTGAGCGCAGTGCCGTCGGAGAACGTCACGCCCGCGCGGACCGCGAACGTGTAGACCCGCCCATCGGGCGACACGGTCCAGCGCTCGGCGAGCCGCGGCACCAGCGCCAGATCGGTGCCGTAGTCGAGGAGCGTGTCGAATACGGCGTGCAGCACCGGTGTCGACACGTCATCGTAGGCGATCGCGGGATCGAGCGTGCGCAGGTTGTAGAGTGTCGAGTAGCGGAGCGTGCCGCCGTCGCGCGGCGTGGCGTTGCCCGCGCGACCGAACTTCGGTCCACGATCGCCGGTACATGCGACGAGCAGCGCCACCAGGGCGAGCGCTCTCATCGCTTGCCCTCGAACCACGAGCGCAGGCCGTCGCCGAGCAAGTTGAACGCGACCACCGCGAGCAGGATCGCGGTGCCCGGTGCGATCACGAGCCACGGCGCGGTCCGGTAGAACGGCCGCCCTTCGTAGAGCATGCGGCCCCACGTCGGCGCCGGCGGCGGTGGCCCGAGCCCGAGGTACGACAGCACCGCTTCGCCGAGGATGTTCTGCGCGAATGCGAAGGCCGCGACCACAGCGATCGTGCCGGCCAGGTTCGGCAGCAGGTGGCGCACCACGACGCGCGTGGTGCTCGCGCCGAGTGCGCGCGCCGCGAGTGCAAACTCCGACCGCGCGAGCACCCGCGTCTTGGTGCGAACCACGCGCGCGAACGTTGTCCAGCCTACGAGCGCGAGCGGCATGCTCACCTGGGCCGTGGTCGACGCGATCTCGGCCTCGCGGAACAGCGCTGCGAGCAGCATCGCGAGCAGCAAGAACGGAAACGCGAGCGCGAGATCGACGAGCCGCATCAGCACGTTGTCGACCCGCTCACTACCGGCACCCGCGACGAGACCGAGCGCGACCCCGCCGAGGAGCGCGAGCGCCGTCGCCACGCCCGCGATCCACAGCGAAGTTCCCGCACCGTACGCGATTCGCGCCCACACATCGCGACCGAGCGCGTCAGTGCCGAGCACTGCATCGCTCGACGGTGGTAGCGGTGCACCGAGATCTGACAGGCCGCGGTCGATATCGAGCGCCAGTGGGTCGCTCGCGATCACGGGGCCCAGGAGCGCGACGAGGACCAACACCATGACAAGCACGACGCCACTCGTCGCGCTGCGCTGTGTCGAAAGCCCAAGCACCCGGAGCGAGGATAACTCTCAGCTCGCTCGAATAGCGTTACGTCGGCGCTCGCCGTGCGCGTCTCTTCGCTCAAATGAGCGGCAGAAAAGCCCTATTTCGCTGGCCGCTTCTGTATGCGCGCTCGCACTGTTTGCCAGCGTGTGACGACGGCAACGTCACATGGTGAAGGCATCCACACTGCACGACTTCAGCGCATGACCGATTTCCTGACTCTCGTGAAGCGCGACCATCACGACCTCGAGTGCGAGCTCGACGAGCTGCTGCACGCGCGGACCGCGAGTCAGCTGCGCACCGCGCTCGACGGTGTACGGCTCGGTCTGACGGCCCACGCAGAGGCAGAGGATATCGTGCTCGCAATCGCGATGCGTAGCGTCGTCGACGTGACGCACCGCGACCAGCTGGAGGCACTCATCTGCGAGGCCCGCCAGGCACACCTCGCGCAGGAGGGTGCGCTCTCGGCGCTCGTCTGCGAGACGCCGGGGACCGACCGCTGGCGGCAGCGATCCAGGCACCTCCGCGAGCTGGTCCGCGACCATGCTTCGTTCGAGGAAGACCGGGTGATCCCCGCGATCGCCAGCCTGGCCCCGGAGGCCTACCAGCGCCTGGCGGGTCAGTTCGCTACCGAGCGCATGCGTCAGCTCGCGATGTTGCAGCCGTCCGCGCCGATCTACGTGCCCGAGCTTGCGCTCGCCGGCTAGCGATCACTTCGACAGGATGTAGACCGGGAACGTGAAGCCGTCGTCGACCTCGAGGAACAGCGTCATCGTCCAGTCCTTCGTGGTGATCAGCTCGCGAATGCGCAGCGCCTGCGACGGCTGGATCGTGAGCGGCAACGTCAGGTGCAGCGTGGTGGTCGCGCCCGACATCACCTTGCCCCTCGGCAGGCTGGTCTGCGCGATCAGCTCGCCCTTGTTGCGGACCTCGAACCGGTTGTTCTCGATCTCGACGTCGACGGACGTCGGATTGTGCACGGTGACGTCGAACGCCACGCCGATCGTGATCGAGTTGGTCCGGGCCGCGATCGCGAGATCGATCGCCGAGGGCAGCTGCGGCTCGAAGCTGCTCCAGTCGACCGTGTAGTCGCACTTGAGCAGCTGCGACTTGTGATGCAGCGACAGGCCGATCGCGCCGAACCGGTAGCCATTCCAGGCCAGCAGGCCGCCCAGTGCGAGCCACGCCAGGATGCGTACGGCAAGGTGACTGCGAGCACGCGTGCGCGCATCCGCGACGAGCGGCGCCGCGGCGACGGTGCCCCCGATCACGGCGAGCGCGACGCCGACCACCTGACCGCCGAACGCGACGGTGACCTGGGTCGCGAACGACCACTCCTTGTGCGTGGCGGCGAGAGCGGTGCCGCCGATCGCGGGGAGCGCGAACAGGGCGCCGAAGCCGAGCAGCAGGATGGGGTGCGCGAACAGGGTCTTGATGATCTGCGAGTAGCGCAGCTTGTGGCGCTGCAGGATGGGCGACAGGAAGTCGACGCCGACATCGCACGCGAGCACGACGAATGACACGACGACCGCGAGCTTGCGGCGGAACGGATCGTCGGTGTAGCCGATCCAGAAGATCGAGGCCTGCGCGGCGAGCAGAGCGAGGAAGACTTTCACTTCCTCCCAGGCCTGAAACCAGATCGGGAACTCGGAGACCGGCTCGTCGAGGAGCTTGGCATCCAGCTCGAGCGCGGCCGAGACTTGCTCCTTGATCGGGAACAGGGTTGCCTTCACGACGAGTAGCGCCGCGACAACGACCGCGTTGATCAGGACCAGCGTCTCCTGCTGGGCGAAGAACTTGTGCAACAGCGTTCGTGCGGCGAACTGCCAGTTCTCGGGGACCACGTAGTCCAGCGCGAGCCCGAACAGCTCGCCCTTGTGCGCGATCAACTGCCAGCCGACGAGCGACAGGATTGCCGTGGCCGCCGCGATGTAGATCGCAAGCCACACCGCGCTGCGGCTGCGCAGCTTGCGGGCGGCGAGCGGCGCCTCGACGCCTGCCAGGTAGAGCTGCTGGGTGACCGGAAGCACCGTTAGCCGAACACTAACAGCTCACAGCTCGATCTGCAGGCCGAGCTCGACGACCCGGTTGGGCGGAAGATCAAAGAATGCCGTCGGCGGGCGAGCGTTGCGCGTGAGGAACGAGAACAGGAGCTTTCGCCAGCGCCACATGCGTGACTTCCCCGTGGTGAGCAGCGTTTGCCGGCCGAGGTAGTAGGTGGTGTCGCCCGCCTTGCACCACAGGTTCTGCTTCTCGCACCGCTGCAGGATGCGGGGCACGCGCGGCTGCTGCATGAAGCCCACGCGCGCGAGCACGCGATAGAAGCCCTGGCCCATATCGCGCACGGTGAGCGCGTTGCTGCCCATCGCGAACGGGACGTTCTCGGTCACGATCGAGAGCAGCACGACCTGCTTGTGCAGCACCTTGTTGTGCTTGACGTGATGCAACAGCACGTTCGGCATGCCATCGACACCAGACGACATGAACACCGCCGTGCCCTGCACACGCGGCAGCTTCTCCTGCGCGATGCTCTCGAGAAACGCCTCGTCGGGTAGCGTGCCGCTCGCCATGACCGCAGCCAGCTCGACACGCCCGCGCCACCATGTGGTCATGATGATGAACATGGCGGCACCGACGGCGAGCGGGAACCAGCCACCATCAGCGATCTTGACGACGTTCGCCGCGAAGAACGAGTAGTCGATCACGATCAGCGGGATGTAGAACGCGAGCGCGGCAGGGAGCGACCAGCCCCAGTTCTGGCGGGCGATCCGGAAGAACAGGAACGACGTGATCGCCATCGTGCCGGTGACCGCGATGCCGTAGGCGGCGGCCAGGTTCGTGCTCGAGCGGAACGCGAACACGAGCGCGAGACACGCGACCATCAGGATCCAGTTGATCTCGGGGATATAGATCTGCCCCTCGGCCTTGCTCGAGGTATGGACGACCTTCACGCGCGGCAAGTAGCCGAGCTGTACCGCCTGGTTCGCGAGCGAGAACGCGCCCGAGATCAACGCCTGCGAGGCGATGATCGCGGCCATCGTCGCGAGGATGACCATCGGGATCAAAAACGGCGTGCCAGTCACGAGATCGAAGAACGGGTTCGTGACCCGTGCGCCCTCGTGGAGATAGAGGCCGCCCTGTCCGAAGTAGTTGAGGAGCAGGCCAGGGAACACGATCCATGTCCACGCGATCCGGATCGGCGTGCGTCCGAAATGGCCCATGTCGGCGTACAGGGCCTCGCACCCGGTGACGCACAGCACGACCGAGCCGAGCAGCAAGAATCCGTGCACACCGTGGGTGAACAGAAACACCACGCCGTAGTGCGGCGACAGCGCCTTGAATACCTCGGGGCTCTTGATGATGTAGGGCAGGCCGGTGGCCGCGAGCGCCGCGAACCACAACAACATCACCCAACCAAACACGGAGCTGATCCGCGCGGTGCCGTACTTCTGAACCCAGAACAGACCGATGAGGATCACCGCGGAGAGTGGAACGATCAGCGGGCCGAACGCAGAGTTCTGCTCCTTGAGTCCCTCGACCGCCGACATGACCGAGATCGCCGGCGTGATGATGCCCTCGCCGAACAACAGGCCGGTGCCAAACAGCGCGAGCAGGATCGGGATGCGCAGCCGGTTGCCGTGCTTCGCGGGCGGCTGCTTCTGCGCGACGAGCGCCGCCAGTGCGAGCGTGCCGCCCTCGCCTTTGTTGTCCGCGCGCAGCACGAACACCAGGTACTTCACGATCACGACCAGGATCAGCGACCACACGAACAGCGACAGCAGCCCGAGCACGTTGTCGGTCTCGACGAACCGCGTGATGATCGGGCCCTCGGGACCGTACGTGAGCAGGCCGCCTTCGATGTCGGCGCGATGCGGGTTGTGCTTGGTGAAGCACTCACGCATCGCGTAGAGCGGTGAGGTCCCGATGTCGCCGTAGACCACGCCGAGCGCGCCCAGCGACACCCACGCGAGCTCCTTGCGCGTCTTCGGTTGGTGACCGCCGTGGTGCGAGATCTGCGCGGCCTGCAGTCCGGTCTGGTCTCGCCTGCGGCCGCCGGATGGGGCGTTCGGAACGGAGTCGTTCGGACTGGAGGGTTCGCTCATTCAGCGCAGCTTGGTGAGGGCTTCGAGCCTCTCCGGAGCGCCGGCGATCAATAGCGTATCTGAAGGCAGCAAAGGACGCGACGAGTCCGGAATCGAGATCTCGTCCCGGAGGTTGTCGTGGATCGCCACGACCTGGATCTGATGTTCTTGCGGCAACTTGAGATCCATCAACGTCTTGCCATTCCAGGACGTCGGAACCGCCATCTCCTGGATGCCGAATTGCTCGCTGTAAGCGGTGTAGTGGAGCAGCCTGCCGGACGTGATGCGCTGGGCGAGGTTGGTCGCGGCCTGCATCTCGGGGAAGACCGTGTCGGTCGCGCCGAGGGCCTCGGCGATCCGTGCGTGCTCGATCGAGTTGACCTTGACGTAGATCGACTTGACCCGCAGATCGCGCAGCGCGAGCAACGTCAGGATCGACGCGCCGAGGTTGTCACCGGTCGAGATGATCGCCGCGTCCGCATCGTCCGCGCCCACTTCGTCGAGCGCCTCTTTGTGGGTGCCGTCGCCGACGAACGCCTTGGTCACGAACGGACCGTGCGCGTCCACGAGCTGCTCTTGCATATCGATCGCGATCACCTCGTGGCCGAGCTCGTAGAGCCGCTTGGCGATGAACGAGCCGAAATGGCCGAGTCCGACGACGACGAATCGATTCACAACATCCTCCAGGTCATCCGACCATCACATCTTCTTGCGCCGGGCGCGTATTCGAAACCGCACCCCGCCGCAGGATCGCGGCGCTGAAGAACGACAGCAAGCCAACGCGGCCCATGAACATCAGGACCACCACGAATAGCTTCGCGCCAGCGTGCAGCTCGGGCGTGTAGTTCATCGACAGGCCCGTGGTCGAGAATGCACTGAAGCACTCGAAGGCGACTGGCAGGAACACGTCGCGTGATTCCTGCGACGTCAACCCGACCGACTGGATCGCGTTGAGCGCGAAGAACGTGGTTGTCAGCACGAGGATCGCGAGCAGCATCACGCCCACCGTGCGTTCGATGGTGCCCTCGGGGATCGTCCGCTCCTTGAGAGCGACGAACTTGCGGCCCCGAACTCGCGACAGGCCGAGCGCGATGAGCACCGCGACCGTCGTGGTCTTGATGCCGCCCGCCGTCGAGCCGGGGGAGCCGCCGATGAACATCAAGATCAAGGTCAGCGCGATCGAGTCGTTGCCGACGGCATTGTAATCGACCGAGTTGAAGCCGGAAGACCGTGGCGTCACCGACATGAACCACGCATTGGTGATGCGATCGAGCACCGGCATGTCCTCGAGCACGCCATGCCACTCGAACGTGGCGAGCAGGCCCCAGCCGACCACGAGCAGCGTCGCGGACGTGACAAGGACCGCCCAGGTGTGACTCGACAGCCGATGCGCCTGGCGAAACGTGAGGCGGGCCATCTTCGCGGCCCTCTGGTGGCTCCACCACCGCAGCAGCTCCTCGTAGGTCAGGTAGCCAAGGCCGCCGATCACCACGAGAACCGAGGTCACGACCAACACGAGGTTCCGCTCGCCCATCATGCTGTCGCTGAACGTCGAGAACCCAGCATTACAGTAGGCGCTGATCGCCTGGAACGCGGCGTGCCACGCGGCCTCCTCGAGCGGATGCTCGAACGCCCAGATCGCGAACAGCACCACCGCGCCGACCGCCTCGACCACGAGCGAGAATTTGAGGACGTTCAGCGCGATCTCCCAGACCTCCGGGCGGTCACCCTTGCGCGTCGGCATCATCGTCAGCATCTCGGAGCGCAGCGACAGCCGGGATCCGAGCGCGCCGATGAGCATGGTGCTGAGCGTGATGATCCCGATGCCGCCGAGCTGGATGAACACCAGGATCCACAGCTGGCCCCAGACCGTGAAGTGCGTCGCGGTATCGACGACGGTGAGCCCGGTGATGCAGGCCGCGCTCGCCATCGTGAACAACGAGTCAATGAAGCCGAGCTTGGGCCCGGCCTGGAGCCCCGGGATCGTCATCAGACCGGTCGTGCCGATGGCGACCAGGACGGCGAAGCTCGACAACGACAACGCGGGAGCCGACAGCCGCCGCCAGAACCGCAGCCAGCGGAACCACGGCGCGATCCGCGCCGGGTTGAACCCGTAGTCCTTGAGGCCGCGCGGCACGATCGCCCCCGTTAGTACCAAGGTCGCGTGCTTGACAGTGGTCCCCCTGTCGGATATCGCATCCCTTCATCTAAGGGAGAACGCCGTGAATCTGAACACTTGGAGAGGTCCGGGGATTGTGCTCGCTGCGTGCGCGATGCTCGCGTTCGCTGCGTGCGACAAGGGCAAGAAGGACGGCGGCGGCGGCACCGGAAGCGGTGGCGCGAACAACCCTCCCGCGAGCGGCTCGATCATGGTCGGCCACTTCGCATCGATGACGGGACCGCAGGCGACGTTCGGCATCTCGACGGATCAGGCGATTCGCCTCGCGATCGACGAGAAGAACGCCAAGGGTGGCATCAAGGGTCGCAAGATCGAGCTCGTCACGATCGACGACGCCGGCAAGCAGAGCGAGGCGGTCACCGCCGTCACGCGTCTCATCAACGATCACAAGGTGGTCGCGATCCTCGGCGAGGTCGCATCGTCACTCTCGCTCGCGGGTGGTCCCGTCGCGCAGAAGGCGAAGATCCCGATGATCTCGCCGTCGTCGACGAACCCGGACGTGACCGACGTCGGCGACTACGTGTTCCGCGTGTGCTTCCTCGATGACTTCCAGGGCTGGGTCGACGCGAAGTTCGCCAAGGAGAACCTCAAGGCGACGAAGGCCGCGATCCTCTACGACCAGGCGCAGGCGTACTCGAGCGGTCTCGCGGATTACTTCGAGAAGGCGTTCAAGGAGATGGGCGGCGCCATTGTCACCAAGCAGGCGTACACCGGCGGCAACCTCGAGATCACCTCGCAGCTGCAGTCGATCAAGAGCGCCGGTGCCGAGGTCGTGTTCCTCCCGGGCTACTACTCGGACGCCGGCACGATCATCCGCAAGGCGCGCGAGTCCGGCATCACAGCCCCGTTCCTCGGCGGTGACGGCTGGGACTCCGAGGAGCTCCCCAAGATCGCGGGCGACGCGATCAACGGCAACTACTTCTCGAACCACTACGCTCCCGAGGAGGACCGCCCCGAGGTGAAGAACTTCGTCGAGAGCTACAAGAAGAAGTACGGCAGCACGGCCGACGGCCTCGCCGCGCTCGGCTATGACGCCGCGCTCGTGCTCTTCGATGCGCTCGAGCGCGCGCCGACCACGTCGGGCAAGGATCTGCGCGATGCGATCGCGGCGACCAAGGACTTCACGGGTGTCACCGGGACCTTCTCGATCGACGAGAATCGCAACGCGATGAAGTCCGCCGTGATCGTCGAGTACAAGGGCGGCAAGCAGACGATGGCCGCGCGTATCGAGAAGAAGTGACCTCGAGCCTCACAGCAGGCGACCTCCTCCAGACGACGATCAACTTCCTCGCCGTCGGAGGGCTCTACGCGCTGATCGCGCTCGGCTACACGCTCGTCTACGGCATCCTGCGCTTCATCAACTTCGCCCACTCCGACATCGTCGCGTGGGGAGGTTGGATCGCATTTACCGTCGCGACGGCGTTTGGCTGGCTCGGTACCGGTTCGCCGGCGTTCGCGTTACCGGTGGTCCTGCTCGTGACGATGCTCATCTGTGCCGTGATGGGGGTGACCATCGAACGGCTCGCGTACCGGCCGCTCCGCAAGGCGCCGCGCCTCAACGTCCTGATCACCGCGATCGGCGTGTCCCTGTTTCTGCAGAACGTCGGCTTGCTCAACAAGTTCTTCGGCAACCGCCCGGCCACGATCTCGGGACTCATGCAGAACAAGGTGCTGACCACCATCGGTGGCGTCCAGATCCGGCTGTTCGACATGACCACGATCGTGCTGACGCTCGTGCTCGTGCTCTTCCTCGAGCGGTTCGTCTATCGCACCAAGATGGGCCGCGCGATGCGGGCCGTGTCGTTCGACGAGCGCATCGCGTCGCTGATGGGCGTCAACGTCAACAAGGTCGTCGCCGTCACGTTCGCGCTGGGCTCGGCGCTCGCGGCGGCGGGCGGCATCCTGTTCGCGCTGCGCAACGATCTCCGCATGACCGCGGATTCGTCGTGGGTGCTGCTGGGGCTCAAGGCGTTCGTCGCCGCTGTCGTCGGTGGCATTGGCAACGTGCGTGGTGCGGCGGCCGGCGCGATGCTCATCGCATTTGTCGAGGTGTTCGTACATCGCTACGTGATCGCGGCGTTCCCCGACAAGCCGTGGGTCGGGCAACTTCAAGATATCTACGTGTTCGCGATCCTCATCATCGTGCTGCTGTTCAAGCCGAGCGGCCTGCTCGGCAAGACGACGGTGGAGAAGGTATGAGCGGCAAGGTCCCCTACGCCACCGTGCAATCGCGCGTCGCCGGGCACCGGCCAAACCCGGCGCTCGCGATCGGTCAGTCGATCGTGCCGTTCATCGTCGCGCTCGGCCTGGCGTTCGTGGTCGACAAGGTCATCGGACCTGCCGCCGGCGCGACGTGGTCGAAGATCCTGCTCGACGTCGGCATCGCGATCCTGCTCGCCGGCTCGCTGAACGTCGTCAACGGTTACGCCGGTCAGTTCTCGCTCGGCCATGCCGGCTTCATGCTCATCGGCGGCTACGCAGCCGCGTGGCTCACGTTCTATGGCTCGGTCCACTGGTTCGGCGCCAAGGGAACCCACGGCGGCTTCCTCGGCAGCGGCGAGCTGCTGTTCCTCGGCGGCTGCATCCTGGGCGGCATCATGGCCGCGCTGTTCGGCGTCGTGGTCGGGCTGCCGTCGCTGCGGCTGCGCGGTGACTACCTCGCGATCGTGACACTTGGCTTTGGCGAGATCGTGCGCGTGCTCGGCCAGATCACCGCGCGCCAGCCCAAGAACGTCGCCGCCATCAAGGAACAGTCGATGGGCGATCTGGCGAACAACCTCGGCGGCGCCGAAGGGTTCTCGCAGATACCCGGCTACACCACGCTGTTCTTCGTCTACGCGTTCGCGTTCATCCTGCTCGTGCTCGTCTACCGGCTCAAGTACTCGAGCAAGGGGCGCGCGCTGCTCGCCGTACGCGAGAACGAGATCGCGGCCGAGGCGATGGGCGTCGACACCACGCGCGCCAAGGTCGTCGCGTTCGTGTTCTCGGCGTTCTTCGCCGGGCTCGGCGGCGCGCTCTATGCCCACCAGCTCGGCGCGCTCGATCCCAAGGAGCTCGGCTTCCTCAAGTCGATCGATCTCGTGATCATCGTCGTCATCGGCGGCATGGGCTCGATCACCGGCATCGTGCTCGGCGCCACGATCCTCGTCGTGCTGCCCGAGGTGTTCCGCTCGTTCGCGGACTACCGCATGATCGTCTACGCGCTCGCGCTCGTGATCGTGATGATCCTGCGGCCGCAGGGAATCATGGGCGTCAAGGAGCTGTGGGAGACGTCGCTGTGGCGCAAGGCGCTGGCGAAGGTGAAAAAGTGAGCGCGGCACTCTCGATCCATTCGATCTCGATCGCGTTCGGCGGGCTCAAGGCCGTGTCCGATTTCACGATGGAGCTGCCATCCGGCGGGCTCTATGGGCTGATCGGTCCCAACGGCGCCGGCAAGACCACGGTGTTCAATCTACTGACCGGCGTGTACAAGCCGAACACCGGCAGCATCTCGCTCGGCGTCGAGCGCATCGACGGGAAGAAACCGTCGCAGATCGCACGCGCAGGCATGGCCCGGACGTTCCAGAACATCCGGCTGTTCGGCGAGCTGACCGTGCTCGACAACGTGCGCACGGCCGCCGGCATGCGCACCAAGAGCGGCCTGTTCCGCACCCTGTTCCGCACGCCGCTGCATGTCGCCGAGGAGCGCGCGGTCTGCGAGCGCTCGCTCGAGTTGCTCGACGTGCTGGGCATCGCACACCGCCGCGACGAGCAGAGCAAGAGCCTGCCGTACGGCGATCAGCGTCGCCTCGAGATCGCACGCGCGCTCGCCACCGAGCCGAAGGTTCTGCTGCTCGACGAGCCAGTCGCCGGCATGAACACGCAGGAGAAGAAGGAGATGCGCAGCCTCATCCAGAGCCTGCGCGAGAAGTTCGGCGTGGCAATCCTGCTGATCGAGCACGACATGGGGCTCGTGATGGATATCTGCGAGAAGGTTACCGTGATCGATCACGGCGTCACGATTGCGAGCGGCTCGCCCAAGGATGTCCAGGACAACCCGGCGGTGATCGAGGCGTATCTCGGCGTGCCCGACGAGGATGATCCGATTCCTGCCCCCGATCGCGTCCCCACGACGGAGGGCACCTGATGTCGCTCCTCGAGATCGAGAACCTCGACGTCCACTACGGCGGCATCCACGCGCTCAAGGGCATCTCGCTCAAGGTCGAGGCCGGCGAGGTCGTGACGTTGATCGGTGCCAACGGCGCTGGCAAGACCACCACGCTGCGCGCGATCTCCGGTCTGATCCCACCGTCGGGCGGCTCCGTGAGGTTCAAGGGCGAGCAGATCGCGCACTCGACCACCGGTACTCATGTTCCGGTGTGGCAGCGTGCGCTGCGTCGGTTCGGCGTGACGTCCGACAGCCTACCGGCGCACGAGATCGTGAAGCGCGGCCTGGTGCAGGCGCCGGAGGGGCGCGGCATCTTCTCGAACATGACCGTCGGGGAGAACCTCGAGATCGGCGCGTTCCTGCGCGAGGACAAGGACGCGATCGCGAAGGACAAGGAGAAGGCGCTCGCGCTGTTCCCGCGGCTCCAGGAGCGCATGGAGCAGAACGCCGGCACGCTGTCAGGTGGCGAGCAGCAGATGCTGGCGATCGCACGCGCGCTGCTCTCGCGGCCCACGCTGCTGCTGCTCGACGAGCCATCGTTGGGTCTCGCGCCGCAGATCGTCGCGCTCATCTTCAAGATCGTGAAGACGATCGCCGCCGAGGGCACCACGATCCTGCTCGTCGAGCAGAATGCGCACATGGCACTCAAGGTCGCAAATCGTGCGTACGTCCTCGAGGTCGGTAAGATCGTACTCGAGGGTCCGGCGGCCGATCTCGCCAAGGACGATCAGATCCGTAAGTCGTACCTCGGCATTCACGACTGACAGAAACTCCGACGGTCGACGGCGTAAGCGGTTCTACGTACAGCAATTCGTGATGCGCGCTTCGGCGCTCGCTGCGTCCTGCTCGCTCTAAATCTGGGTCGAATGCTTCGGATTTGTAAACGCTACGAGTCCGTCCGTGGCGTGACCGTTGCAACTTTGCTGATGCACACACCCCACGGGAGATGGTCGTATGCCGGATAACAACAACAAGAATCAGAACCAGAACCAGGGCCAGCAGAAGCAGCAAGCGCCGCAGAAGGAGCAAGGCGCGGCGGGACGCGAGCAGCAGAGCTCGAACAACCAGGGCCAGCAGGGTCAGAACCGCCAGCAGAAGAGCGGCGGGATGGGTAACCAGGAGGGCCAGGGGCAGGAGCGGCAGCAGCAGGGTAACCAAGGCCAGCAGCAGAAGCAGGGCGGACAGAAGCAGCAGGGCCAAAAGCAGCAGGGCAACAAGATCGACGACGAGGGACAGCAGCCCGTCGGCAGCGATGCCGACCTCGACCGCGACCTCGATATCTCGGACAAGCAAGAGGGCGACACCGAGCGCAATCCCCGCCAGGGAGATCAGGGCCAGCAGCAGGGCCAGCAGAACGTGAATCGCGATCAAGGCGATCGCGACCGCAACCGCTGACCGCAGGACGGATCGACAACGATCGATGACACGGCGACCGACTCAGTCGGCCGCCTTGTCGTCGTCGTGGTGCTAAGCTGCCCGTGCTGATGGCTGCTTCCCACGACCTGTCTGCTCACGCGCATCACGAGGATGAGGAGGAGCACAACCGGCAGGGCGAGCGCCGCACTCGCTGGGTTGTTGGCCTGACCTTCCTGATGATGGTCGGCGAGCTGATCGTCGGCTACACGACCGGCTCGGTCGCGCTGCAAGCGGATGGCTGGCACATGGGCACGCACGTCGGCGCGCTCGGCTTGACCCTCGCCGCGTACTGGTACGCGCGCAAGCATGCGGGCAGCGATGCGTTCAGCTTCGGCACCGGCAAGGTCTACGCGCTTGCTGGCTACACCAGTGGCGTCGTGCTCGCGATCGTCGCGGTGATGATCGCGATCGAGGGCATCGAACGATTGGTGCACCCCGAGCACGTCAACTTCGACGAGGCGCTGATCGTCGCGTGCATCGGGCTCGTGGTGAACGTCGTGTCCGCGCTGCTGCTCGGCCAGGGGCATCATTACGGCCACAAGCACGGCGGCCACGATCACGGGCACGGCCACGCGCACGATCACGGCGCGCACGATCACGCGCATACCCACGATCACGCCCATGGAAGCGCGACGCGACAGCCGGTGGAGGCGGGCACGCTCGACTTCAATCTGCGCGCTGCGTACATCCACATCGTCGCCGACGCATTCACGTCGCTGCTCGCGATCGCGGCGCTCGCGCTCGGCAAGTGGGCGGACCTCTGGTACCTCGATCCGCTCATGGGGCCGATCGGTGGCGTCGTGATCCTGTGGTGGTCGGTGAACTTGTGCCGCCAGGCGAGCGGTCAGCTGCTCGATGTCTCGTCGTCCTCGAAACACGAGGATGTCGTGCGTCGCCGGCTCGAGCAGATCGACGACGTGAGGGTGGCTGACCTACATGTATGGGAGTTGGGGCCAGGTCGGCGCAGCTGCATCGTGTCCGTGGTGACCGCAACACCGCGCGAGCTCAGCGTCTATCGCGACGCTGTCCTCGGTGCTTTGCCCGTCGCGCACCTGACGATCGAGATCCATCGGTGCGAGCTGCCGCACTCCGATCTCGAGCGCAAACAAGAGTCCGCACATCAACATTGAGCGAAATACGCGCCGCCCGATCTAGAGAGGTCGCGCGCGTTTTCATTAAGCTCCGCGGCGATGAGGGGCCTTGTCGCCGCGTTCCTGCTGTTGTCGAGCTGTGCGACGGACCCACCGGAGTCGGTTGCTGCACTCGAACAAGGCGCGACCGTGTGTGGCTCGGGATCGACGCTCAAAGGCATCGACGTCTCGTACTACCAGGGTTCGATCGACTGGGCCGCGGTCGCCAACGACGACGTGAAGTACGCGTTCATCCGGGTTTCGGACGGCGCGAACTTTCTCGATCCAAAGTTCTCGACGTACTGGGCAGGCTCGCGCGCTGCCGGCATCAAGCATGGTGCGTATCAGTTCTTCCGTCCCGGCCAGGATCCGATCGAGCAGGCCGAGATCCTGCTGAACGCGATCGGTCGCAAGCTCGAGCCCGATGATCTGCCGCCGGTGATCGATGTCGAAGCGAGCGACGGCCAGTCCTCCGCCGTGATCAAGCAGAAGCTCACCGCGTGGATCAACCACGTCAAGGGCGTGCTCGGTCGCGACCCGATCATCTACACCGGCTTCTACTTCTGGCGTGACTCGGTCGGCGCGCCCGACTTCACGAGCTCACCGCTGTGGCACGCGCAGTACTCGACCATCACGTGCCCGAACATCGCGCCGCCGTGGTCCGACTGGGCGTTCTGGCAGTTCACCGATTCCGGAACGGTCGCGGGCATCAGCGGTCCGGTCGACACCAACAAGTTCAACGGCGACGAAGCCGCCTTCACGAAGCTGCTCGGCGCGACGTCCTCGTGTGGCGACGGCACGTGCGGCACCGACGAGACGTCGATCAACTGCACCGAGGACTGCGGTCCGTGCGGCACGGTCGGCTACGCGGGTGCGGTCATCGACGATGGCGATGCCTGCTTCGAGCGTGGCGGCCCGGCCGCGTCGATGCGCGACGTCGATGTCGCCGGCAAGGACGGCGATCTGGTGTGGACATACACGACCGACAGCGCTGCCGAGGGGAACTACGGGCAGTGGCACCTTCACTTCAAGGAGGCCGGCAACTACGCCGTCGAGGTGTTCACCGATGCGGCGTATGCGAAGAGCAAGCAGGCGAAGTACGCCGTGCAGGCTGGCGCCACGACCACCGACGTCGTCATCGATCAGAGCGCGGTCAACGGATGGCAGACGCTTGGCACGTTCGCGTTCACGGCCGGTGGCACCCAGTGGATCCGCGCGGCCGACAACACCGGCGAGCCGCTCGCCGCCAAGGTCCAGCTCGCGTTCGACGCCGTGCGCGTCACCCGCGTCGAGGAGCCGCAGGTTGTCGAGGAGCCCACTGTCGACGATACCGGTTGCAACGCCGGTGGTTCCGCGCAGGGCGGCGCCTTCGGGCTGATGCTCGGCGCGCTGCTCCTGCGCCGTCGCCGCCGCTAGTTGACCCGATAGACCTTCGCCGGGGAGTTGCTGGCCTAGCGCCTCGTGGGGCCGGACGTGGTTGAACGTCGTGACCCAGTCGTTGAACGCTCGCTGCTGGTCGACCAGTGTCCCGCCGCGAGATCCTCCAACTCGAAGCGCACGTCGAGGCGCATCCGCTGTGCCCGCCGTTGTCTTGGAGCACGATGGGACGGCACAGTTGCGGAGTGCTACGGTCGCCCTCGTGCACACGGGCAGAGCAAGCGCCATCGTCTTGGTCCTGCTCGGAGCCGCCGTGGTCTCGCTGGGTGTCTATTCGGCAAAGCAGGCGTTCGATTTCCTACCGTCGCTGAACGTGGCTACTCCACCGCTCGCCGCCGCCACGACGACAAGCTCGGGGTCCACGCGTCGCCTGACCGAACGGGTTGTCTTGATCATCGTCGATGGACTGCGCCTCGATGCGTCGCGAACGATGAGCTCGCTCGCCCGACTGCGCGCTGCGGGCATCGATGCGGAAGCGTCGTCGCACTATCCGTCGATGTCGAGACCCAACTACGTCTCGATCATCGCGGGCGTTCCTCCGGTGTGGAGCGGCGTACGGAACAATGACTACGATCAAGCCGTCCCGCTCGACAGCATGCTCGAGCGCGCGCAGATCGCGAAGCTCGGGGTCACGTTCGTCAGCCAAACAGCAAGCGGACCGCGTGTGATGTTCGGAGCGCACGTGGATCGCACACCGATCATCCCACGCGAGGGTGAGCTCGAGCGCGCCGTCGTTGCGAGCCTCGCGGGCGAGGACGACCTGGTCGTTGTCCTCGTCGGCGCCATCGACGCCGCCGGTCATGCACACGGTGCAGACTCGCCCGAGTACGCCGATGCCGTGGCCCGGATCGATGCGATGCTCGATCGCGTGCTACGGCACGTCGATCTCACACGCCAGACCGTTCTTGTAGTCGCCGATCACGGTCACATCGACACCGGCGGCCACGGAGGCATCGAACCCGAGGTCATGGAGGTCCCACTCGTCCTCAACGGCGCTGGCATCCGTCCAGGTGCACCGCTCGTGCGGGCGCAGCTCATCGATGTCGCCCCGACCGTCTGCGCCCTGCTCGGGCTGCCAATGCCTCGGCATGCCATGGGCCTCGCGCTCGTCGACGCCCTCACCCTCGACCTGGACGAACGCGACGAGCTTCGCCGTGCGGATATTGCGCGGATCCGCGCGATCGGCGCGGCGACGATGGCAGCGCGTCTGGAGGCGGAACGTGAGGCCTGGTCGACGCGTATCACGCGAGGCGGGACATCGTTGCTCGCTCTCGCAACGATCATCATCCTCACGTCGTGGGCGGCTCGGCGTCACCTGGTGAAGATCGATCTGCGGGTGCTGCTCGTCGCGGTCCCCGCGTTCCCTCTCACGTTCTACGTCATGGCCCTGACCCTAGAGCACATGCTGACTCCCTCGATGGTGCCGGCGGCGGGGTCGCTCGCGCCACAACTGTTTCGGTACGGCCTCGTCGCTGCGGTCATCCACACAGCGGTCGGTTGGATCATGGTTGCGCACCGCTCGCAACCCGCAGATCGCGTCGCGGCTGCGGCAGGGCTCGTCCTCGTCGGCATGATCGTCGCGTTGATCCCGGCGGCACTGATGTGGGTCATCACGGGACCGCCGTTCGCCTCGCGCTTTCCAGGTCCCGACGTGCTCATGTTACCGCCGACGACGTACGCCGCGCTGGCGTGCTACTGCCTTGGCAGTCTGGCGTTCGTCGCGCTCGAGTACGTCGCCTTCCTTCGCCGAAACCGGCAAGCGGTCAAGGGCGCCTGATGCAGGGCGTGCAATGTCGGCTCGAGCAACTCGAGGCCCGAGGGCTCGAGCTTCGCATCGGTGGCGCGAAGGCAACGGTCCATCATGTCGAGGGCCTGCGAGGAGACCTCGTCGCAGGCGATGGCCACCTCGAGATCAACCACGCCAGCGCACGCCGCGCCGTCGTCCAGCTCGCCCTCGAGTTGCCGGCCGGCACCGTCACTGCCGAGGCGGTCGCGATCGAGGAGGTCCGCGGGAAGCTGCGACGGACGCCCGACGAGCAGACGTGCGAGCTCGAGGCCCCCGTGGTCGGCGCCGCCAGGCTCGTGATCGTGGTCGGCGAGGTGACGATCTCCGGCGCGATCACCGTGACACGCTGTCGGCTGCGCATCGATGGGGAAGACGGAATGGTCCTCGCCGAGGGCGTCGAGCTCGCGGACGTCGAGCTTCGCCGTGGCGACCTGGTGCTCGCGATGCCGCGACTTGCAGGTGTCCAGGTGGTCGCGGCGTGGGGTACCGACGGGCTTCGAATCGAGGCCGGCTCGATCGCGATCGCGGAGATCGGGGGCTCGGCGCCACTCACCGCGACGCCGAGCGCGCCGGGCGCGTCGCCACCAGAGTCGACAGAGATGATGGCACTCCTCGACGGTCTGGCTGGAGAGGTCAACGTGGATCTCGCGCTCGACCTCACCGTGCCCGTGATCGGGCGTCGCCGAGCCACCCACCGGTTTCGCATCCCGATCGCAGATGGCGCCGTCGACTACATGGGGCTCGAAAAAGATCTGTCCACGCTCGAGAGCGCGCTGCTCGACTTCGCGATTCGAGATGGTGCCTTGGTGCTGGAGATGGGCATCCCGTTCCTTCCGACACGCGGCCTCGGCAAACCGATCCTGCAATGGGATCTCGCCCCGGCCGACCTGGATCTCGCGCGGCGCGATCGGATCCGGCTGGCCCTGTTGCCGCGGTTTCGTACCGTCGGCGGGGAATCGGGATCCTCCAGGATCGCGCTCCGGCAGCTCGAGGTTCGCGACCTGGACGTCAAGCTGAGTCATTCTCTCGCGTCGCCGCCACCTCGATGGCCCCTTTTGGGCATCGGCTCGCTGACGCTTTCGGGGAGCCTCTACCACGAGGCGGATGCGCCACCCCGTGATGGTCGGCTGGTCGGTGGACTCGCGGAGCTCGTGGTGGGCGAGATGTCGATCGGGGTAGCCAACAACACCATCGGGTTCACACGGCTACAGCTCGCGCGCGCAGATCGATTCGAGCTCGGGTTCGTGGGAGCGCGTGCGTGCTCGCTGGCCTGCACCCTCCACGACCTCGTTGTCGAGGGTTTCCGGTTCGCACCCGCACGCCCACCCACACGTGAATCCAACCTCGACGCGTGAACGATGAGCTTGTCGACCGTGAGCTCGTTGAGGGCCACGGGCCGAGCGAGCCCCGCGTCACACCTGTTCGGTATCGAGAAGCAGGATCAGTCGCTGCACAGCCACCCCACACCCGCGAACCCGGCGCCACACTCGTGGCAGGGCCGCGCCGCATCGTCGGTCCTTTGGGCCAGGCAGCGCTGGATCGTCGCCAAGAACTCCCTCGACTCGAACGGCTTCATTCACCCCGTGGCACGCGGCTTCGTCGAGCAACGCCGGATCTGGAAATGCCGTGATCAGGACGAGCGGGGCCGGGCAGCCCCAGGCGCGCAGCATGACGAACGCCTCGAGCCCGGTCCAACCGCGCATGCGAAAGTCGGAGACGATCAGCGCGGGCAGATCGACGTCGAGCGACCCGCGCACGCGCTCGAGGAGGTGGAATGCGCTCTCGAACACCTCGGCGCGATGGCCGGCGCGAACGAGTGAAGCCAGGAGCCACGCCCGCATGTGCGGATCGTCCTCGGCGACGTAGACCACGCCGCTCATCAGTTCTCCGCCATCAGCGCGGTGCCGCGATCGTCGAACGGCGTCCCATCGTCGAGCACGAGCTCGAGATCGCCGCGCATCACGCGGAACTCGACGCGTCGATTGAACGCATGCGCCGTCGGGTCCGAGCCGTCCCGGAGCGGACGTGTCGGACCGAACGTGACCGTCTGGAGACGCGCCGGGTCGATCCCGAGCCGCACCAGATAATCCAGCACGGTCTGTGCGCGCCGATCCCCGAGCGCCACGTTGTATTCGGTGGTCCCGCGCAGGTCCGTGTGGCCGTCGAGAAACAGCGAGATGTTCGGATTCGCGATCAGGTGCTCGGCGGCCGCCTGCAGCGAGCTGCGTGCCTCGGGGAGCAGCGTCGTCGAGTCGAACGCGAAGTGGACCCTTTGCAGGTGCAGGAGCAAGGCGCGCATGTCACCGGATGCGACCGCGGTGGTCCGCGGCTCGGCGATCTGCGAGCTGGCCCCCTGGTTCGACGCCGGGGTCCTGGCTCGGTTGATCTTCGCGGGCTTGCTGCACGCGGCAGCCAGCGCGACGACCAGGCACGTGATGATGATGGTCTTCATGGGATTCCTTGGTTCAGCGGCCCGAGAAGTGGAGGGCCGCGGTGCGCATGTCTTCAAGATCGAACGGCTTGTCGAATACGGCGCCCACGCCGAGCCGACGTGCCTCCATATGGAGCGTGTCGTCGCTGAACGCGGTCATGAGAATGATCGGGGTCGCCCAGTCGAGGTTGCGCAGGCCCACGATGACCTCGAGGCCCGATGCGCGCGGCATCCGCACGTCGCTGATTATCAGGTCGATCGGCAGCTCCTCCTCGGAATTCAGCACGTGCGAGGCGATCAGCGCGCCGAGCTCCTCACCGGTGGCGGCCTCGAGGACGTCGAAGCCGTCCGCGCGCAACGCGCTCGCGAGCAGGCGCCGGAACGCAGGATCGTCCTCGGCGAGCAAGACGCGGGACCGCGAAGAAGGCGCCGCCGCGAGCGCGGAGCCACGACCATTGAATAGCCTCGAGGTTTGCATTCACTCCACCTCGAGCAAGCGACGTGCCGCGAGCACGGTGGCCAAATCGGGCGTCTCGACGGCGAGGCCGCTGCAGCCTGCAACGTGTTGCAAAATGCCGCGCTACGCTTCGCGCTTCGGATCCACGCCGTACTTCTCGAGCTTGCGATAGAGCGTCGTGCGATCGAAGCCGAGGATCCGAGCCGCCTCGGTCTTGTTCCCGCGCACCGCCTCGACGACCCGCTGGATGTAGCGGCGCTCGACCTCCTCCATCGACACCAGCTCGCTCGGATCGTCACTCGCGACGACCACGTGGCTGCGTCGGTGGCTGCGGATCTTGTCCGGCAGGTCCTCGAGCATGATCTGGGCGTGCTCCCCCATCGCCACGGCGCGCTCGATCGTGTTGTGGAGCTCACGCACGTTGCCGGGCCACGCGTATGCGAGCAGCTTCTCGGCTGCCGGCAGTGACAGGCCGGTGATCGGTCGGTTCGCGACTGCGCCGGCGTGCTCGAGAAAGTGCTGGGCGAGCAAGAGCACGTCGTTGCCGCGGGCCCGCAGCGGTGGCAGGTCGAGCTGGACGACGTGAATGCGGTAGTACAGGTCCTCGCGAAACCGCTGCTCCTCGACCGCGGTCTCGAGATCGCGATTGGTGGCGGTGATCAGCCGGACGTCGAGATCGATCTCGGCGTCCGCGCCGAGCGGGCGGATCTTGCGCTCCTGGAGAGCGCGGAGGAGCTTGGGCTGCAACCCGGGCGGAAGCTCGCCGATCTCGTCGAGGAACAGCGTGCCTCCCTCCGCCTGCGCAAACAGCCCGGTCCGTGTGCTCCGCGCGTCGGTGAACGCGCCGCGAACGTGACCGAACAGCTCGCTCTCGAGCATGCTCTCCGGCACGGCGGCGCAGTTGATCGCGACGAACGGGTGGGCCGCACGCCGGCTGCGGCGGTGCAGCGAGCGCGCGACGAGCTCCTTGCCGGTGCCACTCTCACCGGTGATCAACACGGGAGCCTCGGTGGCGGAGACCCGGTCGATCAGCTTGTACAGCTTCTGCATCGACGCGCTGTCGCCCACGAGCTCGTCGAACCGCTGCGTGTCGCCGAGCGCGCGCCGCAGGCGCTTGACCTCCTCGCGCAAGGACCGATGCTGCACGGCGCGATCGAGTGCGACGACGAGGGCGTCGATCTCGAACGGCTTGGGGAGGAAGTCATACGCTCCCGCACGGATCGCGCCGATCGCGGCCTCGAGGTTGCCGAACGCGGTGATCACGATGACCGGGAGATCGGGGCGCTCGGCGACGACGCGTGCACAGAGCTCGAGCCCGTTCGTCCCGCGCATGTTCAGATCGGTGACGACCACGTCGAACGTCCCATCTTTAAGTAGCGCGAGGGCCTCGTCCGCGCTGCCGCAGGTCACCGGATCGTAGTCGCGGCGGACCAGGTTTGCCCGGAGCATGCCGCACATCGTGGGGTCATCATCGACTATCAGGGCTCGGCTCATGCGTCTCCTCGAGAGGGATATAGACCGAGAACCGGCTACCTTGGCCAACCGCCGAGTCCACGTCGATCCAGCCGCCGTGCTCGCGGACGATCCCGTAGGCCACCGAGAGCCCCAGCCCCGTCCCCTCGCCGATGTCCTTGGTCGTGAAGAACGGCTCGAAGATCCGGTCGTGATTCTCGGAGGCGATGCCCACGCCTCGATCCTCGACCCACATGCAGGCGAAATCGCGCTCCCCGCCAGGAAAATCGGCGGGCGGCTCGGCCCGGACGCGCGCGACACCAATGGAGACCACCCCGGAACGGGAGCTTGCGTGAATCGCGTTGACCACCAGGTTGGTCATCACTTGCTGGAGCTGACCAGGATCGATACGACATCGCACGGGGCGCAGGGGTGCGAGCTCGAGCATGACGCCGCGCTTCTGTGCCAGCGACTCGAGCATCGAGACCGTCGTGCTTGCCACCAGGCTGATGTCCTCGGTCGTCGTCGGCGGCGAGCGTAGCCGCGCGAAGTCGAGCAGCTGACGAACGATCGAGGCGACGCGGCGCGCCTGATCCGCGACGATCGTCGCGTTGATGCTGGCCGCGCTGTCGGGCGGGTACTCGTCCGTGATCAGCTGTGCATGCCCTGTGATCACGTTGAGCGGCGTCCCGATCTCGTGCGCGATGCCCGCGGCGAGCTTGCCGACGGTCGCGAGGCGATCCGCGTGGCGGAGCTGCTCGAGCGCTCGCTGCCGCGCGGCTGCCTCGGTCTCGACGCTGGCGCGGGCCTGCGCCAGCCGCACGCACATCGCGTTCATCTCGGTCCCGAGCTCGCCGATCTCGTCGCGCTGACGCAGATCCAGCCACGACGTGAGGTCGCCTTCTCCGATCCGTCGGGCGTGCGCGACGAGCCGACGCACGGGTCGCCCGATGAACACGATGCCGAGCGCGAGCGCGAGCCCAACACAGACTGCGACGAGCACGCTGGTGGCGATGATCACGTGGCGGATGGTGTCGCCGAGGTAGCGCGATTCCGCGGCGAGCGACTCCGAGATCTCGATCGCCGCCGCCCGCCCGCCCATCACGTCGATCGGGAAATAGGTGTAGATCGCTGCGTGTTCAGCCTCCGGCGCACGCCAGCGGAGGACTACCGGCTCGTTCAGGTGAGTCAACGCTTCGCGACCGACGGCAGGCGCGTGAGGGTCGCCATCGGGGGCGTCGCGCCAGACCCAGCGGATCAGCAGCTCCGATTCGCGCTCGTTGGCATCCTCTACGAGATCCTGCGCGCTCGCTTCGCCAGCGCGTTGCCAGATGCGAGCGGCGGCACCCGCGATCGCGCGACCCATCACGCGGGCGTCGCGCATGATGTCACCTTCGAACAGCGCGCTCTCTCGCTTCACCCGAAACACTGCGTTGATGCTGAGCACCACAACGATCGCGATCGCCAGGCTGATGATGAACTTGCGCGTGAGCCGCATCGAGCCCCACTATGCACGCGCCGGGCCACGCCGCATGTCTGCTCGAGGTGTTTCGCTGCCATCCAGCTTTCACGCGCGCTGGCCTCCTCTCGAGCGCGCTATGGTCGAGAGCGAGAGGACCTATCGGACGCCGCCGCCGGCGACGCGCAGCACGCGCCCGATGCCGACGCCGGCGAAGAAGCCGGGGCGCACATCCGGGAACAGCAGCGCAAGTCCGAGGTCGAACTGGACCAGCGTTAGCCCAAGCTCGACGTTGAGGTGTCCTCTTCGAGGAGCTCCTGGAGCTGCGATCCGGAAATCCGTGCGGTGCGCACGTGGTCGTAGTTCGGCATCTCGTCGCGCAGGCGTGCACCAGCACGGCTGATCCGATTGATGCCGAACAACGCGTAGAGCAGCAAGCCGAGGATCGGGACGAGCACGATGATCACTACCCACGCGACGGCCGCGCGGGGCTCCCTCTTTCGAAGGACGGCGTGTCCCGCGGCGACCACCTCGACCACCGCCACGGCGAACGTGAGATACGGCCACCACGCGTCGAGCCAGTCCCGCATCCACGTCAACGGTTGCGGCGACGCGCGCCCGCACGCGCGGCCCTGGCGCTCGGAGTCACGACTTTCATCGCCGCGGCGCGCTCTTTCCCCTGGCTCGGCTTCCCACGACTGGCCGACTTGCGGGTCGACTTGCGAGACGGGCGTGTCCGCGAGTCCTCGAGCGCTGCACTCGCACGATCATCGTTCGCACGCGAATTCCGGCGTGCCGTCGATCCCCCCGCTTTTCGCGCCGTCGCGCTCGTGCGGGGCGCCGCCGTATCCACATACGCATCGCGCCGTTGCTTCTCGGGACGTGCCAGCACGCGCTCACGGCGTCGTCACCGCAACCCACGCGCCGTCCGATTAACTCACCACCATCCAGCTCCTTTGGACGTACCGCAGTCGGTGTGGCGCGCCCACGTCGGCTGCCCGCGCGAAGTGCGTGTTTCGAAGAGATGCGGGTGAGCGCCGTTGCAAGCGCGGGCAGCACGAGAGCGAGCGCATGTTGGACGGTGGTCGCTCGCTTCTCTACCTGGATCGAAGGCCTGCCGCTGAGGACGAGCTTGACGCGGCAGAGCGTGTCGGTTCCGCCGCGAGGACCATTGACGTCCTCGAATCGAACCGTCCCCCTCTCGACGAGTGTGGCGGCGTGCCCGATGTGAGTCGCGAGCCGCTCCCGTACGAGGGTCTCGAACCCAGGGGCAATACAACTTTCGATCGGATCGCAACGGGCGTAGTCGTCACCTCGGTGCGGCCAAGTCCCTGCTTACGCTCCTTGGGCGTCTTCGTCGCGAATCGCATACGCGCCCCTACCTCGCCCATGCTGCGATCGCACGGGCGTGCGAGCTGATGATAGCGAGAGCGCACCTGATCACCGCGATGTGATTTACTGAGCGGACTCATGTTGATAGATAGAGTCGTGATTGCCGGGGTGCTCGCGCTGACGGTGGTTGCTTGTTCTGCGAAAGACAAAGAAACGCCACCGCCGACAGCCGCGACAGCGCAGAACCCGACGCCGTCGGATTCGCAACGCAGGGACCAGCTCACTGCCGAGCTCCGCGACTCGATGTCACCCGACGAGATCTTTCAGGCCTTCAAGGATGGCCATCAGCGTTTCCGAAGTGGTGCGCTGCGCTATCGCAGCTTGGTCCTGGAGGTGAAGGAAGGGTCTAGCGGACAACATCCCTATGCGATCGTCCTGAGCTGCATCGACAGCCGGGTTCCTGCCGAAACCATCTTCGACAAGCAGATCGGCGACATCTTCAGCACGCGGATCGCCGGAAACGTCCTCAACGAGGACGTGCTCGGCGGGTTGGAGTTCGCGACCCACTTCGCCGGCGCCAAGCTCATCATGGTGATGGGGCACTCCAAGTGCGGGGCGATCCAGGGAGCAGCGGCCGACGTCAAGTACGGCCACCTCACGCAGCTCCTGCAGCGCGTCGAGCCCGCCGTCCAGCGCACCAAGGCCACCTACGCGGGCAAGCACGAGCCCGCGGACTACGCCTTCGTCGACGCCATCGCGGCGGAGAACGTCAAGTTCGTCAAGCAGCAGATCCGCGAGCGGAGCCCCGAGCTGAGGAAGATGGAGCAGGAGGGCAAGATCAAGATCGTCGGCGTCATGTACGACATCAGCTCGGGCAAGGTCGACTTCTACGATTGATCGGTTTGGTCTCGTCACTCGTGTGTTCGGTCGCGCTTCTTCCGAAGTGACCAGGTCAGCAGTGACATTCCCAGCACCAGGCTGATCGCCGAGCCGAACAGGATTCCGGTCTTCGCGGCGGCGAGAGCTGGCTCCGCGATCGACAACGATCCGATGAACAACGCCATCGTGAAGCCGATCCCCGCAAGCCAGGACCCGCCGAGCAGCGAGCCCCACGTCATGCGATGCGGAAGTTGCGCCAGCTTCAGTTTGATCGCGATCCACGACGCCGCCATGATCCCGACCGGCTTCCCTACCGAGAGTCCGACAATCACGGCGACGGCGATTGGTTCCTGGATCCCCCCAATGCTGACCACCACGCCGGCGTTGGCCAGCGCGAACACCGGCATGATCAGGAATGCGACCCACGGATGGAGCCCGTGCTCCAGGCGCTCGAGAGGCGAGACCGACTCTGACGCCGCGATCGCGATGTTCTCGATGGCCTCGCGCTGATCCTCCTGCGGTTCGTCGCTTCGTATTGCAGTGAGCCCTCGGTCGAGTAGGTCAACGAACACCGTCTGTCGGATCCATGCGTGTGCTGGGGTCAGAAGGCCAAGGATGACACCCGCGATCGTCGGATGGATGCCGGACTTCAAGGTACAGAGCCAGACGAGGACGCCGACGAGCACGTAGACCCCGATCCGCCGGACGCCGAGCTTGTCGAGCCCGACGACCACGATCAGCCCCGCGAGCGCACCGACGAGCCAGAGCCAAGAGATCGATGCGCTGAACGCCACAGCGATCACGATGACCGCGAGCACGTCGTCGATGATCGCGAGCGACAGCATGAAGATCTTGAGCGAGGGCGGGACGCGCGTCCCGAGTACGGCGAGACAACCGACTACGAACGCGATATCGGTCGCCATCGGGATCGCCCAGCCGGCTCGGCCCGGCAGATCGGGTTGGAGCAACAAGTAGAGCCCGACCGGGACTACGGCGCCTCCGAGCGCGGCGATCGCCGGAAGGACGACGTTGCGTCGATCGCGCAGCTCTCCGAGCACGAGCTCCCGCTTGATTTCCAGGCCGACGACGAAGAAGAACACCGCCATCAGGCCGTCATTGATCCAGTACCAGAGCGGGTACGTCAGGCTCGCGCCGTCGGCGCCGATGGTGAACTGGTGGTTCCACACCGCGGCATATCGATCGGCGAGTGGAGAATTGGCGGCAACGAGTGCCACGATCGTCGCCGCGAGAAGCACCCCCCCGCCTGCTGCTTGGAGCTGCATGAACCGGACGAAGGGACGCGTGAGTCGTGTAACCGCTCGCGCTGGCAGTTCAGGGGAATCCATGGTGAACCTATCTATCCACTCTCAGACCAGAATTCTAGCCGCAGACATAAGCTGACGGGCACATCACGAGCTGAGTCTCAGGCGTGCGCAGCTCGGCACCATTGCCGGTATCATGAGCGGTTGCATGCCCCCTCCGACGCATCACGTCCTTCTCATCCCGGGCTTCTTCGGGTTCGCGAACTTCGGCTCGCTCGACTATTTTCCGCACGTCGAAGATCTCGTACGCGAGCAATTCGACCGCCGGGGGGGCACTGCAAAGATGTGGCGGGTGCCGACTCCTCCCACCGCGTCGCTGCGGCGACGGGCCACGACAGTCGCGGAAACCGCGCTCACCGCGCTGGCCGAGCAGGACGCTCCCATCCATCTTGTTGGCCACTCCACCGGGGGACTCGATGCACGGCTATTCGCGACACCTCGTGCTGTCCTGAGCACGACCCGCGATCTCGAACCCGCCGCTTCGCGGATACGGAGCATCGTCACCGCGTGAGTCGCTGCCCCGTGCTCATACGACGTCGATCGCGCCTGCAAGATCCTCGCGGCCGGATCTACGTCGTTCCACGCGCGGAACAGCGCACATCGTTCTTTTACTCACCCAGCTGAAACTCGACGACGTCCGCCCAAAGATGCTCGAACTCCGTTCGAGTGAATCCGCTGCCGGATCGCAACCAATCAAAGTGTGGGGGGACGTGGTTGGGATGGTGAAAGTGGCCGACGACGTCGAGGTGATCGGCCCACGATGCGTGAATCACATGACCCCAAACCTGGCTTTGCGTCGGAACGACGCCGTCGTTTGCGCGCGCGCCGGGCACGTTGCCAAACGCTCGCTCCAGCGCGTCTCGCTGAGCTTGTTCGAGGTCCATCGTCGCCCGCCCGCCCGTGGCCAAGCGGTACAATGCGAGGAACACGGCGTGCGTCGCGATGGCATAAGGTGATCGTGCAGAGCCAATCACGGAGCGTAGGCCGGGTGTCGGCGCACGAGACACCACACACCCATAGCGAACGCCATCGCGATCGGGCGTGGCGGCATTCAATGCATCGCGTGCGGCCGGCGCTAGCTGTGGGAGCAAATCTTGATCCCTACCGATCTCGGCGAGAAAGTGTTCGACTGCCTTACGCCCGTCCGCGGAAAACTCCGACGTAAGCTCGGCGGTGACTCGCGACAAGGTAGCTTCCGCCGCGCGTCCCTCGGGACGCAGGAGTGCGCCGGCAAGCCGTACGAGGATGTCGAGCCGGAGATGCTCCGTTCGAATCGCATGCATCGTGGCGACCGAGAGCGCGCGAAGGAGAGGGACACCCAAGACACTCGAGAACACCGCCGCGATAGGGGCGCCTCGATGGGGCGTCGACACGGTCACGACGGCAACTGGATCTCCTCACCACCCAGCGTTCGGGCGCGCGGTCGACGGACCTGCACGCGTCGTCCGCCCATCACCAACTGACCTCGGGCCGAAACCGCGAGTACATGGATCCATTTACGAAGCGCGAGCTGCGCGACGAACTGCTCGATGCATTCAGGACTGGATCCGGCATCGCACGACGGAACCGTACAAGCGCTTCTTCACACCGATGTCTCGACGGAAGGACAGCTCGCCGAAGTTCTCGCGCAACGACCGCTCTTGGCACGAGGGGTGAGGACGCGGCTTCCCCCACCGACTTCAGAGGCTCGTTGGTCCGCTCGACCTGCTCTGCGTGCTGCGCTGAGTGCCGACTGAGGCTCGTCATTAGGGTTACGCGTCGGCGAGATCAATGCGCTGCGTTGGCGCGAAGACGTCGACCTGAACCAATAGACCTGTCGTGGAGAGACCGGGACACCGAAGGGCCGCACGCGCCGGACGGTGCCGATGACGGAGACGCTCTACGAAGCGCTGAAGCGGATGAGCGTCAAGCCCTCTCGCACGCGCAGCGCCAGGCGCGTGTTAGCGTGGCGGCGTGAGCTCGTTCGACGAAGAAGAGCCCAGCGGCGTTTTCGACACACCCGTCGAGGACGCGCCGCTCTCGGCAGAGGAATGCGCCCGGGTCGTCGCTGGCCGCTACGAGATCATCGAGCAGCTTGGCGCCGGTGGGATGGGCCAGGTCATGCTCGTGCGCCATCGCCGCCTCGGCAAAGCATTCGCGCTCAAGCTGATGCAAGCCGAGCTCTCGACCGACTCGGCAGCGCAGCAGCTGTTCCATCGCGAAGCACGTCTTGCGAGTCAGCTCTCGCACCCGAACATCGTCGAGATGATCGATTTCGGAAACGACCCCGACTGGGGTTGGTTCATCGTGATGGAGTATCTCGAGGGCGAATCGCTCACGACGCGGATCGAGCGCGAGGGCAAGCTCGAGATCGCCGAGGCATGTCAGATCGCCGCGCAGCTGGCGGATGCGCTCGCCCACAGTCACTCGAAGACCGTCGTCCACGCGGACCTCAAGTCCGACAACATCCTCTGCCTGAAGGACAGCGACACGAGCCAAGGACAGGTGAAGCTCCTGGACTTCGGCACCGCGCGTATCGCGACCGCCGCCTCGTCAACGGACCAAATCGCGGGGACCCCGGAGTACCTGGCGCCCGAGCGAATCACCGGTGGTACGCCGCAACCGTCGGGCGACATCTACGCGCTCGGCGTGATCATCTACGAGATGCTGTGCGGCAGGACGCCGTTCAGTGGCGACGGCGATCCGATGCAGATCATGCAGCGTCACCTGACGGAGCAGCCTGAGCCCGTCGGCGCACGCCGGGGTGAGGTACTCGACGAGCGTCTCGATCTGATCGTGACCAAGGCACTCGCGAAGGATCCCGCGCAGCGATACGAGAGCGCGCAGCAGCTGCTCGCCGACCTGACCGCCTACCTGAGCGTGCTCGGCGTCCGCCACGGCGCCGGCACGACTCTCGTCGTATCCCCCGCCACGGCGCGCACCGATGCGGCGGCTACCGCATTCGATGCGCTCCGCATTCCGGCGGCGGGCCTTCGGCGCGATGGAACGATCGTGATCGCGAATGCCGCGTTCGCGCGGTTCGTGGGCGCTGAGTCCATCCCGAGCATCGAGGGCAAGAACGTACACGCGACCGTGATCGCGCAGCTCAACGCAGACCTCTACGACGACCTTCGACTGGTCGCGCTCAACGGCAAGGTGATCCGGCGTGTCCTCGCCATGTCGATGCGTGACAAGCCCGTCAACGTCCGCTACGTGCTCGCACCGGCTTCAGGCGCATGCGGGCACTGCATGCTGATCCTGCACTCGACCTGACCGTCAGTCGCGCGAGTTCGGGCGCGACGTCGGCCGTTTGCGGCGCTGCTTGCCGACCGCGGTCGGCGTGGCCGCCGCGTTGAGCGTCGGCGCACCAACCATGAGGTGGCCGGCGTCGTTATCGAGATCTTCGCCACGCACGTTGTTCTTGCCCTGCGACGCAACGGTATGCGCGGTGCGGCTGACCTCGGACATGAGCTCGCGTGAGTTGCCGGGCCACGGGCGCAGCAGGCACGCCTCGATCAGCGTCGAGTGAATCTGCAAGCCCGGCTCCGAGCTGCGCACGGCATCGTGGACGAGGAAGGCCATCTCGTCGGGACGGTCGCGCAGCGGCGGCATGTGAATCGTGGTGCCAGCGAGACGCTTGGTGACCTCGGGCGGCATGCCGAGATGCTCGAGCGGCATCACGCTGGTGGTGACGATGCGAACGTTGGGACGCGTATCGAGGATCTTCTGCAGCGCGGCCAGGTTCGCGCTGCCGAGCTTGCCGACCTGCTCGAGGATGAGCGTCTCGACCTGCGGGGTGGCGATGCGCTCGAGCGGCACGGCCTGGATCGTCGGGTTGAAGATCGCCTCGGGCCGGCCACGCACGCGCGCAAAGCCCCGCGCCATGCGGCCCTTGCCGACGCCGGACTCGCCGATGATCAGCAGATTCTGATTGTTCGCCGCGGCCTGCTCCATGTGCACCCACATCGGGTGTGTGCTGGCGCCGACGATCGCGTCGTGGCGAGTCTCGATCGACGCGCCCTCGAAGCGGCGCACGTCCTCGAGCAGCACGCACACGGTGCGGCCGGTTCGCACGACCGAGGGCGGCGTGACCGTGACCTCGCGATCGATCAGCGCGTGACCACCGGCGTAGGTTCCGTTGCGGCTACCGAGGTCGGTGACCACGAAGCGACGGTCCTTCCACAGGACCCGCGCGTGCTGCCGGCTGATGCGATCGTCGGTGGTGGTCTGCAGCAGCTCGCGGCCGATCACGACGCCCGCCGCGGGGACCCGAAACACCTGCACGGTGGGCTGGGCCCCGGTCCAGACGATCACGACCCCAGGCACAGGCGCCTGGGATGCAGAGGATCCGTCCGGACTCACGGTTCGAGTATACCTCTCGAAGTCGAGGTACAAGAGGCCCATGGCGTCCGTCGTGACCTTCGACGTCGGTCAGACCCTGGTCGACCTTGATCTTGACTTCCTGGCCACGCGGCTCGGGGAGCGTGGGATCTTCGTCGATGAGGAGGCCCTCAGGGCCGGCGCGCCGGGCGCCTGGCAGCGCTACGACCAGCTCACGGAGGAGGGTGCACAGCACCCTTGGCAGGCGTTCATGGACGCGCTGCTCGAAGGCGCCGGTGTGGGCGATCGTGAGCCCACGGTCGCGTGGCTGTACGAGCAGCAGGCCACGAAAAACCTGTGGCGCAAGCCCATCGAGCCCATGGTGCAAGTCCTGCGCGAGCTGCGCGTGCGACACATCAAGGTCGCAGCGCTGTCCAACTCCGAGGGGCATGTGGCTGACCTGCTGGCGGAGATCGGTCTTGCGCCGCTGTTCGACGCGATCATCGACTCGGCGGTCGTGGGTGTCGCGAAGCCCGAGCGCCGGATCTTCGACCTCACGCTCGAGGCGCTTGGCGAACCGACACCTGCCATCGTCGTGCACGTCGGCGACTCGTGGGACGCCGATGTCCAGGGCGCGCTCGGTGCCGGCTGGCATGCGATCTGGTACCAGTCGCGCGCGGGCAAGCCGCGACACGATCCGCGCGTACCCGTCGCGACGACCGCGGACGAGACGCGAGCCGCTCTAGCGGCGCTTGGCGTGTGAGTACACTGCCGCGAGCGCGCATGCCGGCAGCGCGGAGAACGCGACGATCGCGAGCGTTGTGATGCGCAGGAACGTGCGAATCGGCAGCAGCTTTGCCGCGCTCGCCTTTCTCGCGATCACCGGCACGTACATCGTCTGGACCACGTAGGCGATCGCGAGATCGATCACGACGATCGCGAGCACGAGCAGCGCGATCCGCGGCAGCTGCGTGCGCACGACCTGCATGCTGTCGGCGATCGCGGCCTGCGGGCTGGTCCGCAACTGATCGCTCGCGCCGGTCAGCGACACCAGACACACGAGCAACAGGCCGGGCACCACGAGCGCGAGGCCGCCGAGCAGCACGCTCGCGATCGCGACCGCCCACGGCAGCGCGCCGCGCACGAGCCCGCGCAAGCCGGCCAGCAGCACGCGAAGCTGCGACAGCGGCGCACCCGAGGCGACGGAGCGGACCGCCGGGGCCACGCCGGCGACGAGCAGCAGCTGGAACGCGAGCGCGCAGCCCGCAAGTCCCCAGGTCAGTCGCAGCTGCGAGCGGCCCCGCGAGAAGTCAGCCGGTGCCTGCGCGGTGAGCGCGATGTAGAGCAGCGGTGCGCAGGCGAGGACAGCGAGCAGCGTGAGCGGGACCAGGTACCGAACCCAGGTCCGCAGCGTCAGTGCGATCGACTCTCCGGCAGAGATCACGTCCGCTCCCAGCGTTCGAGCTGGCCGCGCACACCTCCAAGGTCGACGGGGAACGAGCGCGTGCGCTTGAAACCGAGCTGCTCGGCGACGGGCGTGGTCTTGCGAATCGCCGGCGTGATCCACACGAGTCGGCCGCCGCGCACCAGCGTCTGCGCGAAGTGGGGCAGGGCCGCGACGAGCAGCGCAGCCGCATCGAGCTGCACGCGGCTGCCCAGCGGCGGGTTCGTGATGATGAGATCGACGGGGCCGGGCGCGTGCGAGCGCGCATCGGCGTTGAGCAGCTCCGCGCGCACACCTGCCGCATCGAGGTTCGCGCGCGCGGCGGCGAGCGCCGTGTCGTCGAGATCCGAGCCGAGCATCGACACGAACGGTCCGAGCCGCGCGCGCTCGACGAGCTCGGAGCCCGAGCCAACGAACGGATCCCACACCCGATCGAAGTCGCGTGCACCGGCCACGCGAGCGAGCGCCGCCGCGACCGTCGGATGCGATGCCGCGGCCACCTCGGCGACACGCCACGCGAACCGCGGATCCGCGGCGCGCCGGGGCACCACGTCGAGCGTGCCAGCCTCGTCGTCGACGAGGAAATCCCACGTGGTCTGTGTCGGATCGTTGATGAGATCGGGGGCGCGCGCGGTCACCGCCTTCGCGACCTGCCACACCACGGATCGCTTGCGCCCGTTCGCGAAGCCGAGACGCCAGCGGATCGGGCCCTGCGTCCACGCGCTGAGCAAGCCCCGAATCGCCGGCGATGTGATCACGCTCGCGATGCGCTCGACAAGGTCAGTTCCAGCCGGCAGCGCGTAGCGGATCGCCGCGCTCGTCCACAAGCGCGACTCGGCGAGCGCGGACCACGGCTTCGCGAGCGAGATCGCGACCTCGTCATCACGGTGCGGCTTCGGGGCAAATCCAAGGTGCAGCAGCTCGTCGGCGAGCAGCGAGGCGAGCCCGCCACGGCAGCGCAGGACCACCGCGAGCGTCATGCGGTTCGGCGGCGCCACGTCGATCGCGATCGACGACTCGGTGTCGCGCTTGGCGTCGCGACTCGCCATCAGTAGCGCGCGATCGCGACGGCGCGCGAGCTCTGCATCGGCCGCGGGATCGAGGGCGCGCAACCGCGCCAGCGCGTCGTCGCCGCCGACCTTGCCGAGTGCCTCCGCGAGCGAGCGGCGCTCGTCGGGCGTGACGTCCGTGGCATCCCACCGCGCGAACAGCGCAGCGACCACGTCCTCGCCACCGAGCTTGCCGAGCGCGCTGATCGCCGCGCGACGAACTCGCACGTGTCCATCTCGCGTGCGCTCGATCAACGCTGCCCGCGCCGCCGTATCGCCACCGCGCGCGAGCAATCCGATCGCAGCGACCAGCCGCATCGTCGACGCATCGCCCAGCTCAGCGGTGTCGCCACCGACGGGGCCGCCACCGGCGAGGCGCGTCTCGATCGCCTTGCGTCCAATCTCGGCCAGCTTGCCGAGCGCGATCGCCGCCCGCTGCGCTGCCGGCTCTTCGCCCGCAACGACCAGCTCCACGAGCGCCGGCGCATCCTTCTGGCCGGGTGTGAAGCTCACCGATGCGAGCGCACCGGCGAGGTCGAAGTTTGCAGCGCGTGCCACGGGCGCCGAGAGTACGTCGGCTCGTGTACGATCGATAGGCGTGAAGGGGGCCGTGCTGCTGTTGATCGCGTGTGGCGCCTGTGGCCGCGTCGGATTCGCCGTGCGCGACGATGGTGGCGCGAGCAGCGAGGGCGGCGGCAACGGCGACGACTGCTTCGCCAGCGAGATCCGGATCGAGCTCGGAACCAACCCCTACGCCGTCGACATCGGCCGCGTTGCCACGCCCACGGGGGAGCCCGTCGGCGACATCCTCGTGCTGTCGCGCGATCCCGATAGCGTCAGGGTCATCCCGGGCAGCCTGACGAATGATTTCGTTCCGGCGTCGACCACCTTCGGCGTCGGCGACGTTCCTGAGACCATCCGCGCCGGTCTGCTCGACGGGGACAATCTGCTCGACTTCGTCACCGCCAATCGCAGCGCCGGCACGCTGACCCTGTGGTTTGGCAACACCGCCACGACGTTCGCCGGCCGGGTGGATCCGTCCACCGGCGAAAATCCATGGGACGTCGAGATCGCCGACCTCGACGGGACGGGCGAGATCGAGCTGGTCGCAGCGCTCGCGACCGCCGCTGCCGTTCGGGTGATGGACGGCGACGGTTCGGGCACCGGCACGTTCGCGGCCGCTGGCTCCTTCGCCTCGGGCTCGAGCGCAGAGCACCTGACCGTCGGTGACTTCAACAACGATGGCCTTCTCGACGTGGCGGTCACCAATCGCGGCATCGGTCAGACCTCGTCGTTGCTCGGCAACGGCGACGGCACGTTCGCCACGCGGACGGCACACGACGGTACCGGTGGCAGCCAGCACATCGCGGCGGCCGATCTCGACGAGGACGGTTTCGACGACGTGGTGGTAGCGAATGCCACCGGCGACGCACTCGCCATCCTGCGCGGTAGCGCTACGGGGCTGGGTGCGGTCGAATCGATCCCGGCCGCGTCGCCGCACTTCGTCGCCATCATCGATGTGAACAGCGATGGCTACCTCGACCTGGTGGTCGCTGCACGCAATGCCGACGCCGTGATGGTCTACCGTGCCGTCGCGCCGGGCTCGTTTGCATCGCCGGTCGAGTACCCCGTCGGTCGCTCGCCCGAGTCGCTCGCAGTCGGCGACATCAACGGCGACGGCTATCCCGACATCGTCACGGCCAATCGGGGCGCGACGTTCGTATCCGTGCTGCTTGCGACGGACACCTGCCAGCTCTGACGAGCTAGCGGCGGTTCTTCTTGCGCGCTTGCTTCTCGGCCTTGCGCTTGTCGCGTGCCTTCTGGCGATCACGCGCGGCCTGGATACCGACCGGCGCGCCCTTGGCACCCGGCGGCGTGAAGCCCTTCGGCATGCCCGGGATGTTTCCCGTCGGCATGCCCGGAATGTTCGGCATGCCGGGCATTCCGCCCGCGCCGCCCGCGCCGAGTGCACCGAGGTCCGGCATGCCGCCGCCCGCTGCCATCAGCGCGTTGATGTCCATGTTCGC
>JBBQFU010000030.1:0-45038 GCA_038322185.1 Haliangiales bacterium
TAGGCATCCTCGACGAGGTTCAGGCGCCCGAACCGCACGGCCTCGACGAAGCGCGTCGGGACCTGAAACTGCGTGTCCGCAACCTCGAGGTAGCGCGCCGCAGGCGTGGCCGGGCCCAGGCGTGTCGACCAGGCGCGGTACCGGCCAACGCGGGCACGCGTGATCGCTGGCTCTGAGAGATCAGTGCCAAGCACGGTCGCCCGCTCGAACAGGCCGCGGCGCGCGAGCATGAACGCGAGCGTGTACGGCTCCTCGCCGCCCGCGCACGCGGCGCTCCACACCCGCAGCGTACTGGCCGTCGCCTCCGCGAGCTCGGGGAGCACAATCTCGTCGATGAACGCGAGTTGCTCGAGGTCACGGTCGAAGAAACTCTCGTGCACGACCAGCCGCTCGAGCAGGGCCGGCAGGTGATCGAGCACGTCTCGATCGCTGCGCAGCTTCCGCTCGGTCATGAATTCGCCGATCGCCTGGATCGCCGCGTCGCGACGCACCTTCGGGAACGTCAGGCCGCTGTGCTTCGCGATCATCGCCAGCACGGCATCGATCTGCGGTACGCCCGTGGTCATCACTGCGCGGCCTCGCTTGCGGCGATGGCCTGCGCGGTCCGCGCCGTCTCGAGATCG
Source organism: Haliangiales bacterium (assembly GCA_038322185.1). Taxonomy (GTDB): domain Bacteria; phylum Myxococcota_A; class Polyangia; order Haliangiales; family Haliangiaceae; genus JABFXX01. Next base: position 624 of record JBBQFU010000030.1, read on the forward strand.
GTGAGGAACGGCGCAAGCTCGCAGATCACGAGCAGGCCGTCGGCCAGCTGCACGAGCCCGGCGATCACTGGATCCGTCGAGCGCGTTGCGTGCGCCACGAGCTCGAGCTCGATCTTGCGAAGCTCCTGCACGCGACTAACGCGAACGACGGCCCAGCCGCGATCGCCGACTGCAACGACGACCATGTGCTCGTTGCGACCGACGGACCGCCCCGGCAGATCGAACCGTCGGCGCAGATCGTACACCGGGCACGCCCTACCCCGCACATTCACCATTCCCTCCACGGACTCAGGACATCCGGGTACGACCGTGATCGCGACGGCGCGCGTAACCTCGACCACGGCGGTCGCCGGCAGGGCGAGGGTGATTGCATCGAGCGAGACGATGAGGAACTCATCGATCACGTCAAACCGGCTTCCGCATCGGGCTGCGCAGCGCCCGCCGCGTCTGCTGGATCTTCTATGGTGGTGGGCACGAGACTCTTGGCGAACGCTGACCGTCGGAGTGCCCGGCGCGTCGGTCGGTTGTAGCACCTGGTACGCTACGAAAAAGCCGGTGGGCGCGTCACGATCGGCCTCTGTCGTCGATCAGGCCGCCGCGAGCTGACTCGCGACGGTCGCGAGGAACAGCCCAACGCTCATCGGCTTGGCGATGTAGCCGTCACAACCGGCCGCGCGAATCCGCGCCTCGTCGCCCTTCATCGCGAGCGCTGTCAGCGCGATCACTGGAATGCCTCGGGTCGCGAAGTTGGCTTTGAGCAACGCCGTCGCCTGGAGACCATCCATCCCGGGGAGTTGCACATCCATCAGGATCAGGTTCGGCAGCTCACCATTCGCGATCGTCAGGCCGGCTTCTGCATCGACCGCACACAGCACCGTGTGACCGGCGGAGTGCAGCAGCATCGTGGCCAGCGTCATGTTGTCGGGGTTGTCCTCGATGACCAGAATTATCGCCATGTCATGTCTCCATTCTGCGGCCAGACATCGCTCGCCGGACCTCGGTCGTGAAGCGATCGTGAGACAGCTCGGTCTTGTCCATGATCATGATGACGTCGCGCAGGAGCGTGGCCCGATTCTCGGCGGTGACCTGCGACGCCGTCAGGACCAGGATCGGGATCTTGTCGGTGTCGGCGCGCGCGCGGAGTGCTTCGACGACGTCGAAGCCATTGACGTCCGGCATCATCAGGTCGAGCACGATCAAATCGGGAAGCTCGGCACACGCGATGTCGATCCCTTCCTGTCCGCCGTAGGCGCGAAGCACAACGCTGCCGAGGGCGAGGGCATGGAGGGCAGCTAGCTCGAGTGCCTTGGGATCGTCGTCGATGACGAGCACGCGCAACGAGCGGCCGGGAGTCAGCGGCAACAGGCCGATCTCGATCAACGAGTCCGCCAGGTCCTGCCGGGACATCGGCTTGTGCATCACCACCGCAGCTCCGAGCGCGAGGCCCCTGGCACGATCCGACTCGATCGAGATGATGAGCACCGGTACCCGCATGAGCGCCGGCACCTGCTTGATGCGAGTGAGAAACTCGAAGCCATCCATGTTCGGCAAATTGATATCGAGCGTGATCAAGGAGAGCGGTTGCTGCGTCGCGAGAACGAGGCCCGCTTCGGCAGACGGTGCATGCAGGACGGTGAAGCCTTCGGCCTCGAGCTGCAGGGTGATGAGCTCGGCCGACCTGATGTCGTCCTCGACCACGAGCGCCGTACGCGAACCGACTCGGGCCTGCCCCGGACGCACGTTCTCACGGAGGTCCGGGGTCGACGGCGCGAAGTCTGCCTCGACCAGCCCGCGCAGCGGCAGCCACACGGTGAACCGCGAACCGTTGCCCGGCGCACTCTCGACTGCCACGGTGCCCCCGTGAAGCTCCGCGAGTGACTTCACCATCACCAGACCGAGTCCCGTCCCCTCGAACCTGCGCGCGAGACCGCTATCGATCTGGCTGAACGGCGTGAATAGGTGGTCGAGCGAGTCCACCGAGATGCCGATTCCCGTGTCAGTGACGCTGATCTGCAGAAACTCGAGGAACTCGCTCTCGGGGAGTGGGAAGGTCCGACATCCGGCCCATGTACCCGACGGCACACCAACTTCGTCGCGCGAGACCCGACTCGTCCGCAGCGTGACTTGCCCACCTTCCGCGGTGAACTTCACGGCGTTCGACAGCAGGTTGTAGACGATCTGTTTGACCTTGCGCGGATCGAGCTGCACGGTGCCGCGATCCTCGATCGACTCCATCGCGAGCCGAATCCGCCGGGTCGACGCCTTCTCGCGGAGGATCGTCAGACTGTTCGCCAGCAGCGACGACAGCTGGACGGGCTCTGGGTCGAGCTTCATCTTGCCGGCCTCGACCTTGGACAGGTCGAGAATGTCGTTGATGAGCGCGAGCAGATGCTGGCCGCTTCCAAAAATGTTCCCGACCAGCGTGCGCTGCTGGGCCGGCATGTCGCCGACCATGCCGAGCTTGAGCATCTCCGAAAACCCGAGGATCGCATTCAATGGCGTCCTGAGCTCGTGAGACATGTTCGCGAGAAACTCCGACTTCATGCGGCTCGCCTCTTCGAGTGCGGCGTTCTGCCGCTGCAACGTGTGCTCGAACTCCTTCAGCTCGGTCACATCGCGTGCCGCTGCGAACACGCCCTGCAGGCGGCGGTCCCGGTCATGAAACGTGGAGGCGTTGCAGGACACGACGGTGAGGTTGCCGTCGCTGGCCTGCGCGGTCAGCTCGTAGTTGGTGAGCTTGCCTTCCTCCAGCACGCGGCTGATTCCAACTTCGGCGCGGTGCGGATCGGTGAAGTACTTCTTGAACGGCGCACCGATCAGCTCGTCTCGCGTGCAGCCGGTGAGCGCCTCGGTCTGCTTGTTGACGTCGGTAATGATGCCGCGCGGGTCGGTCGTCATCAGCGCGTCGATATTGGATTCGATCAGCGAGCGCGTGTAGAAGTGCTGATCGCGCAGCCGCTGATCGAGCTTCGCTCGCTCCTCCTCCACGAGCTTGCGAGCGGTATTGTCGGTGCCGATCAGCAGATACCCGATGATCGCGTTCTGCGCGTCGCGTAGCGCGGTGACCGAAACGACTGCCGGGAACCGGCTCCCGTCCTTGCGAAAATAGGTCAGCTCGTAGATGTCCTCGATGCCGCGCGAGGCCTTGAACACGAGCGCCTCGAAGCCCGGCGCGATCTGCGTGCCGGCTTCGGCGCTCAACGCCTTTGCTCGACGGATGAGCTCCTCGGGGTCGGAGATATCCGCCGGGGTAATCTTGTCCGTCACCTCGACGGCCGCATAGCCGAGCATGCGCTCCGCGCCGACGTTGAAGATCTGGATCACGCCCTTGGCATCCGTGGCGATGCTCGAGAAGTTCGCGCTGTTGAAGATCGCGCTCTGCAGCGCGCCCGCTTTGGCCAGTGCCGCTTCGGCGTGATTGCGCGCGGTGTTGTCGGTGCCGATCAGCAGGTAGCCAATGATCGCGTCCTCGGCATCGCGCAGTGCCGTGACCGACACCACCGCGGGAAAGCGACTTCCATCCTTGCGGATGTACGTCAGCTCGTAGATGTCCTCGATCCCGCGCGAGGCCTTGAACACCAGCGCTTCGAAGCCGGGGGTGATCGGGGTTCCGAGCTCGAGACTCAACGCCTGTGCTCGCGCGATCAGCTCCAGTGGGTCGGAGATATCGGCCGGCGTGATCTGGTCCAGAACGTCGACAGCCGCGTAACCAAGCATGCGCTCCGCGCCCACGTTGAAGATCTGGATCACCCCGTTCGCGTCCGTCGCGATGCTCGAGAAGTTCGCGCTCTTCAAGATCGCGCTCTGCAAGGCGCCTGCTTTGAGCAGCGCCTCCGCATCGAGGTTGATATTCATGTCCGACGCGCTCCCACTCCCCTTCTCACGTGTCGGCATATGTGCCTCATTTCTCCTCCGGATCCCGAATCCCGGAAGCAATCGACACCATAGCCCCCGGTTCATAAATAGATACGCCATTCGCCTTCGCGGGCGGCAACGCCCACTTCACGCCCTTTCGCCACGTTGACAGCCGTCGGAAAGGAGCCCATGACCACATGGGCCCCAATCGATGCATGAATTCATCACTGCGAACCGCGACGAGATCATCGCGCGGTGTCGCGCCAAGATCTCGAGCCGGCCCGCGCCACGAGCGACGGACCTCGAGCTCGAGTACGGGGTGCCGATGTTCCTCGATCAGCTCACGCACTCGTTGCGGTTGGCGTCGGGCGCGAACGCCGAGATCTCGACCGACGCGACCAAGCACGGCAACGAGCTCCTGCGCCGCGGATTCACGGTTCGCCAGGTCGTGCAGGACTACGGCGGCATCGGGCAAGCAATCAACGAGCTCGCCGGCGAGAAGGGTGCGTCGTTCAGGACCGACGAGCGCGAGACGCTCGCGACGTGCCTCGATGAAGCGATCGCGGGTGCCGTCACCGAGTACGGCCGCCTGCGCGAGCACGAGGGGACCGAGCGGCTCGGCCGTCTCGCCCATGACCTGCGCAATCATCTGAACAGCGCCCTGCTGTCGTACGAGATGCTCGTCATGGGAAGCGTCCCGATCGCCAGCAGTACGGGCCTGGTGCTCGCTCGCAGCCTGATGAACCTTCGCAACCTGATCGATCGCGAGCTCACCGAGGTTCGCCTTCGCGCCGGCGAGCACGAGCTGGAGACGATCCGGGTGTCCGACTTGATCGAGGACATCGAGGTCCCGGCTGCGATGGAAGCGAACGCGCGCGGGCTTCACTTCTCGGTCATCTCGCTCGCGAAGGACGTCACGGTCAGAGCAGATCGCCCGATCCTCAAGGCGATGGTCGCCAACCTGCTGCAGAACGCCTTCAAGTTCACGCAGCCAAAGGGGCACGTGGTCCTGCGCACGCACGCCGCCACCGATCGCGTCCTATTCGAGATCGAGGATCAATGCGGGGGACTCGCACCCGGTCAGGCGGAGCTGCTGCTTCTTCCTGCCGGCGAGCGGGCCACCGAACGCAAACGAGGCCTCGGCCTCGAGATCTGCGCGCGTGGGGCTCGCATCCATGACGCCCTGCTCTCGCTGCGCGACCAACCGAACCAGGGTTGCGTGTTCACGCTCGATCTGCCGTGCGCGCTCGCCATGTGACGCCTGTGAGGCGTAATGGCAACGAGAACGACCGCCGACGACGACTGGCGCACCGCGGCAAGCGTCCAGCGCCTTCGGTGCTACAGTGGCACCGTCGGGGCGCCTCGTGAGAGGTCGCCGGGATGGGATATGGCAAACCAACGCATCACACTAGAGCTCGACGACGAGACGATGCGTTACCTGAGCACCGTCGGCAAGCCCATCGAGGTCCTCGCGCGGCTCGCCGCGTCTGCAGCCGACGGTGTTCGCAACCATCATCCTCACCGCGACCAGACCGATGTGAGCTTGCGCGCCGAACGTGCGGAGACCGACGCCACCGACTCAGCGGAGCGCGAGGTTGACCAGAAGCAAGTCGACGCGCTGGTCCAGGCCGGTCGTGAGAGGGCCGACGAAGACAACTCGGATCGCCACCGCATCGACTCGCCGACGGCAGAGGCAGATTCGGTCGCTCTCGAGCACGAGCGCTCCAACGAGGATGCCGCGGTCGGACGCGTGCGTGCCGAGCGGAAGCATCTCGAACGGACCTGCTTGCTGCCGAACGCGACACCACCGATCGCGATCTCACGGGCGAGCGCGCGAACGTCGACACGTTGATGGTCGACTTGCGCGACGTGAACGAGCAGATGGTCATCGCGACGATCCGCATGCAAGAGATGGCCGACGAGCTACGGGAGAGCGAGGAGCGCTATCGAACGGTCTTCGACCTCTCGCCCACCGGGCTGTATTCCTGTGATGCCTCCGGCGCGATTCAGAAGTTCAATCACCACGCAGCGGCGCTCTGGGGCGCAAACCCGATTCCAGCGAGCGGTTCTGTGGCTCGCTGAACCTGTTCAGGACGGACGGCCGCGCGATGCCCCACGAGGACTGTCCGATGGCGCTGGTCCTTCGCGGCGTGCTGCCGGAAGTACGCGACGCGGAAGTGGTGCTCGAGCGTCCAGACGGATCACGCATTACCGTGCTCGTGAACGTCCACGCGATCAAAAACCAGCGCGGAGAAATCACCCGAGCGTTCAACTCGTTCCATGACATCAGCGATCGCAAGCGCGCCGAGGAGCACTTGGCGGAGACGTTGGTGGCCGAACGCGAGCTGGCCGAGTTTCGAGAGATGTTCATCGGCATCCTCGGACACGATCTCCGGACGCCCCTCGCGTCGATCAACATGGCGGCCGGCATGCTGCTCGAGCGTGGCCGACTCGACGCTCAAGATATCAAGACCGTCGGGCGCATCCTAAGCAGCGATCAGCGGATGGCGAACATGATCGCGCAGCTACTCGATCTCACCCGCGCCCGCCTCGGTGGGGGGCTGGCGCTCGAACGGGCGCCGACCGATCTGCATCACACGATCCGAGTGGTGACGGAGGAATTCGACGCGCCCATACGGGTCGAGACCAGCGGCGACCTGACGGGAATGTGGGACGCTGGACGCTTGTCGGAGGTCCTCTCGAACCTCGTGGGGAACGCGCTCCAGTACGCCGCCGCACGCACGACGGTCACTGTACGCGCGCATGGCGAGGACGCGCAGATCGTCGTGGCGGTAGCGAATCAAGGCGACCCGATCCCCGCGGATGTGCTTCCGTTCATCTTCGAGCCGTTTCGCCGCGCACGACAGGGCGAGAAGTCGGCGACTGGAAACCTCGGGCTCGGCCTCTACATCGCACATCAGATCGTGCTCTCTCACGGCGGTTCTCTCGACGGACAATCTGTTGACGGCACGACGACCTTCGTGATGCGTCTGCCACGCGGTCTCTCGACGTAGAACAGCCACACCATCGTCCTCTCCTGCGCCGGCCATGCTATGCCGGCGTCGTACCGGCCCTCGATGAACCGCACCACCCCAGAGCTGAGGACGGCCGCCGAGCGAATTCTTCGGCTCCAGAGTGCCGCAAACAATCCGCGGCGCGGAGAAGTCCCTCTAGCAGGCTGCTGAGAAACCCCAGTCCGGGATCGACTCGCGGATCGGGTCCGGATACGTTCGGCGACATGCGTGGCGCCGACGACAAGCAGTCCTCGATGTTCTCTGTCGTGTCTCCGGAGAAGCGAATCCCCGCGGATCACCCGCTTCGGCGTATCAAGGCGATGGCCGATGAGATCCTCGCCGGGCTCTCTTCGACATTCGACGCGATGTACAGCAGCGTCGGTCGGCCGTCGATCCCACCCGAGCGCCTCCTCAAGTCGCAGATCCTCATGGCGCTGTACTCGGTTCGCAGCGACCGGCAGAGCAGCTCGACTACAACCTGTTGTTTCGTTGGTTCCTCGACATGAACGCCGACGAGCCGACCTTCGATGCGAGCTCGTTCTCGCGCAACCGCGATCGGCTCCTCGACCACGATGTCGCGGCGAAGTTCTTCGCCGGTGTCGTCGGCCAGGCCCGTGCGGCGCACTTGATGAGCCCGGACCACTTCACCGTCGACGGCTCGCTGATCGAGGCGATGGCATCGCTCAAGAGCTTCCGCCGCAAGGACGAGAAGCCCGCGGATCGCGAGCCGCCCGACGATCCAGGCAACCCAACGGTGAATTTCCACGGCGAGAAGCGCTCGAACGATACGCACGAGTCGACCACCGACCCCGAAGCGAGGCTGGCTCGCAAGAAGGGCAAAGAATCGAGGATGAGCTACTCGGCGCACGCGCTGATGGAGAATCGCAACGGCCTGATCGTCGACTTCCGCGTCGACGAGGCGAACGGCTTTGCCGAGCGACGGACCGCACTCGCAATGCTCGAGGACAACGTCGTAAAGGATCGACGGATCACCGTCGGCGGTGACAAAGGCTACGACACCGCGGACTTCGTGGCCGACTGTCGCGAAATCAACGTGACGCCGCATATCGCGCAGACCTCGGATCCTCGACGGAGATCCGCGATCGACGACCGAACCACGCGCCACGCCGGTTACTTGGTAAGCCAGCGCAAACGGAAATTGGTCAAGGAGATCTTCGGTTGGATGAAGACCTTCGGCGGCTTTCGCCGGACGCGATTCAAGGGCCGGCGCCGCACACAACTCGCCGGAACGATCGTCGCTGCCGCCTACAACCTGCTCCGAGTCTGCCGCTTGCTGGCAACACCGGCATGAACCGACGGCCGGGCCGGCTCACTGAGCCGCTTCGTCCGTCGGTCCGTCCTCGAAAGGACGCCAAAGACTCGTCGGCTAACTGGGGTTTCTCAGCAGCCTGCTAGCAGCGGCGGTCAGTGATCGACTCCGTCACATCCTTAGCACCCTGCTGGGAGCTGCTGGTTTCCGGGCTCTGCTCTCCCGAGCGGTGACGTTGGCGAAGGCCGAGAGTCCTACACTGAGTGCAGTCGTGGTGCAGCTCGACGGGGCTCTCGCCGGCCTGGATCTCGACGACGAGCTCGGCAAGGGTGAGCTCGCGGACGCCGAGGTCGTGCTTGTTGCCCACATCCTCGGTCTCCTCGTCACATTTGTCGGCGCGGCCTTGATGCTGCGGCTGGTGAATGAGGCGTGGCCCAAGGCCAGGCTCGACGATCTGGATTTCGATAAGGGACAACCGTGATGGAACGCAAGAAGACCAAAGCTTCACCACGCAAGTCGTCGCCGCCGAAGGCGATGCCGCCGGCGAAGGTAACCATCCGCAAGCTGCCGACGGGTGTGCGTGGACTCGACGAGATCCTCGGCGGCGGGTTGCCGGAGTTCTCGTTCAACATCATCGCGGGTGCCCCTGGTTGCGGCAAGACCACCCTCGCCCATCAGATCCCGTTCGCCAATGCGACGCCAGCGAACCCCGCACTCTACTTCACCGTGCTTGGAGAGCCGGCGCTGAAGATGCTGCGGTACCAGCAGCAGTATTCCTTCTTCGACCCGGCCAAGGTGAACAAGGCGATCCGATTCATCGAGCTCGGCGACGCCGTGATCGAGAACGATCTGGCAGGCGTCCTCGACGTGATCATTCGCTCCGTCGAGGAGACTCAGCCGAGCCTGGTGGTGGTGGACTCGTTCCGCACCGTGACACGCAAGGTGACTCCGGGAACCGGGGAGCTGGAGCTGCAGACGTTCATCCAGCGTCTCGCGATGTTTCTCACGAGCTGGCAGGCGACGACGTTCCTGATCGGCGAGTTCTCCGACAGCGAGATCCGTGACAACCCCGTATTCACCGTCGCTGACGGGCTGCTCCTATTGTCGCAAAACACGGAGCGCAACTCGGTGGTGCGAAAGCTTCAGGTCATGAAGCTGCGTGGCCAGGAGTCGGTGCCCGGACGCCACACGATCCGGATCACGAGCGATGGAGTGCAGGCGTTCTCCCGCACGCTCGGGATGGTGAATCGAAAGGAGAGGTCGCCCTCGAAACGCCGCCTGTCGACCGGGATCGTGGAGCTGGACAAGATGCTCGGCGGCGGAGTGCTCGAGGGCGACAGCGTGCTCGTGTCGGGACCGAGCGGCACCGGGAAATCCGCGATCGCGACCCAATTTCTGACCGCCGGTCTGCGCAACGGCGAGCCCGGCATCGCAGCCGTCTTCGAGGAACGGCCGGACCTCTACGCGGCGCGAGCAAGTAGCCTCGGGCTCGATCTCGAGCAACCGCAGAAGGACGGCCTCCTCGAGCTGCTGTACCTGCGACCGCTCGACCTTTCGGTCGACGAGACGATGCAGGAGATCCTCGATGCCGTGAAACGGCTCAAGGCCAAGCGCCTGGTGATCGACTCGCTCGTCGGCTTCGAGATGGCGCTAGCGCCCGGGTTTCGGGAGGACTTCCGAGAGTCCCTCTACCGGATGATCGCGGCACTCACGGGAGCAGGAGTGACGATCCTGACGACAGTCGAGATCGAGGACAGCTTCACGCAGTTCGAGTTCAGTCACTACACGATCTCGTTTCTCACCGACGACATCATCCGGCTGCGCTACGTCGAGATCGATGGTCAGCTTCGCAAGATCCTCGTGGTCGTCAAGATGCGCGGCGGCAACCACAGCAAGGACATCCGCGAATACATGATCACCGATGACGGCATCGTCATCATCGGACCGCGGCACACGGACTACATGCGCCTGACCACCGGGCTACCGGAGCGCGTGGTCCAATGGTCCAGCGAGCCCGCGCCCGAGCCCCGAGCGACGGCTCCCGGGCGTACGCCAACCCCACGCCGCAAGCCGCGCCGCAACGTGCCCTGAGGCGCGGGCGTGCACGTGCCGCCGCTATCAGTATGCCTCGCACGGCACCTGGTCCTGTGCGTGCATTCTCATGAGGGATGCCGACGTTCGATACATTTCTCCTCGACGTCGACGGGACGCTCGTAGATAGCAATGATGCGCATGCCCGCGCGTGGGCGGAGACGCTCGCAAAGCACGGCTTTCACCTCGACGTCGAGCGGGTGCGCCGCATGATCGGCATGGGTGGGGACCGTGTCATCGAGGAGATCACCGGACACGCGCGCGGTAGCGAGATCAACGAGCAGATCGGAAAGGAACGCTCGCAGCAGTTCCGCGAGCGGTGGCTACGCGAGGTCAAGCCCCTGCCCGGCTCGCGCGAGCTGGTGATGCGGCTCCGCGATGGCGGCTATCGCTATGCGATTGCGAGCGCTGCAAAGGCAGATGAGCTGACGCCACTGCTCGAGATCGCGAACATCGTCGACCTGATCGAGGTCAAGACCACATCGAGCGACGTCGAAGAGTCCAAGCCGGATCCTGAGATCGTCGAGACGGCGCTCGGCAAGCTCGGCGAGTCGCGCCAGACCGCCGTGATGGTCGGCGATACGCCCTACGACGTTCGTGCGGCGCTCGCCGCGGGCGTCGCATGCATCGGAGTTCGTACCGGCGGCTGGAGTGCGGCGGAGCTCGAAGGCGCCGTCGCCGTCTACAGCGGCCCCGAAGAGCTCGCGCGTGCACTCCCTGCCGCGAAGCCGTTCGAGCTCGAGTAGGTCATGGAGGAGTGCTGATGCTCGCCTCGCTCCTCGTGACACGACCTGGTTCCCCCTCCACCCATCGGCACGCTGAATGGCCCATTGCGCCGTGAGCGACACAAGGGGAGCCTCACAGGCGCGCACGCGACGAGTCGAGGACTTCGCGGACCTTGCGCAAGAGCGTGTCCGGTGTGAACGGCTTCTGGATGAAGGCGACACCCGCTTGGAGCACTCCATGGTGGATGGTTGCGTCATCCGTGTAGCCGGAGGCATAGAGCACACGCATGTCAGGCCGCAGCGGCGCTAACTCCTCGGCGAGCGTGCGTCCGCTCATGCGAGGCATCACCACATCGGTCAGCAGGAGATGGATCGTGGAGGGGAAGGTCTTCGACACGAGGAACGCCTCGCCGCCATTCGAGGTCTCGAGGACGTTGTAGCCATGTCGACGCAGGATCGCGGTCGCGACCGCCCGGACCTGGTCCTCGTCTTCCACGAGCAGGACGGTCTCCGACCCGCGCAACACGACCGGAGATCCGTCGTCGATCTTTGCGTCGGCGGGGCGGTCGGTCATCGGCAGATAGACGTTGAACGTCGTGCCGTGACCGAGCTCGCTGTCGACACTGATGTAGCCGCCGCTCTGGCGTACGATTCCGAACACGGTGGACAGTCCAAGCCCCGTCCCTTTCCCCGCCTCCTTGGTCGTGAAGAACGGCTCGAAGATCCGGGCGCAGGTGGCGGGGGCCATGCCGACCCCGGTGTCGCTCACCGAGACCATCACGTAATCGCCCGGCGGAAGGCCTGACGGGCCGCCGACATGTCCGGGGTCGAAGCGGACGTTCGTCGTCTCGATCGCGAGATTCCCGCCGGTGGGCATCGCATCGCGGGCGTTCACCGCCAGGTTCATGACGACCTGTTCGAGCTGGCTCTGGTCGGCGACGGTGCGGCCGAGCCCGGCTCCTGGCCGCAGGGACAGCGTCACATCTTCACCCAGAAGACGGCGCAACATGCGCTCCATCGGCGTGAGGATCTGGTTGATGTCGAGCACGCGCGGCTGAAGCACCTGCTGCCGACTGAACGCGAGCAGCTGACGCGTGAGATCGGCTGCGCGCCTGGCCGCTTCATCGATCTGCGTGATGTCATCACGCAATGGATCGCCTGGCTTGAGGTCTTCGATCGCGAACTGCGAATAGCTCAAGATCACGGTCAGGAGGTTATTGAAGTCGTGCGCCACGCCGCCCGCGAGGCGGCCCACAGCTTCCATCTTCTGCGCTTGTCGAAACTGTTCCTCGGTCCGCCGATGGACTGCCTCCGCCTCGCGGATTGGCGTGAGATCCTTTGCAATCATCGCACTCGCGATCACGGCTCCGCTGATGTCCCGCACCGGGGAGAACTTGACGGAGACGTCGACGAACGAGCCGTCCTTGCGACGATGGGCGGTGTCGTACGATCGACTGGCATCGCTGATTGTTACTTGACCGTTCGAGAACCTCTCCTCATCACGCGATGCCGGCGAGAACAGCATGGACACCGGGCGACCGATGACATCGGCCGCCCGATACTGGTACAGCGTCTCGGCGCTTTGATTCCACGTCGCGACCGCCCCACCAACTTCAATGCTCGCGATCGCGTCATCCGACGACTCGACGATCGCCCCCCGAGGATCCGGCGCAGCGGCGGCGGCGCGTGCCTGACCAGTATCGGGGTGACGAAGACCCCGTCGAGCAGGCCGCGCTCTGGATCGGACACCACGTCGATGATCTCGAGCTCGACGCCGTGCGTGGCGTGTAGCGCGAGTGCCCCCTTCACGTTCGCGATCGCAATCACGGAGTTGGGAGCATCGCCGGCCACGTAGAGTCGAACGCGAGTCCCCGCAGCGCTCGCTGGCTCTAGGTCGAGCATCGCGTCAGCCCGCCTTTCCGAGCTCTGGGACCGTGTCCTCTTGGTCTGCGCGACGGCGGAGCAACAACTCGTCGGCCTCGGTCGTGCGGAGATCGACGTCGACTGTCGTATCGGCTTTGAGCTGGGCCAGCTCGGCCTCCTGGATCGCCCGCGCACGCGCAAGGGTTTGCTGCTCGGCCATGATCTGCGCAAGCGCGAGCTCCGCGCGCTGCTCGCGCAGGACTGCGCTCTGGGCGGCGGCGGCCCGCTTCCGGACGACCTCGTTCTCTCGTTCCCAGCGCAGCGTGCCCATCAGCACCTCGCCTTCCACCGCGTAGACATCCGCGAGCGTGATGCCGCCGTCGCTCAAGATGAGCTCGCGGACCTGGTTGGAGTGCCCTGTGCCGCGAGCCTTGATGATCGTGAGCGCCCGGTTCCGCTCGCCACCGTGATTCGCGTACGACACGTGGAGCCAGACGTCGGCGATGGTCGAAACATGAAGCGGTGTCTTCTCGACCAAGGGCATGGGGCTGTCGAGGAGTGACGTGCTGACGAGCGTGATACCGGCGGACTTTGCGAAGTCGAGAACCTGGAGCGCGGCGTCGTTATTGGTCGGGCCCTCGCCGCGCTGAGCGATCGCGGACAGCGGATCAATCACGAGGTTCTTTGGGGCGTGCTCGCGTATCAGGGCGCGGATGCGCGCGACCTGGGCCTCGGCGCTCTCGGCGCGGCCGCGCAGCGAATGCACACTGAGCATCCCGGCGTCGACGAGGGGACGGAACTGGATCCCGATCGATGCGACGTTGCGCACGATCTGATCGGCGCTTCGTCGAAGCTGACGTAGACCGTGCGCTCGCCGCGGGCAGCGGCCGCCTCAGCGAACGCGGCGGCGAGGCTCGTCTTCGCGGTGCCTGGCACGCCCGTGATCAACACCGAGCTGCCACGAAAGTACCCGCCCAGGAGCATCGCGTCGAGCCGCTCTACACCAGTGGAGACGCGCTCGCTCGAGACCAGGTAGTCGAGGTGAGTCGACGTGTTCGACGCGACCTCGATGCCCTCTCGGGTGATGGCGAACGGCAACTCGTTTGCGCATTGCGCGGCGCCTCGATACTTCGCAATGCGGAGGAACCGGGCTGAGGTGCCGCGCTGCAGACGGTGGTCGAGCGTCACGAGACAGTCAGCCATGAACTCCAGGAACTCGTAGCCGGCGGCCGCGTGCGGCTCGGTCCGGCTCGCCTTCGCGGTCACGATCGCAGAGATACCGGTCTCGTGGACCCAATCGCGCAACCGGAACACCTCGCGGCGGATGAGCGCCTGATCGTTCAGGAGGGCGAGCAGGACGTCGACGCCATCGAACACGATGCGGCGTGCACCGGTCTGCTTCGCCTTGGCACCGATCACAGCGAGCAGGCCAAGCAGGTCGAACTCACCGCTCCGCTCGACCGACTGCGGGAGCTGAACGTCGAGAATCGCGACCGAGGCGAACGCCTCGGCGCTCCAGGCAAAGCTGGTCGCGTTCGCCAAGATCCGCTGAGCGCTCTCCTCGAACGCGACGAGAATTCCCGGCTCGTCGTCACGCGCGCCGCGTGCGAGGATCTGCATCCCGAAGATCGTCTTGCCGGCGCCGGCCGCGCCGAGCACCACCGTGACACCTCCTCGTGGAAGGCCGCCGTCGGCGACTTCATCGAAACCCGCAATGCCGGTCGGCATTCTCATCGGTGGTCCGCCATCCCGCACGTCGCCCATGGTGGCTGGTAGCACGTCAGCTTGTAATACGCACTGCGCCCCCACGCGCGGAGGTCCAACTGGCACGCTCGCCTCGTCGGATTCGCCTGGTTGCCTTGACGCACGGATTGCAGGTGCTCCGCCGCATTGTTTGCGCGTACGGTGGAAGACGTTCGAAATCGTCGTGCGCGTGTCGCCGCGCTACTGGTGGACGATGAAGTCGGCGTTCCAGATGCCCATCTCGATGCCGTCCATGTCGTAGCGGATGAACACGGTACCGTCGGTCCCGATCCTGATCACGCGCGCGTCGTACCAGCTGTTGAACGTGTCCCAGTAGACGCGCACCTTCTGTCCCGGGGAATATCCGAGCGGCATCGCCGGCGGTGGCGGCGGCTCCGCCGGCGGCGGCGGGGCCACATACCGACCCGCCCCCCCGACTCGATGACGGATATGGGAAGGCTTTGCAGCGAGCTTCTCCGTGGTTCCGTCGTCGGAGTACTCCACCGTCACGGCGCCGCGACTCACCGCGATCACGAATCCCTGGTACCAGTACTTGTTGCGCCAAAAGCCGACAACCGCATCACCGACCTTGAATGCCTTGTTGGGTCCGAGCTTGTACCCAGGCTGATCGGGGCGGCTCAGGATCGCCTGGCGCTTCAGCGATTCCTCGGCTTCCTTGCGTTTCCATTCGGCCGTCTTCTGGGCCTGCACGCGGTCCTTCTCCGCCTTGTCTTCCGCCTCGAGCTCGGCCGCGACCGCGGCGTGGCGCTCCGTCGGTACGGCAATCTCGCGGAAGCCGGCTTCCGCTTTCGCGACCCTCCCCTCGTAGATCACGAGCTCGGTGTGCACGCTGACGTCGACATCGCGCAGCGTCTTGAGACCGACGATCTCGATCTCGGGAACCGTCATGAACTTCACCCGATACTGATCGATCAACACGACAACGCGCGTGTCGGGTGGGACGCGTCTCCGCGTGGAGTCCGCAGCATGGGCATTCGCGGCCCGGTAGAACACGACCTCCTGTGGTTGAGGCGTTCGGTTCGCGATGGCGAATTGACGACATACTGGCCCGGTGCCTTCGCTTCGATCGTTCCGCTGAAAGCGCCACAGCCGAGTGCGGCGACACTGGCGAGCACGACGGTGAGGATCCAACGCATTCCCGATGGTATCGAATGACTGCGCTCGCGTCCGGTCGGCTGGCACCGCGAGGCGGCGCTACAGCGAGCAGAAGGCGCTAGACTTCGCGCGTGACGAAGCAGTACGAGCCGATCCGAGTCTGGGACCGTGAGCTGGGCCGCGAGGTCGAGGAGCAAGTGTACGGCGAGGGTGGCGTCCGGTTCATTTACGGAACTGCCGTCGGGCGTGGGCTCGGGGAGCTGCTCCTGTCGCGGCGCTGGTTCAGCCAGCTGTACGGCGGATTGCAATCCACTCGCTGGAGCGGCCGCAAGGTGACGCCGTTCATCGCCCGATACGGCATCCCGATGGACCAGTACGAGCCCGGGCCGTTTCACACCTTCAATGAGTTCTTCGTCCGCCGGTTTCGCCCGGGCGCGCGGCAGTGGACTGCCGAGGCGAGCGTGATGCCCGCGTTCGCCGAGGCGCGCTACTTCGCGTGGTCGACGATCACGGACGATCAGACGTTCCCGGTCAAGGGCCGCGATCTATCGGCAGCCGCGCTGCTCGCGAACGATGAACACGCACGCACCTTCGCAGGCGGGCCCTTGCTGCTCGCGCGGCTCTGTCCGGTCGACTATCACCGCTTTCACTATCCCGACACAGGGACGACGCTCGAGACGTATCGCGCACACGGAGCGTTTCATTCGGTGAACCCGCTCGCGCTCGCGGCGCGCAGCGACGTGCTCGCGAGCAACGAGCGACAGGTCACGATCCTCGACACCCTCAATTTCGGCAAGCTCGCGTACATCGAGGTCGGGGCGATGTGCGTCGGCAAGATCGTGCAGTCACATCAGGCGGCCGAATTCGTGCGCGGCGACGAAAAGGGCTACTTCCTGTTCGGCGGCTCGACGGTGATCGTGCTCGGCGAGCCTGGGCGCTGGCAGCCGGAATCCGACCTGGTGACACAGACCGCGAACCGTCGCGAGACCCTCATCCGGCTCGGCGCCCCCGTCGGCCACATCGTCTGAGCGCACGCGGCCCGCGTTAGCTCGCCCGACAAAGTCGCTCAGCTCTCGGACCGCCACATCGCGTCGACTCGCTCGGTGCCACGCACGACGCGGTTGCCGCCTGGCTCCCAGGTGACGTCGCCATCGTCGGTGCGGCGCAGGAACTTGAACGCAACCTCGTCGTCATTGGCCAGCTTCACCGAGGCGCGCCACTGATCGGCATGGCGCACCATCGGGCGTGCGCGAGCTGGCTCCCAGTCTCCGAGCTCGGGCGACGCACCGCATACGAGGAGTTGCTCGCCGTCCGCCACGTCGACGCCGCTCAGTACGATCGTTGCCTCGCCCGTGACCTCGACTGCCGGCTTGTCGACGCTGGCATCGCTGCGTGTGTCGTCCACGCGTGTCGTGCTCGGCGCGACGGGCACAGATGCCATCGGCGACTGGGTGACGGACGGCACGGCGGCCTGCTGGGCGCCTTCCAGCACCGCGTCGAGCTGCGCGAGGACAGTTGCCAGACGATCGCCGACCTGTTCCAGGCCGCCGCGGAACGCAATCAGTGCACCCGCGTCGAACGTCGCCGCGTCCTCGAGCCCAGCTCGCGCACACGCCATCTGGAACATACTCTCGGCCGAATACGCGTCGTAACGTGCGCGGAGAGCGTCGACGAGTTGTTGCTTGCTGATCGACATCGCGGCGAAGGTAACCGATGCGCCCGGCGCATGCAGCAGGACGGCATCGCGAACCACGCTGCGACGACGTCTCGCTCCGGACCGCCCGGCACCGATCGATCCCGAGCGGGCTTAACCGGTTTGGCCGACGTTCGGCACGGCATCAGTCGAGCTTCGTGCTGCGCCGTGCATCGTCGATTCGGCAGCAGAGTCTACGCAGCGAGATCGATCCTGAATTGCGAGGCGTCGCTCAACATACGTACGTAGTTCACGAGGGCCCGCGTGCACTCGCGATTGCACACGACAGCGAATGCCGGAAGCGATCAGTCAAACACGATCGGTATGCTGCGTGCACCTGCACCGCTAGCGACGATGCGATGTGGACCTCCAGATTCACGGGTCGTGCGCAGCGCGAATTCGCGCCGTACCTGCTCGGAGACGGCCCGACTGTTTTCTCGGTCACATCCTGTCGTCGTCACGGATCATCGGGGGCGCAGCCTCTGCAACTTCCTACGATCCACCCATCGAACCGTCTGGATCGAAGGTTCTACTGGCCGCGTCCGCCGGGTGCTCGCCTGCATCAATCCATTCGCGACTGCCGCCGTGGTGTACGGCGTTCTCGATCTCGCGCAGCAGATCCGAGAAGTAACCGAAGCAGAGTTGTTTGCACTGCACGCGTGGGACGAGACCGGGGAACAACTCCTCGCCCATCACGTTTCTTGCGACAGCGCGGCCCGGTCCGTCGCAGTGCAACGTGAGACGGCACAGCGCCTGATTGACGAGCACCTACACGGCGCTCACTGCGACACCGACGACCGCCACAGAATCGCGGTGCGAGGTGATGCGACCCGTGTGATCAAGCGGGTCGTCGAGGAGCTCGAGATCGATCTTGTCGTACTCGGCATGACGTCGCGCCGCCGCGTCGCGCGGGCACTGCTGGGATGCACTCGTGATGCCGTCCGGAGAGGCGATCGCGCGCGCTGACTCGTTGCCTCGCGCGATCGCACGCAGGAAGGTGGCGTGACAGGCATGCTGTCGCCGCCTGCGCTGATCGCGACGTTGCTCGTCACAGCGGCCGTCGTGCCACTCGCGTTCAGACGCTGTCCACGCGCGACCGGAGTTGCCGCCGCACTCGTCAGCGCGGCGTGCTTTGCTGCGTTCATCTCGCACGCCCCATCGATCGCGCGAGGCGAGTCGGTGACCCAGGCATTCACGTGGGTGCCGAGCCTCGGGGTGACAGCCGCCTTCCATGTTGACGGCTTATCGCTGGTATTCGCACTGCTCATCACGGGTATCGGCGCGATCATCCTCGCTTACACGCCTTCCTATTGCGCGCACGCACGGCCCACGGGACGTCTGCTCGGCCTCCTGCTGGCATTCGAGACCGCGATGGTGGGCCTCGTGACTGCCGACGACACGATCACACTGTTCGTGTTCTGGGAGCTGACCAGTTTCGCCTCGTTCTTCCTCATCTCCATCGACGCGAGCTCCGCGCTGGCCCGCACACGCGCGCGTCAGGCACTCGTCATCACGGCCGGCGGTGGGCTCGCACTTCTCGTCGGATTGCTGCTGCTCGCGAGTGCGGCACAGCCGGGCACGGCGAGCGTTGCCGTCACGTTATCCTCGCTCTCCGAGCTTCCGCTACGGGAACATCCGCACTACGCGGCGTTTGTCATCCTGATCGCCCTCGGTGCGTTCACGAAGTCGGCACAGTTCCCGTTCCATTTCTGGCTCCCTGGCGCGATGGTCGCGCCGTCGCCGGTCAGTGCGTACCTGCACTCGGCCACGATGGTGAAGGCCGGCATCTACCTGCTTGCGCGACTGCACCCGAGCCTCGGCGGCACGCAGCTATGGATCGCGCTCCTCGTGAGCGTTGGTGCGACGACATTCGTGATCGGCGCCCTGCTCGCAACCGTGCAGCGCGACGTGAAGCTATCTCTCGCCTACGCGACCGTCGCAGCTCTCGGCGCATTGACGCTGCTGCTCGGCATCGGCACGACCTACGCGATCGGCGGTGCGATGGTGCTGCTGCTCGCCCACGCTTGTTACAAGGCCGCGCTGTTTCTGACGGCCGGCAACCTCGACCATCATCGCGGCACTCGCGATCCCCTGGCGCCCATGCCGGCGGTGCGCGACATGCCGTTCACCGCCGCAAGTGCCGCACTGGCGGCCGCGAGCATGGCCGGCATTCCGCCGTTGCTCGGGTTCATTGCCAAGGACGCGCTTCTCGCAGCAGCCTTGCAAGGCGCGGCGGCCGGCATCCTGACCGTCGCCGCGGTCGTGGCTGGTGCTGGGCTCGTGACCGCGGCTTGGCTGGCCGGCGTGGCTCCGTACTTTCGCGGCCGAGCGCGCTGGACACGTAGCGATGTGGCCTGGCCGCTGCTCGTCGGCCCTGCGCTGCTATCGATCATGGCGCTCTTGTTCGGTCTCGTCCCAGACTTGATCGCCGCGCCGCTGATCGCGCCCGCTGCGAGCGCGATCGCAGGCAGACCCATCGACTACGAGGTCGCGCTGTGGCCGGGCCTCGCGGGTGTGCATGGTTCGGGCTGGGCCTCGTCAGCATCGCGTTCGGCGCGCTCGGCGCCGTCATCGTATGGCGCCGTCGCGAGCACCTCTTGCTGATGCGCGAGCGGCGATCCGCGGTCTCGGGTGCGCATGCACACGAGGCGATGCTCGCCGGCATGATGGCGGCAGCGACGCGGCTGTCGCGCGCCGTCCAGCATGGACATTTGCCGATGTACGTGGCAACGGTCGTCGCGACATTCGTCTGCGTCGTGGCACTGCCGTTGCTCTGGGATGACATCGGCGTGTCGTGGAGTACCGACCTGCGCGCCGGAACCTACGAGATCCCGTTGCTAGCCCTCGCCGCACTCTCGGTGATCGCAGCGGCGGCGTTCCGCGACCGCCTCAACTCCGTCGCCGCACTCGCCGTGACGGGCCTCGCTGTCACGTTCTTGTTCGCGCTGTTCAGCGGGCCCGACCTCGCCATCACACAGCTCACCGTCGAGACGATGATGGTGATCTTGCTCGTACTCGTGTTCCGCAAGCTGCCGCCGTCAAGCACGCGCGGGCACGAGTCCAATCGCGTGCTGCGGCTCGCGGTTGCCGGCGCGAGCGGCACGCTCGTCACCCTGCTCCTGCTCGCGGCGACATCGCCCAGCAAGTTCGAGCGGACCGCGTCGATCGAGCAGATCGACGCTTCACCCGGTGAGGGCTTCTCGAACGTGGTCAACGCGATCCTCGTCGACTTCCGTGCGCTCGATACGCTCGGCGAGATCACGGTACTCGCGATCGCCGGCATCGGCGTCGTCGCGCTTGCCGGCAAGCGGAGGAGGATGTAATGGGGCCGCTCCTGCTCCGCACGACCGCCTCGTTGCTCGTCGGGCTGCTCGCGATGCTGTCGATCTTCGCGCTGTTGCGCGCGCACTACGCACCGGGCGGCGGCTTCGCGGCGGGCCTGATCCTCGCAGGGGCCGTCGCCGTACAGCTCCTCGCCCATGGCATTGACCGGGCGCGAGCCACGCTGCGCGTGCACCCGCGGACACTCGTCGGCATCGGGCTTGTCACGGCGGCGATCGCTGCGTGCCTCGGTCCGGTCGCCGGACGGCCCCTGCTCGCACCGTTACCGGGCCCGCACATCCCGGGCGTCACCGCCCTCGGCTCCGTGATGGTGTTCGACATCGGCGTGTATCTGGTCGTCGCTGGCACGGCGGTCGCCATCATGTTCGCACTCGTGGAGGACGCCTGATGTCACTGATCTACGCCAGCGTTGTCGGGCTCGTGTTCGCGCTCGCCATCTACCTGCTCCTACGCAAGAGCCTCGTCGATCACGTGTTCGGCCTGATCCTGCTGTCCCATGCCGCAAACCTGTTCGTGTTTGGCGCAGGCCGCCTGCGCGAAGGCGCTGCACCGATCCTCGACGGTGATCCCGCCCAGCGCATCTCCGACCCGCTGCCGCAGGCGCTCGTGCTGACCGCGATCGTGATCGGCTTCGGTGTCGTTGCGTTCGCGACGCTGCTCGTCGCGCGGCTGTACGCGACCTTCGACAGCGACGATGTCGAACTGCTCGAGGAGGTGGAGAGTGACTGACGTGTTGGTCGCGCTACCGATCGCACTGCCGCTGACGCTCGCCGCCGTGATGCTCGTGCTGTGGCGCGATCCCGCGGTCCAGCGCGTGCTGGCAGTCGCCGGGCTTACTCTGCTCCTGGTCGTCGCCGTGCTGCTACTTGGCCAGGTGATCGAGCACGGCCCTCTCATCCTCGAGCTTGGCGGCTGGCCGGCCCCGCTCGGCATCACCTTTCGCGCCGACCTCCTCGGTGCCATCTTGACGCTCGTCGCAGCGCTCGTCGGCGCTGCGACCGCGGTGTATGCGTTGCACGAGGTACCCGACGTCGAGGCGCGACGTGGTTTCTGGCCGCTGCTCGTGCTGCTCGTCATGGCGGTGTGCGGTTCGTTCCTGACCGCAGACATCTTCAACTTGTTCGTGTGGTTCGAGGTGATGTTGATCGCGAGCTTCGTGCTGCTGGCGCTCGGGCGAGACCCTCAGCAACTTGCGGGCGCACACATCTACCTCGTCCTGAATCTCATCGGCTCGACGATCTTCCTCATCTCCATCGGAGTCATCTACGGCACGACACACACGCTCGACTTTGCACAGCTCTCGGTGAGATCGCGACAGCTCGCAGACGTGCAGCCGGGCCTCACCACGGCAGTGCACGTCATGCTGCTCGTCGCGTTCGGTCTGAAGGCGGCGGTGATGCCGCTGATGTTCTGGCTGCCCGCCAGCTATCACACCCCCGCCCCGTGGTGTCGGCGCTGTTCGCCGCGCTGCTCACGAAGGTCGGCGTCTACGCGATGATCCGTGTGACCGCCGGTGTCCTGCCCGCGAATGCGGACGTATTCCGCGGGCTCGCGCTGGTGGCGATGGCGACGATGGTCGTCGGCGTCTGCGGCGCGCTCGCGCAGGGGTCGATCCGGCGAATCCTGAGCTTTCACATCGTCAGCCAGATTGGATACATGGTTGCTGGCCTCGCACTCGCGTTCGGCACCGCGCCACAGCGACGGTTCGCGCTCGGCGCAGCAATCTTCTACGTCGTCCACCACATCCTGGTGAAGACGAACCTGTTCCTCGTCGCTGGCATCGTGCGTCGAACACATGGCACCGAGTCTCTCGATCGGCTCGGCGGCGTCGCTCGTTCGCATCCCTATGCCGCGGCGCTGTTTCTGATCTCCGCTCTGAGCCTTGCCGGCGTTCCACCGCTGTCGGGATTCTGGGCCAAGCTCGCCGTGATCCGTGCAGGCCTCGACGTGGACGCCACCGCGCTCGTCGTCATCGCGGTCGCTACCGGGCTGCTGACGCTGCTCAGCATGCTCAAGATCTGGTTCGGCGCCTTCGTTGGTGAGCCGCGTGGCGAACCAGCGGCGCGACCCACGCGAGGCACGATGCTGGCGATGTACGCCGGAGCCACCCTGCTCGTCTCCGGGACCTTGATCCTGAGCATTGCACCCGAGTCGCTGTTCGAGCTCGCGTTTGCGGCGGCCGACCAGGTGCATGGCGGCAGTTCCAGCACCGTGAGAGGTGCGCCGTGAAGGTGTTCGGCTGGAACCTCGCGCTCGCGCTCGCGTGGTGCGCACTCGCCGGTCGACTCACGGTAACCGACCTGCTCGTGGGCTACGCGATCGGGTATGGCGTACTCGGCTGGGTGGTGCCGAGCGCGGCGGCGCGCACGTATGTGCAGCGGATACCGAGGCTGATCGAGTTCATCGTGGTCTATGCCGCCGAGGTCATCGTCTCGTCCCTGCGCATCGCGTGGGAGATCATCACGCCGGTGCCGCGACGCAGGCCCGGCATCATCGTGGTGCCACTCGACCTCGAGACCGATACCGAGATCGCGTTACTCGCGAACCTCATCACGTTCACCCCCGGCACGGTGACGATCGACATCGCCGAGGACCGCAGCCACCTCGTCGTGCACGACATGTTCATTCATGACCCCGATGCGGCACGCGCACACATCAAGCAGCGCTACGAGCGCTTGGTCATGAGGTTGATGCGATGACGGCGATCGTCTCGTTCAGCACCGAGCTCGCATTCACCGTGCTCACGATCGCGCTTGTCGCCTGCCTCGTGCGCGTGCTGCGGGGACCGTCGCTCCCGGATCGCGTGCTCGCGGTAGATCTGATGACGGTCGTCGGTGCGGGCCTGATGGCTGTCACGGCCATCGCCGTTGACGACACCGTGCTCCTCGACGTTGCACTGATCCTGATCGTCACTGGGTTTGTCGGCACCGCCGCATTTGCCCAGTTCATCGAGCGGCAGCATCGCCGGCACACGACGGCCGAAACGCCGTCCGAGCAGGCCGCGCGCAGGGAAGGACCATGACCATGGTGGCCAACATCGCCGTTGCTTGGTTCGTCACGTCCGGGGCGCTGTTTGTCGCGCTCGCGGCGATCGGCTTGCTGCGCATGCCCGATCTGTATTCGCGACTCCACGCCGCGAGCAAGGCGGCCACGCTTGGTGTCGCATGCCTCGCCGTGGGCGTCGTGCTGCACTTTCGCGACTGGAGCATTGGCTTCCGCGCGATCGCGTTCGGGCTCGTGCTGTTTCTCACCGCCCCCATCTCGGCGCATCTGATCGCTCGTGTGGCATTCGTGATCAGGACCGAAGTCAGCGAGGCGGTCGTCGACGATACGGGAGATGACAATCGCGACTCTGGCCTGTAGTCGCGTTGCGTTTGGCAACCTGTGGGTACCCGGATGTCCGCGAATCTGCAAGCGAACCGCACGGCATGAATCGTGCGACGGCCGGGCCCGTGTTCCGGACTGCCTCCCTGCTCCTCGCCTCCTTCCTCGCGCTGCCGGCCTGCACGCAGCAGGAGGGCCCGCAGGTCGCGCTTCTGCTCTCGACGCTGCAAGGGGAGCGCTATCACAAGGACGTCAAGCACTTCGAGGCTCGAGCGAAGGCCCTCGGAATGCGTGTCGTCACGCTCGCCGCCGACGACGACGCGAAGCAGTCCGCACAGGTCGAGAACGTGCTGCGCCAGGGCGCGAAGATCCTCGTGATCCAGCCGACCGATAGCCAGGTGGCGGCGCGCTATGTCCGCCTCGCTCACGAGAGGGGCGCGAAGGTCGTCGCGTATGATCGCCCGATCGTCGCGAGCGACCTCGACCACTACGTCTCGCACGACAGCTACCGGATCGGCGTGCTGCAGGCCGAAGCGGCGCTACGCGCGACGAACGGAGGCGCTGGCGCGATGCGGCCGCGAAACCTCGTGCTGCTCTCGGGCCCGACCGGTGATCCGGTCGCGAGCGAGATCACGCGCGGCTACAGGGACACACTCGCGCCCTACATCGCGCGCGGTGACGTCAACGTCGTGCTCGAGCAGTACCACAGCGCGTGGTCGCCCGAGCAGGCGCAGCGCACCGTCGAGGATGCGCTGAATAGCAGCCGGGTCGACGCCATCCTCGCGAATAGCTCCGGCATGGCACGCGGCGCTGTGGCGGCGATCCAGGCCACGGGGCGGACGAACGTGTTCATCGCGGGCGCCGACGCCGACGCCGCGAACGTCAACTTCGTGTGCCAGGGCAAGCAGACGATCGAGGTGCTCAGGGACATCCAGCCGCTCGCGAAGGCGGCCGCCGATGTCGCGAAGCAGCTGCTCGACGGTCAGCGCATCGAGGCAGGCAGCTCGGTTGCCCTCGCCGGCACGAGCGTCCCCGTCACCGCCGTTCGCGTCGAGGTCGTGACGCCCGACACGGTCAAGTCGCTCCTCGTCGACACCGGGTTCCTCTCGGCCGACGAGCTCCCCGCTTGCGAGAGCCGTCTGGCCCGCCGCTAGAGCAGCTCAGCGCGCGAGCAGCTTGAGCTCGGCGATGTTGACCCGCTCGAACGTGCCCCCGGCGCCGCCCATGCCGACGTACGTGGCGAAGTGCGAGAACGCGGACATGTTGCGGGATGTCGGCGCACCGTCGATCGTGACGCGATACGTACGGTTCGCGTCGAGGTCGGCGCGCACGAACGTGCTGTCAGCCCAGCGCGACCACGAGCCCAGGTGCGGCATCGTGATGTGACCGGTCGCGACGATCTCGCCGCTCGCGACATCCTCGATCTGCACGCGCTTGACGGCGCAGGTGATGCCCGTGTCCGTGCCGCCGGCACCGTTGCCGTACACGAGCTGCACCAGATGTGGCCCGGTGCGGGTCGGCTGCACCGATGGCACGACCAGCGAGTGGGTCGCGTCGCCCCAGCTCTCATAGTGGAAGCGGCCGTGCTGCGTCGAGGCCGTGCCGCCGGTCGCGACGAAGGCGCTCGCCGGGATGGTCATCACGCGCTCACCGCCATCACCCCACCAGCACATCGGGCGCGAGCGCTGCGAGCAGTTGCCCGTCGTCGTGAAACAGGTCTCGACCGCGTAGCACGGCGACGCCATCGTGCTCGCCGCAGTGTCGACGTACTGCAGCGTCGTGCCGGCGAGGTTCGTCGCGACGCGCTGGCCATCTCGGTACACCGAGTACCGGATCGAGCCCGGATCCTCGCCGTTTGGCGACAGATCAAGCGCGACACCACTGGGGGCCCCGCTGACGCTGGTCACCGCCGGTACGCGCGGCGCGAAGATCGCGCGCCAGTTCGCGGCATCGCGATAGCTGACCGTCATCGCTTCCGATGCAGCCGGCGCGACGAGGTCGACGTCGATCCGGTTCGTCGGGTCGAGGTCGGCGTATGCGATCACGCGCGTACCATCGACCACGTTGCCGTTGAGGCGAACCTTGCCGACCTCCAGACGGCCGGCATCGCCGACCTCGTCCGGCAGGTGCAGGACGACGGTGAGCCGCTTGTCGCGCCATGGCACGTCGTTGAGCACGAGCGAATCAGAACGTCCGAACCGCTCGCGCAGGAGCGTGACGGGCACGAACGGCGACACGCGCAGGCCCGCGTCTTCGAAGTGCAGACCAAACAGCGTGTGGTGAATCATCGAGACGTACCCAGCGACGGACCACAGCTGGCGCTGCGAGTTGACGATGGGTCCCGAGTAGTCCCCGTCCTCGACCCATGGCGCGCCCGTGGCGATCTCGAAGTTCTCCATGTTCGACAGATTCAGCGCCGCGCCACGCACCAGCGACCGCATCGCCGTCGTCGCGACCTCCGCGTGCTGCGCCTTCGCAGCCGCGCGCAACCAGTACGCGGTGACGAACGGCCATTCGGCGCGGTTGTGATAGATCGGCGTGAGCTGCTGCTGCGGGAAGATCACAGGCGCAGCCTGCCCCACGTGGGGATATGCGGCGACGATGCGCTTCGCCTGCGCGGGCGTCGCGACGTCATGGAGCACGGCGAGCGCCGAACCGAGCAGGTCGTACTGACGCGCAGGCGCGGGATCGAGATGCCCGGTCACGAACGTGCCGAACAGCCCGACGTCCTCGATCCAGAACCGCTCGCGGATCCGTTCGCGCAGCGCCGTCGCCCACCCGGCGTCGGGGGCGCTCTCCCCAGCATCACCGTGCTCGCCGGCGAGCGACGCCGCCAGCTCGAGTGCGCGCAGGTGCGCGACGTTCGTGCCCAGCGCCTTGCTCGACGCAATGTGCGCGAGGTCAGCCGCGGCCCACGCGGGATAGCTCTGCTCGCGCCAGTCGAGGAACGACTGCTCGCCGGTGTAGAGCCCGTCGATGGAGTCGAAGACGACCGCGCGATCGTGCTCGACGGTCGCGCGTAGCGCGGCGAGCGCACGCGTCGAGAACGCCTGCCGATCGGTGTCGTCTAGCTGGTGCAGCAACGTGCCGGCGCCGAGCGCCCACACCACGCGATCCGTCGACACCGGATAGCTGCCACCGGTGCCGGTGTCCTGGACGATCTGCTCCGGCCCGCCTGCGCGCGGCGCGCTGAGCTTGTACTCGAGCGAGTTACGCGCCCGCGCCGGATCGAGTGCGGCCAGGCCGAGGTCGACGCTGTATGCGGTGTCGCGTGTCCACACGTACTTCCACAGCCGCCCGGTCTCGAAGCAGCCACCAGGCGGGCACGGCTGGGGGGCGCCGTCCGCAAACGCCCAGTCCGAGATCGCGTCGACAGAGTTCTCTCTGACCTCCGCGAGCGCAAGCGCGTACAGCGCATCGAAGAGGTCATGGCCCGTGCGCAGCGTCGGGCCCGCGAGCTCCTGGACCGCGCGCACGCCGCCGACGGGCAGGTTGGCGCGCAGCTGCGCCGTCGACGACAGCGTGTACTCGCGCGTGCACGGTCCGGTGTCGGTGACCGCGACCCGCGAGGTGCCCAGTGGGTCGACCAGCGAATCTGTGCCGGCCCGGTCGGCTTGTGGGGCGACACACGTCCTTGGCAGCTCGTCCGGGGTGGCGTCGTGGCCCGCCGGCACCGCCGAGGAATCACACCCGGCACCGATCAGGCTCACGAGGACGGCGGATAGCGCGCGCATGCCCACGGGTGACGCAACTTCTGAACCGTCGCGGAGCTTCGTCATTGTGAGGGGTTACGGAGGTTCGCAGGCAGCGGGCGTTGCCTTCCGCAACGCCCGATCGAAGCTAGTAGCGGACTTCCGCGCCGGCTGTTACCCAGCGTCGAGGCTGCGCGCTGCACGCTGGCCGTACTCGTCGCGCGGGAACCGCTTGGCGAGCGTGACCAGCGTCTGCCGCTCGAGGTCATGCTTGCCAGCATCACCATGCAGCTGCGACAGCCGCCACATCACCTTCGGTGTATCGAGGCCCATCGGATGCTCGGCCATCATCGCGTCGGCGATCGCGACGTAGGTCCGGGCGTCGCCCTGGCGATCGGCGGCAGTTGCGGCAGCGGCAAATGCGCCGACCGTGAGCGGGGCTTTCGTGAGTTGCTTCGTGATCGCCTGGTAGAGCTCGAGGATGCGGGCATCGTTGTTGATGCGTGCCAGGTCGAGGATCACGCGAGAGCTCAAGGTCCGGACGCTGGCAACGTCACGCTTGTCGAGCGCTTCGTAGGTCTTGGCCACGCGCTCCTCGACGGCATTGTCGACCTTGCGTGCCGCCGGCGAGGATGGCGCGTCGTACACGACCTCGTCGTCCTCGGCATCCTCGGGGAACATCTTGCTCATGACGAAACCCGCGAGCAGGCCGAAGCCGAAGCCGCCGATGTGCGCGGCGTAGGCGACACCGGTCATCGCGCCATCGCCACCGTCGAGGCCGACCCACAGGAACTGCTCGGCGAGCCACAGCGGCAGCGCGAGCCAGGCCGCCAGCTCGAACGTCCCACTGCGATAGAACAGCAGGTACCAGAAGCGAATAGTCGTGCGGTGGAAGTGGATCAGGAACGCGCCCATGCACGCCGACACCGCGCCCGACGCGCCGACCAGCAAGATGCCGTCGCCGGCCGTCAGCTCGAATGCGTAGGTCGCCGCGATGGCACCGAACGCATAGAACAGCGCGAACCGGAGGCGCCCGTAGCGATCCTCGACCGCGGATCCCGCGAGCCACAGGAACAGCATGTTGCCGATCAGATGGAGCCAGCCACCATGCACGAACGCTGACGTGATCAGCGACAGCGAGAGACCGGTGCCGGTGCGATAGCCGAAGCGCACCACGGGGATCTGGTTCACGATCTCGAGCGCATCACGCTCGAACGCGGCGACTTGCTCCGGCGTTGGCTCGTCGATGCCGACCTCGTGGCGTGCCGCGAGCTCCATCACCTGGCGGCCGATTTCTTCCTCGCTCGGCCCGCCGAAACTGGCGTACGCCTGAATCAGCGTGCACAGGACGATGATGCCGATGGTCACGTAGGGCCAGCGGCGAATCGACTGGTCGTGCCCGATCGGGATGATCACGGATCCATCGTAAGATACCCGCCAGGTGATCGTCGAGCGCATCGTCGATTCGGGGCTGCTGCCGGAGCGACTACTGCGGGCGAGCATCCGCGCCGTGTGTGCGCTGCGCCTACGCGAGCAGCGTGACGTCGACCCGGCCCGGCTCATCGATCAGCTGCGCAGCAGCGACGTGGCGATCGAGACAGCGGCCGCAAACAGCCAGCATTACGAGATTCCCGGCGCATTCTACCAGCGCGTGCTCGGGCCACACCTCAAGTACTCGAGCTGCCACTGGCCGCCCGGCACGAAGACACTCGGCGATGCCGAGGCCGCGATGCTCGAGCTCACCGCGCGGCGCGCCCAGCTCGCCGACGGCCAGGACATCCTCGACCTCGGCTGCGGTTGGGGCTCGCTGTCGCTGTGGGCCGCGGCGCGCTACCGCACCAGCCACATCACCGCCGTCTCGAACTCGAGCTCGCAGCGTGCATTCATCGAGGCACGAGCGATCGAGCGCGGGCTCGATAACCTGCGCGTGATCACCGCGGACGTGCGCACGCTCGCGCTACCGGCGGCGAGCTTCGATCGCGTGGTGTCGATCGAGATGTTCGAGCACATGCGCAACTACCAGATGCTGCTGCACCGCATTGCGAGCTGGCTGCGCCCAACGGGCTCGCTGTTCGTGCACGTGTTCGCGCACGAGCGCTTCGCGTATCCGTTCGACGACAACGGCGGCAGCGACTGGATGGCCCGCGAGTTCTTCACCGGCGGCCTGATGCCGAGCACCGGCCTGTTCTGGCATTTCCAGGATGACCTGCAGATCGTCGAGGATTGGCGCGTGTCGGGTATTCACTACTCACACACGGCCGAGGCGTGGCACGCGAATCTGCTCACGCATCGCGGTGAGGTCGAGCGCATCCTCGGCGGCAGCCGGCAGTTCCACCGCTGGCGCGTGTTCTTTCTCGCGTGCGCCGAGCTGTTTGGTTACCGCGATGGCCGCGAATGGATGGTCGCGCACTACCGCTGGCAGCCGCGAGCTGCGCTAGGATGACGGCGTAATGACCGTCGACGCAGCGCTACTCACCAAGGCCCTCCGCACGATCCATCCCGGCAAGCTCTCCGCGGCCGACGCCGAGACCGTGGTCGCACTCGCGCAGATGTCCGTCGATTCCGACGGGCAAGAGGACGCCGACGAGATCAAGATGTTCTTCACGATCGGCAAGTCCGTGTACGAGCTTGCCGGCCTGACCGACACGCCGACGCCGACGTTCGCGGTCGACGAGGATGACGACGCGCGCCTCGCGAGCCTCGCGAAGTCACTCGCCAGCAACGAAGCGCGCGAGCTCGCGTATGCGGTCTCGCACCTGCTCACGATCGTCGACGTCCAGATCCAGCCCGAGGAGAGCGATTTCCTCGAGCATCTGGCCGAGTCGCTCGGCATCAGCGTCGAGCGCACCGAGGAGCTGGCAGCTCAGCTCGGCGAAGCCATCACTCCGATGGACTGACGTCCTCGGGTTCGACGACGCGCTTCCACATGATCCGGCCGATCGTCTTGCCGAGCATCGCGCGCGGACCGGCGGTCTCCGCTTCCTCGCACGACTCCTCGAAGATCACGCGGATGCGACTGCGCTTGCGAAAGCAGGCGGTGACATCGCGGTTCCCCCAGCACTCGCAGACGTCGAGATTGCCAAGCTCGTCCAGCGGCTTGGTCGCGCGCCACGAGCGCCCCTCAACCCGCACCTTGGCACTCACGGCGAACACCGCGAACGTGGTGCTCGAGTACGTGTGCTCCCTGCCCGCCTCGCTCACGTAGCCCGGCGAGTCGTCGGGCACCACGTAGAACAGGCGCTCCTTGCCGTCGAAGATATCGAACACGATTCCGCTCTCCCCGCCGAGGTCGTGCCTCACGACCCGCAGCCCGGGCGCACGTCGCTGCAGGGCCGCCGCGGTCGCCTCGGTCGAGGCATCGAACGGACCCGCGCTGCGGGCCGTGATCACGTAGCCCGGGTCGCTCGCGTGATTGGTGATCGCAGGCGGCTCCGCGCCTTTGCGCCAGCACCCTGCGATCAGGACGGCGGCAATCAGCCACCGCACCATCGGTTACGACGAGTACGCCTCGAGCGGGGGGCACGCACAGACGAGATTGCGATCGCCGTACGCGTTATCGACGCGCGCGACGGGCGGCCAGTACTTGTGCACCCGTAGCCACGGCGCCGGGTATGCCGCCTGCTCGCGGGTGTACGGGCGATCCCACTCGGTGCCGGTGACCGCGGCCGCAGTGTGAGGTGCGTTCTTGAGCGGGTTGTTCACCCTGTCGCTCTGCCCGCCCTCGATCGCCGCGATCTCGCCGCGGATCGCGATCATCGCGTCGATGAACCGATCGATCTCGACCTTGGCCTCGCTCTCGGTCGGCTCGATCATCAGCGTGCCTGGCACCGGGAACGACATCGTCGGCGCGTGAAAGCCATAGTCCATCAACCGCTTGGCGATGTCCTCGGCCTCGATGCCCGCGGTCTTCTTGAAGCCACGGCAGTCGAGAATCAGCTCGTGCGCAACGCGGCCGTTGCGACCGGTGTAGAGCACCGGGTAGTGCGTGCCGAGACGCTTGGCGATGTAGTTCGCGCTGAGGATCGCCACCTCGGTCGCGCGCCGCAGGCCCGGCTCGCCCATCATCGCGATGTACGCGAACGAGATCGGGAGAATCGACGCCGAGCCCCACGGTGCCGCCGACACCGGACCGACCGGCTGGCTTCCCGCGGGCGCGAGCGGATGTCCCGGCAAGTAGGGCGCGAGGTGCTGCGCGACGCCGATCGGCCCCATGCCGGGACCACCGCCACCGTGCGGGATGCAGAACGTCTTGTGGAGATTGAGGTGACACACGTCAGCGCCGCACTCCGCGGGCCGGGTCAGACCGACCTGCGCGTTCATGTTCGCGCCGTCCATGTAGACCTGGCCGCCGTTGGCGTGAACGATCGAGCACACCTCGGTGATGCCCTCCTCGAACACACCGTGTGTCGACGGATAGGTGACCATCAAGCACGACAGATCCTTCGCGTGCTGCTCGGCCTTCTTCTTGAGGTCCGCGAGATCGATCGTGCCGTCGGGCGCCGTGCCGACGACGACGACAGTCATGCCGGCCATCACAGCCGACGCCGGGTTGGTGCCGTGCGCGCTCTGCGGGATCAGGCACACCGTGCGGTGATTCTCGCCACGCGCGCGGTGATAGGCCCGGATCGCGAGCAGGCCGGCGTACTCGCCTTGCGCGCCAGAGTTCGGCTGCAGCGACACCGCCGCAAAGCCGGTGACCTCGGCGAGCCACGCCTCGAGCTGCTCGAACATCGCCTTGTAGCCGCCGCACTGCTCGGCGGGCGCGAACGGATGCATGCGCCCGAACTCGGGCCACGTGACCGGAATCATCTCGGTCGTGGCGTTGAGCTTCATCGTGCACGAGCCGAGCGGACTCATCGACGTGGTGAGCGAGAGGTCCTTCGCTTGCAGCCGGTTGATGTAGCGGAGCATCTCGTGCTCGGCGTGATAGCGGCTGAACGTGGGATGCGTGAGGAAGGTCGACGTGCGCGCGATGCCCGTGGGCAGTGCCGGCAGCTCGGTCGCCTTGACGAGGTCGGCGACCTCGAACGGCAGATCGGTCGACTTCACCGCGAACGCCTCGAGCACGTCGTGCACATCGGCGAGCGTGGTGGTCTCGTCGCACGATAGGCCAAGGCCATCGTCGTAGCGGCGCAGGTTGAGGCCCCGCTCGACGGCGCGCGCGAGGATCGTGGCCTGCACGTGGGCATCGACGTCGATGCGCAGCGTGTCGAAGTATGCGCCGTCGCGAACCTTGTAGCCGAGCTTGGCGAGCCCCGCAGCGACGACCACGGCGTAGGCGCGGACGCGCGTGGCGATCTGCGCGAGGCCCTGCGGCCCGTGATAGACGCCGTACATCGACGCCATCACCGCGAGCAGGACCTGCGCGGTGCAGATGTTGCTCGTCGCCTTCTCGCGGCGAATGTGTTGCTCGCGCGTCTGCAGCGCGAGACGGAACGCCGTCTTGCCCTTGGCATCGCGCGACACGCCGATGATACGGCCCGGAATCTGGCGACGGAGCTCGTCCCGGCAGGACATGAACGCGGCGTGGGGCCCGCCAAAGCCCATCGGCACACCGAAGCGCTGCGCGCTACCGATCGCGATGTCGGCGCCGAGCTCGCCCGGCGGCGTGAGCAGCGTCAGTGCGAGCAGGTCAGTCGCGCACGCGACGGAGCTGCCGGCAGCGTGGACCTTCGCGATCGCGTCACGCAGGTCGATGACCTGGCCATCGGTCGCCGGATACGAGAACAGCGCGCCGGCAACGGTGTCGTTGAGACCGGCGAGGATCTGCGCGATCGAGCCGACCTTGAGCACGATGCCCGTGGGCTCGGCGCGCGTCTTCATGACGGCGATCGTCTGCGGATGCGTCGCGTCGTGGACCCAGAACACCTCGCGCTTGCCTTCGGCCTGGCCGAAGCACATGTGCATCGCCTCGGCCGCCGCGGTCGCTTCATCGAGCAGCGACGCGTTCGCCATCGGCAGACCAGTGAGGTCCTCGATCATCTGCTGGAAGTTGATGAGCGCCTCGAGGCGGCCCTGCGAAATCTCCGCCTGATACGGCGTGTACTGCGTGTACCAGCCCGGGTTCTCGAGCACGTTGCGGAGGATCACCGGCGGCGTGATCGTGTCGTAGTAGCCCTGACCGATGAACGACCGCATGACCTGGTTGTCCGCGGCGAGGTTCTTCATCTCCTGAACGAGCTCGTGCTCGCCGAGCGGCTCGCCCAGTGCGAGCGGCTTCTTCAGGCGAATCTGGGACGGAACCGTGGCCGCCGCGAGCTCGTCGAGCGTCTTGTAGCCAAGCAGCGCGAGCATCTCGGCGACTTCACTCTGGCTCGGTCCGATGTGGCGGCGTGCGAAACTATCCGATGGAACGAGAACGTCCGGCTGCACGGGCGCACCCTAGCATCGATTCAGCCCTTGAAGACGCTGAGATAGCGCTCTGGAAAGTCCCCGAGATCCATCGCGGCCCGGCATTCCGGGCAGGGTAGATGCGGCGCCTTCTGCGTGCGCAAAAGCGGCGCGTGCTCGGCAACATCGACGAGCGGCGTGGCCTCGGCGCCGCACACCGGGCACACGTACTGCGCGTGGAACGAGGTGATGGTCGCCATGCGCGCGAGGTCTCCAAACAGGTTGAGCTGCGTCATCAGCACATCGGCGACGCGGTCGAGCGTGATGGTGTTGCCGCGGTCGCGCAGCGCGCGGGTCAGGCGCATCCACTCGCGCATCCCGAGCGAGTTCACGAACGTGATGCCGCTCGTGTCGAGCGTGATCGCGCCCGCCGGCAGCTGCGCCGGGAGCTCGGTGAGCGAGACGCTGTCGTCGAGGCGCCCGATCATGATGGCGCGCGCGCCGCGGATCTCCACCTCGAGCCGGCCGATGTGCAGCGTCACTTCGGCGCCTCGCCGGTGAACGAGTGAAACGATGCGCTGCGTCCGAGCTCGGTCGGTTTGTAGCGAACGTCGAGCAGCGTGATCACCTCGGTCAGCTCGCCGGGTGCACAGTCGATCACGAACTGGTTGCTGCACGCGTACGCGAGCTGCAGTCCCATGCCGCCCTCGGGCGTCGCTGCCGGCTGCGCGCCGACGTTGGCGAGCCGCTTCCCGATCGCGACGGGATCGATCGAGCCCCAGCGGTCGCGAACTTCGATCGCGAGGTAACGCGCATCGGTGGCCCACCGCACGGTGACCGCGTCGCGGCCCTGCAGTGCTCGGCTCTGATCGCGCGCGTCGTGCGCTCGGATGCGCGTGCCGTTCGCATCGACCGGCGCGGCGTAGACCGCGTTCGCGATCAGCTCGTCGGCAATCACGCTGACGAGCGAGCCCACGCGATCGGGAAGGCCGACCGCCACGACATCCTTGGCGAGCTCGGCGACGGCGCCGTGACGATCGCGTGCGTCGTCGAGCGTGTAGCTGCGGACCTCGGCTCCCCACGCCATGTACTTCTCGAGCCCGAAGCAGTTGCGACGGAGGATCTTCTGCACCGTGGCGAGCAGCTCCTCGGCGAGCACGGGCATCGGATGCGCGACGACGTGCTCCCAACCAACCGTCAGGAGATGAGTCGTGATCGCGCCATCCGACGGTGCATTGCCTTCGCCAGGCACCGTGATCCACGCGCGAGCCGGCCGGTCACGCAGCTCGGGCCGCGCCTGCGCGATACTCGCGTCGAGGATCACGATCGTCGATGGATCGATCGGCGTGGTCAGCTCATCAGGATCGGCAACGACCTCGACCGGACACAGTGTGGCGCCGACCAACCGCTGCAGCGAACGCTGCGCCTTACGGTCAGGGTGCGCGACCACGAGACGATCACGCGGTGCCGAGGGCGGTTGCACCTGACGAGGATCGCTCGGAGCTCGCGGCTAGTAAAGGACGCCGAACAGGAGGGAGCCGCCAATGTAGCGGTCGGCCGCCCCGCCCACGTCCTTGGTCGCCGGGTCACCGTCGCGGTTGTTCGACATCTCGCCGGTCCCCGTGAACGCGAAACCCATCTGCGTAAACTCGCCCATGAGCTTGAGCGCCAGGCGCTTGGTGATCGAGATGTCCACGCCGACGCGTGCTTCAGCTCCCGTGACCTTGGCCTGACCGTACTGTGCCGCAGTCTGGATGGCGCCGGTCGTCGTCACGAACACACCGCCACCACCGGCGAAGATCGCAGCCCGGCCACCGACGGGAAACCTCAACTCCGCGCCGCCGGTGAAGCCTTTGTAGCCAACATCAGGTAGGTCGATGATGTTGCCGCTCATGAGCTTGGAGCGATCGACGGTGAACGAGCGGCTCGCGTACCCCGCCTTCAGGGTGACGCTCGGGCTCGTCGCCTTCTTGCCAATCACGAGCCGGAAGCGGGCTCCCACCGCCCAGTGGCTCTGCTTCACTGGAAACTTCGTGCCTGGCTGTACGGTGCTCTGCAGATTCAAGCTGAGTGTCTGATCGAACTCACCGCCGATGCCGAGGCCCGAGGCGATGCCGTTGGGATTGCCGAACGCGAGCGGATAGATCTCGGCCTCGACGCGACCACCGGGAACCGGGTCGTTCGTGTAGGGCCGCGGCGCCTGCTCGAACGAGCGCGACGTGAAGCTCAGCTGGCGGCGTGACAGCGACGGACCGAGGTCCACGCGAACCGCCGCGCGATTGGCGGTGTGCGGGTTGTCGGCAACGCCGGCACCATCGCCACCCTCGGACTCGCTGTCGATCGACTCATCATCGTCACTCGCGGCGACGCGCTTCTTCTTCTTGCTGTCGTCGTCGTCTTCAGACTCGCCCTCGCCTTCACCCTCATCACCCTCGTCGTCCTTCTTGGGCTTCTTCTTGGGCTTCTTCTCCGCGACCGGCTCATCACCCTCGGTCTCGCCCTTTGGCTTCTTCGGGGGCTTCTTCTCCGCAACTGCCTCGACGCCGCCGAGCTTCTCGAGCAGCTTCTCCTTGAGCGCTGACTTGAGCTTCTCGGACCGGGCACTCGCAAACTCGACCTTGAACCCGCGGACCTTCTTGCCGTTCAAAAACAGTTTGAGGTGAAGGACCTTGCGGCCACTCTTCTTCTTGGCGACGTCGCCTCGGATGACTCCCTCGGCCTCGAGCTCTGCCGCGAGCTTCTTGAGCTGCTTGGACGTGAGGTCGGTGTCGTAGCCGAGCTTGTCGATCGCGCGGGTCGTGGCGCGGGGGCCGACGATCGAGAAGTCGTTTTCCAGGAGCTCGGCCAGGAGGTCGGCGAGCTCGCCGGACTTGTCGCCTTCGATCGCGACGATGGCCACACGCGGCCGCGCGAACGCCGGCGCAGGTAGACCGATGAGGAGAGCGACACCGAGCGCGATCGAGAGGACACGAATCATCGCGAGCCAAAAGTATACACGCGCCCCTGCCCCCGCGCCGGAACCGTCTAGGGCTGTCATTGCTTGCCATCGGCCGGCCCCCGTTGTCAGCTCACCCTGTGGACCCCGTCGACCGCCGAAATCTGCATATCACCGGCAAGCACCGCGCCATTCCAAGCCCGCAGTTGACGGTGGAGAACGACGTCGTGGTGATCGTCACGCAAGCATTCGGCCCCAAAGGCCATAACCTCGTGGGGATCAGCGAGGTGACCTTCGATGGCCACCCCGCCGTGACCCTGAAGATCCGCGCAGCCGGTCGCGAGGGCCTGGTTCACCTGTCCCCGATCCACGGTGATGGTCGCAAGGACGGGATGACCGATATCCCGGCCGGGACCAAGTGCGAGCTGGTCTGCCCGGTGTCGGATCAGGCGCTCGATGTCGTGGGCGAG
Organism: Haliangiales bacterium; assembly: GCA_038322185.1. Lineage (GTDB taxonomy): Bacteria > Myxococcota_A > Polyangia > Haliangiales > Haliangiaceae > JABFXX01. The sequence goes on from JBBQFU010000030.1 coordinate 38,087, forward strand.
GTCGAGGACGGGTCCGGTGCCCGCTACTTCGCGATCTACCTGACGCCGCAGCTCTCGCGCGGCTCGATGGTGATGGTGTCCGATACGTGGGGTCACTACCACTCGCGCATCATCGACGACTTCGAGCTGATCAGCGCGTGGGCCGCTCAAGAAGACGCGTGATCGCTCACAGCTCGTAGAGATAGAAGTACGCGCGCAGGTTGGCGTTCGCGAGCGGCTTCTTGATCCGCGGCCGGCCGAGGATGTGAAAGAACGTCTCCTCGAGCAGCGGGTTGCCGACGATGAAGCATGCGCGCCAGCCGCGAAACTTCACGCAGGTATGAGCGAGCGCGGTGTAGAGGATGCGTAGGTCCTGCTCGTCGAGGCGCTCGCCGTAGGGCGGGTTCGACAGGATCAGTCCGGTATCCGGACGCTCTCTCCCGCGTTCGACGGCGATGTCACCGATGATCGTCGGCGTGAGCATCGCGACGTCGGATCGCTGCCAGGTGATCTGCTCGGCCACGCGCGCGGCGCGGGCGTTGTCGCGTGCGGCGGCGAGCACGTCGAGATCGATGTCGCAGCCGATCACGAGCGGCGCGGCATCGGCGTAGAGCGGCGCCGCCTCGAGGCTCGTCGCATCGGCCGACACGTGGCGGATACCGAGCGCCGTGAGGCCTGGCGTGTGGCGCGGCGTCGCGCGCGCGAGGTGCACCGCCTCGATCGGAATCGTGCCGGAGCCGCACATCGGATCGACGAGCACGTCCTTGCGCGGATCGAAGCGGGCCAGCATGAGCAGCACCGCGGCGAGATGCTCGCGCAGTGGCGCGTCACCGGCCTCGCGACGCCAGCCGCGCTGGGACAGCGAGCCGCCGCCGAGGTCGATCGAGACCACGATGTCACCGGCTTCGTCCATGCGGGCGACCCAGCGCGTAGCCGCCCGCTCGGGGTCGACATGCAGGCGGATGCCGCGCTGCGCGAGCGTGTCGATCAGCGCGTTCTTCACGGTGCCCACGACCTGGCGCTCGCCTGCGGCGAAGTCATCGACGCGCCGAGCCTCGACCGAGATGCCGCTGCCGTCACGCCACAGCGCGCGCTGGTCCTCGCGGATATCTGCGACCAGATCGTCGTAGAGCGCCTCGAGCCGCGTCGCCTTTGATCGGTACAGATCCCAGAGCACGCGCGTCGGCGTGCGCAGGTACGTGACCGCGGCCCACGCGAGGTCTCGATCGAACGGGAACACGAGCTGACCGAGCCCTTCCTTGCGCGGCTTGGGCGGGCGCTGCTTGACCGCGCGCTGCGCGATCCGGATCAGCTCCGCCTCCATGACGACGTTGGTCTGGGTCGAACCGATGATGCGGAGCTCGTCGACGATCACGGGTTTCCATTCAGCGTTGCGAGCAGGCCCGCATCCGCGAAGAAGCGCTTGGATAGATACCATCCACGCTGGTCGGTGCCAGCCGGCCCCTTGGGGCGCTCGTGCAGGTAACGGCGTGCGAGGCGTGCCACGGTGGAATCCCAATCGAGCAGGTACCACGAGATGATCGTCGCGTCGCCATCCGGCAAGTCGGTTCGCGCGAGCCACAGTGTGCGCTGCAGCTTCGCGAGCGCCCCGCCCTCGCGCACCATCGCGATCGCCGGATCCTCGACCACGCGCCACAGACCACTCGGCTCGCGCGCGACCGGCACGGTCTTGATCTCGACATCGCCGCGCCAGTCCGGCTCGTCGCCACCCCGCTCGACCACGCCGAGCAGCGACGCGGCGCGCAAGCCCCACGCACCCTTGTCCCGCCCGCGCGTTCCAAGCCGTACACCCAGGGCGCGGTCGGCGGCCGCGAGCAGGTCGTCGACGGTCTCGGGCTCGTCGTCGGGCGGCAGCGGGCGCGCGTCGCCAGGAATCGATCGCGGGTAGCTCTCGCTCGGCGGGTACACCCCGCGCGGTGCCGCCTGGATCACGAGATGGCCCCCGAGCAGCACCGGGCGTGGCTGCAGCGCCGGCGGCACCTCGGCGTCACCGCCACGCTCGAGCGCTGCGCCGCGCCGCCAGAGCTGCTCGCGTAGCTGTGGTGCGCGTGCATCCGCTGCACGCACGCCCAGCTGGTCTCCAAGGGACGTCAGCTCTCCGCGTGTCAGTGCGTTGAGGAATCCACAGAGATCATCCCCCCACCGCGACACCACATGGTCGCGCGCAGCGGCGACGTCCAGCGCGCGGGTTCCAGGGGGTGCGCGATGGGCGTCGAAACGCACCACGCGCAGCGCAGCCAGCCGACGCACCGCGTCCGACGGGACCAGCGCGGCGAAGTGCGCGACAGCGTTCACGTCGTAACGGTACCCGAGATTCGAGGCGATCTCGGCGCAGGCAGAACCAAGTGCACCTGAGGTAGCGTGATCGCGTGCGTATCGCTGTCACCGTGCTCGTCGCCCTCGTGGCATGCGCGCCGATGATCGATGGACCCGTCGAGCGTCATCGCGCGGCCGACCACGCCGATGCCACGCGTCTCGCCGGGCAGCTCGCCCAGCTGCCGGGGGCGGTGCGCGCCGAGGTGACGCTGCGCCGTCCGATGCTCGATCCGCTATCGCAGTCGGCCACACCTGGGAGCGCGGCCGTGCTCGTCGTGGTCGATGACGTTGCCGATCGGCGCGCGATCCAGCGCTCGGCGATCGCGCTCGTGCGCGGCACCGCGCCCGAGATCAGCGAGCCCGCGATCGTCGTCGAGCTCGGGGCCATTCGCCCTCGCCTCGCGCACGTCGGTCCGTTCGCCGTCGAGGCGAGCTCGAGAGGGCGCGTCGTCGGCGCGCTCGCCGCAGGGTTCGCGGTGATCGCGCTCCTCGCCGGCTGGATTGCCTGGCGCGAGCGCTGGCGTGTCGCGCGCTAACGCAGGTTGATGCTGGCTGCGTTCGACGCGTCGAGCTTCGCGGTGATGTTGACCTTGCTCTCCGAGAGCATCCACGCGGTGACCGCGGCGGCCTCCTCGTCGGTCAGCGTGTTCGGCGTCTTGATCGGCATCTTCGCCTTCACGAAGTCCATCACGTCCTTCGCGGTCTTGAACATGATGCCCTTGCGGAGCTTCGACGCCTTCGCCGGCTTCTCCGGGAACGCCTTCTCGCCGATCACCGGCGGGCTGCCCTTCGCGTTGCCCTGGCCGGCGTCACCGTGGCAGGTGTCGCAATCCTTGTCGGCGTAGATCTTCTTGCCGGCGTCGTACTGCTCGGCGAGCTCGGCCGCCGCCAGCACCGACGGATCGGGCTCGGCCGGCTTGGCCTCCTCGGGCGGCGCTACCACCGTCGTCGTGACCGTCTCGGTCTTCTCCACCGGCGCCGCCGGCTTCGACTTACCACCACACGCCGCGAGAACGATTGCGAACAGAGCTGCCTTGAACATGGGCGGCACAGTAGCGCAATCGATGACGCGCGCGGGTCTAGCGGGCGATCGAGACGAGCGAAGCGCGTGCCGTGTGATCGGCGACGCGGGGCACAAGTACCCAGTAGTCGAGCTCGAGCACGATGCGCGGATCCTTGGTGCCCGACAGCAACGACGCGACGCCCGGCAGATCTGCCGCCGGCGTGTTCTTGACCGCGTTGAGCCGCAGGCGCAGCGCGCCGACATCGCGGCGGCCCGGAATTTCGGCCGTCTCGACGATCTCGGTGAACGCGCGAAGAGTGTCGCCACCACCCGTCGGGTTCACGTGCGCGCCACCAGTCCAGGCAGCGATGCGCAGCGCGGTGCCGAGGCCGTTCTGCGACAGCGCCATCGCGACGCTGATCACGTGACCGCCGTAGACGAGACGCTTGCCGAATCGCGAGCTCGCCATCGCCTGCTGGTCGAAGTGAACCTGCGCGCTGTTGTGATACAGGCGAGTCGCCTGCATGTGATCGGCTTCCTCGATCGTCATCGCATCGGGATGATCGAGGCGCTCGCCTGCTTCGTATTCCTCCCAGCGCGCGCCGGGGTTCATCGCCCACGACAGATCGCTGTAGCGCTGGAGGTTCAGATTCTCGGGGACCGGCAGGCGATCGACGGTGACCGTCGCCGGTAGCTGTGGGACCTCGTTGACGCCCTTCGCCGCGTTCGCGTCGCGCTTGGGAACCATCACCCAGCGCACGAACGAGAGCACTTCTTGGCCCTTCTGGTTCGTGCCGCGCGTGCGGACGTAGACCACGCCGGCCTCGCCGCTCGACACTTCGCGCAGACCGATCACTTCGCTCTCGGCGACCAGCGTGTCACCCGGGTAGACCGGTCGCAGGAAGCGGACGTCTGCGTAACCGAGGTTGGCCGTCGCGTTGTGCGAGATGTCCGGCACGCTCTTGCCGAACACGATGTGGAACACCAGCATCTCGGGCATCACCTCGCGAACGAACCCGAGGGAGCGAGCGAGCTCCGTCGACGACGCCAGCGGAGAACGATCCCCGGTCAGCGAGAAGTACGTCGAGATGTCGCCGCCGTGCAGCGTGCGAGGCACCGCGTGGACCATGTGCTGGCCCACGCTGAAGTCCTCGAAATAACGACCGATCGAAACCTTCATGAATCGGCCGGCGAACCTATACCCGGGCACGCGGGAGCAGCAAGACCAATTGCTCGTGGCCTTGCATGCCCCCTACGTACGGCCGGCGGACGTTAGTCCGAGAGCATGTACGAGTAGTTGAAGCTCTGCGGGCCGCCGTCCCACGCGGGGAACGTGGCGCCCTTGACCGCTGCCTCGACGCAGGCACCTTCCGGCTTGCCGGCGAACGCGCCGCCAACCGATGCCTTCGTGACCGCACCCGACGGGGCGACCGTCAGCTTCACGGTCGCGGTGCCCTGGGTGCCCTTGTAGCAACCCTGAGCCTTGGCGTTGATTGCCGACATGCCCTTCTTGAAGTCGTCGCCCGACAGCGACTTCTTCTCGAGCTTCGGCTTCGCTTCCTTCTTGTCCTCGACGCCGGCTTCCTTGAGGAGCGAGTCGAACGACTGTTCGGCCTGCTGCTCGCCGCCCTTGGAGCCATCGGGACGCTTGAGGTCCTTGGGCGCCTCGGTCTTCGGCTCGGTCTTGGTCTCCGCCTTCGCGATGACCTCGGTCTTCTCGGCGGCTTCCTTCTTCGTGCCACCACGGCCGGCCTTCTTGCGGGGCTCGGCCTTGTCGTCGTCGTCCGCCGCGGCTACCACGGGGGCAACCTCGGGCTCGACCGCCTTGGCTTCCTCGACGGGCGCGGGAGGCGGTGCAGGCGCGGGCTCGGCAGCGGGAGTCGCGACGGCGACCTGCGCTGGTGCGGTGTCTGCCGTGCCAGCAGCCGTCGACTTCGCCTCGTCCTTGTTCCCCATCATGACAAAGGCACCAGCCGCGGCGGCGACGCCGAGGCCGAGGACCGCGAAGAGCGGTGCCTTGGACTTCTTGCGCTCCATCGATGGGAGCGTGAACGCCTGACGAACAGGCGTCGCTTCGACCTCGGCAACCGGGGTCGCCGACATCGCGGCGAGCGCGGCATTGGCGGTCGCCTGCGGGGCGAGCACGTCTTGCTTGAGATCGGGCTGTGCGGTCGGCTTGTTCTTGCGCGCCTTCGCGGCGGCCTTCTGCGCTGCCATCACTTCCTGCTTCGACGGCAGGTCCTCGAGATCGGGGAGCGACACCATCTTCGCAGGCTGCGGCAGCGCGATGTTCGCGAAGCTGCCCGACGACGACGCGAGAACGTTATCGCTGGTCGGCGGGCTGTTCGTGATGCGGCGGCTCGACAGGCGCTGCTTCGTCGACTGCGCGAGATTGCGGATGTCGTGCAGGCCGGAGTCTTCTTCGCGATCCGCAGTCGATGCGGGCGTGGGCGATGCGGCAGCGGCCGCGACCACGGGCGCCTTCGGAAGCGGCTCGACACCGCTCGCCTCGACCTTCGGGGTCGGGTTCGTATCGGCGTCCTCGGGCACCACCGGGGGTCCCATCAGCGCATTGACATCTGCCTTGCCACGAGAGCTGGTCATACCCTGTTGCATACTGCCGTCCTCCAGGCGCGAAAGAATCTGATTCGGAGCGGCATCGAAATAACCTGACGGCGTTTGCTCGTCCAGCACTTTCATTGCACCGCGGATCATGTTGTCCAAATCGTCAGGCATGGCTTCACTTCCGGGCGGCTGACATTGGCTCGACGGATGCGAGGCGCTGGCGCAGCAGACGCCTTGCCTCATTTACCCGCCACGCAACAGTCCCTTCGGGAATCTCCAGGATCTCTGCGATCTGCTTGTGGGGAAGCTCTTCGATCGTGGCGAGCACGAGCGTCACGCGCAGCGAGGGCGACAGCTCCGCGATCGCTTCGAGCACGCGCTGCATCTCGGCGCCGGTCTGCGCTTTCTGCGCAGGCGTTGGCGCACCCTGTCCGAGTGACTCGGGGCGACCGCCCACGTGGGCCGCTTCATCGCCGCCCTTCTGCGACAGCGCACTGGTGCGCTTGCCGCCGCGCAGCGAGTTGAGCGCGGTGTTCACCGTGATGCGATAGAGCCAGGTGAAGAAGTCGGCGCGGCCATCGAACGACGACAGACCCTTGTACGCGCGGACGAACGACTCCTGCGTCGCGTCGTCGGCGTCGCTGTGGCTACCGAGAATATGGAGTGCTGCGGCGTACACGCGTCGGTGGTGGCGCTTGACAAGACGCCCGAAAGCTTCGCGATCACCATTGCGGGCCCGATCGAGATCGGGGTCCTCATCACCCATTGCGGGTGACTATAAGGTGACCTTGGCTTGGACAACAGCACATGGCTCTTCTTTGGGTCCCGACAGCTTACCGGCGGCGATCGGCTTCAAATAACCGTGGGGCCAGGGCGGAGGCCAGGTCGGCCAACCTCGCAAAGGACCGTCCGGCCTCGGCCTGGGCCCGGAGCCTGTCCTGGACCCTCGTAGCCCCGGCGTGGCCGGCGTCCGAAGCTCGCTGCCGAGCCGTGAGATCGAGGACGTTTAGCGGGTCGGGGCCGGCCAGCTCTTTCTTGAGCGAGACCATGCGGGACCGGGCCTCCTTG
>JBBQFU010000031.1:0-43866 GCA_038322185.1 Haliangiales bacterium
CGGAGCTCCTCGCCGGCTCGCGCGAGGATCCGACGGTCTCGGCACAGCGGCACATCGGCTTCGAGCCGCGTGGCCTCGTCGCGAACTACATCAATGACCCGATCTGCGACCGATACGGCATCGTGCTCGTGCTGCCGGCCGAGCGAGAAGTGAGGTTTCCGTCATGACGACAACTCCAGCATCCCAGGTCATTCAGCGCGTCACCGAGATTCCAGGCCCGAAGAGTCGCGCGCTGCTCGAGCGACGGGCCAACGCCGTCGTGCGGGGCCTGGCGAAGTCGACCGATGTCGTGATCGATCGCGCAGAGGGCGCGCGCGTGCACGATGTCGACGGCAACGTGCTCATCGATCTCGCCGGCGGCATCGGCATGACACTCGCGGGCCACTGTCCGCCGACCGTCGTCGCCGCGATCGAGGCGCAGGCGAAGAAGCTGCTGCACTCGTGCGCGCTCGTCGCTACCTACGAGCCCTACGTCGAGCTGTGCGAGCTGCTCAACGAGGTCACGCCTGGCACGTTCGCGAAGAAGACGCTGCTGGCGAACAGTGGGGCCGAGGCCGTCGAGAACGCGATCAAGATCGCCCGCGCGTTCACCAAACGCGCCGGCGTACTGTGCTTCGAGGGTGGCTACCACGGACGCACGCTGCTCACGCTGTCGCTGACGAGCAAGTACGGCCTGTTCAAGCAGGGCTTTGGACCGTTCGCGCCGGAGGTGTATCGCATCCCGGCGCCGGAGCCGTTCCGCAGACCGGCCGGCATGAGCGAGGACGCGTATGTCGATGGCTGCATCGTGCAGCTCGAGCGCGCACTGATCGCGCAGGTCGATCCGCTGGCGCTTGCGGCGATCATCATCGAGCCGGTGCAAGGCGAGGCGGGCTTCATCCCGATGCCCACGCGATTCTTGCAGCGCATCCGCGAGCTGTGCACTCAGCACGGGATCGTGATGATCGCCGACGAGGTGCAGACCGGGCTAGGCCGTACTGGCACGCTGTTCGCGTGCGAGCAGCTCGGCGTCGTTCCCGACGTGATCACGATGGCAAAGGCGCTCGGTGCCGGCATGCCGATCAGCGCGACGACGGGTCGGGCCGACATCATGGATGCTCCGCACGTCGGAGGTCTCGGCGGGACGTATGGCGGTAGCCCGGTTGCCTGTGTCGCGGCGATCGAGGCCGTGAAGCTGATCCGGTCCCCCGCGTTCCTCTCGCACGCGCACCGTATCGGCGAGGTGTTGCGTGCTGGGCTGGAACTCATGCAGGGGGAGTCCAAGCTCGTCGGAGACGTGCGAGGTCTGGGTCCGATGCTGCTGCTCGAGCTCGTGCTCGATCACGACACCAAGGCGCCCGCACCCGCGCACGCGCTCGCCATTATCAAGCGTTCGGTCGCACATGGCGTGCTGCTGATCCGCGCTGGCCTCTATTCCAACTGCATCCGCTTCATGCCGCCGCTCTCGATCACCGAGGGTGAGCTACGCGAGGCGATGGCCGTCGTCGGAGAGGCGCTTGCTTACGTCGGGGAGCACGGACCATGACCGCAGGACAAGCACAGTTCATCGGCGGCGCGTGGGTGGATGCCGCGGGCGGCGGACGTCGCGACCTGATCGATCCCGGTAGCGAGGACGTCGTCGCGAGCCTGCCGTTCGGCGGCGCCGAGGATGTCGTGCGCGCCGTCGATGTCGCGCAGCGAGCGTTTCCAGCCTGGCGCGCGATGACGTCCTACGAGCGCGGCGCGATCCTCGCCAACGCGGCACGTGCGATGCGAGAGCGCGCTCCGCTGCTCGCTGAATTGACCGTCCGCGAAGCGGGCAAGCCACTGCGCGAGGCAACGGGCGAGTGGACCGTCGCGGCCGATCTGTTCGACTGGTACGCCGAGGAGGGCAAGCGCGTCAGCGGCCGCACGATCGCGTCGCGCGTCGCGACGAAGCGCATGATGGTGCTGCGCGAGCCCATCGGTGTCGTCGGCGTGATCACGGCTTGGAACTTTCCCGCGTACAACCCAGCACGCGCGATCGCGGCAGCGCTGGCGGCAGGGTGCCCTGTGGTCGTACGACCCGCCGAGCTGACGCCGCTGTCTGCGATGGCGATCGTGCAGATCCTCGCCGAGGCCGGGCTACCGCCGGGTGTGTGCAATCTCGTCAACGGCGACGCGCAAGCGATGGGGCAGGCGATGCTCGATCACCGCGACCTGCGCAAGCTGTCATTCACTGGCTCGGTCGGTGTTGGCAAGCTGCTGATGGACGGCGCATCGCGTACGATGACTCGCCTCTCCCTCGAGCTCGGCGGCAATGCGCCCGTGCTCGTGCTGCCCGATGCGGATATCGAGGTGGTTGCCAGGGGCGCCGTCGCCGCGAAGTTCCGCAACGCCGGTCAGGTGTGCGTGTCGCCGCAACGCTTCTTCGTGCCGCGCGACAAGGCTGCCAGGTTCGAGGAGATCGTCGTCGAGGAGACGCGCAAGCTGCCCGTCGGTCCCGGCCTGGACACAGCATCACGCATCGGGCCGCTCATCAGCGCGCGTCACAGAGAACGAGTTGAAGGGTTGATCGCGGCGGCCACGCAAGCAGGCGCCCAGATCCGCACGGGTGGCAAGCGGCCTGCGCGCAAGGGCTACTTCCTCGAGCCGACGGTGCTCGGCAACGTCGATCCGACCACCTCGGCGTTCTCTGAGGAGGTGTTCGGTCCGCTGTTTGCGATGACGTCGTTCGATCAGCTCGATGCGGCGATCGATGCCGCGAATGCCACGCGCTACGGCCTCGCGGCTTACGTGTTCACGAACGATCTGTCCGCGGCCATGAAGGCGTACGAGCGGCTCGAGTTCGGGATGATCGGCGTCAACGAGTGGTCGCCCCAGGCCACCGAGGCACCGTTCACGGGTCGCAAGGAGAGTGGCGTCGGCCACGAAGGCGGTCGCGAAGGCCTCGAGGACAATCTCGAGACCAAGCTCGTGAGCTTCGGCAACGTCAAGTGATGGTGAGATGACCGACGACATCTTCGACGACAATCGGGCGAGCTGGCTCGAGGGTGCGCCGGAGGACACGCCGGCGCCGCCGCTCTCCAAGGATCTGACGGTCGACGTCGCGATCGTCGGTGGCGGATTCACCGGCGTGTCCACCGCGTACCAGTTGAGCCGTCGCTTTCCGAAGCTCGGCATCGCACTCGTAGAGGCGAAGCGCCTCGGCAACGGCGCGAGCGGCCGCAACGGCGGCCTCATCCTGAACGGCATCACCGTGCGCGACGCCGATCCCGAGCTGATGGCGCGCGAGCACGCGATCACGAACGGCGCGATCGACGCGGTCGAATCATTGATCCGCGAGCACGACCTGAAGGTTCGCTTTCGCCGCACCGGCTGCCTGCACGTCGCGACAAGCTCGAAGGCGGCCGACGAGGCTCACGCCGTCACCGAGCAGCTGATCGCGCGCGGCATTCCGCTGCGCTACCTGCGCGGCGCCCAGCTCACGGCGGCGATGCCGCTACACGGCGCCCACGGCGCTGTGCTCGATCCCGGAGAGGGCATGCTCGTCGGTGTCGACCTGCTGCGCGCCATGCGCCCCGTTCTCCTCGCGCAAGGGGTGCAGATCTACGAGGGCACGCCCGTCAGGCGCATCCGCGAGGGCGAGACGATCGATCTCGTCACGCCCGCCGCCACCATCCGCGCCATGGCGATCGTGCTATCCACGAGCGGATACACTCCGCGCCTCGGCTACTTCCGCACCGGCCTGTTGCCGGTGATCTCACACGTGATCGCGACCGATCCGCTGCCCCCCGATCTGCTCGCTCTCCTCGGCTTCGATCGCCTCGCCGGTTTCTTCGACGATTCACCACGCCTCGCATATTGCAGCGTCGACACCGCGGGGCGGGTGATCTTCGGCGGCGGCTCGACAGACGCATACGCCTACCGCTTCGGCAACGCGACCGCGTATGACGCGACCCCCGACGACGCCGCCACCCACGCGCTACGCCGCTCGCTCGTGAGCTACCTGCCAGCGCTCGCCGACGTGCCGATCCGCCACCGCTGGAGTGGGCCACTCGATCTGACGCTCGTGCGTCACTGCGCGATCGGCGTGACGGGCAAGCACCGCAACGTCTATTACGGCCTCGGATACAGCGGACATGGCATCACGCTCGCGAACCTCGCCGGCACGGTGATTTCTGACATCTACGCGGGCGACGACGCGCGGTGGCGTGACGTCGCGTTCTTCATGCGCAAGCCAAGTGGCATCCCGCTCGAGCCGCTGCGCTGGCTCGGGTATCAGCTCTACACGCGGTTCACCGGCAAATCCCCGTGGAAACGCATCGACTGACGGGCGCTCCCGACATCTCTGAGAGTGGCGGTCCGCATCCTGCACGACTGGGCGGCATGAGCAAGCAGCCGTGGAGGATCCGGTCGATCTTCGTGACCGTGATGGTGCTCCTGACAGCGCTCTCGCTCCTGGTATCGGTAGCGCTCGTCGTCTTGACCACCAGGTTGCAGGTCGCCACCGAGAGCATCGGCTCTTCGGTCGAGAGCGTCAGGATTGTCGAAGAAGCCCAGATCGACCTGCTGCTCCATGCCGGCGCACGGGACACGCTCGTCGGTCACGACATCGCGGGCAATCTGCGTCGAAAGATGTTCGGCGCACGCAAGCACGTGAGCTCGCAGCAAGAGCTCCAGCTGCTGGAGTCCGCCACCGCGAGCGTGGAGTCCTACCTGACGGCGTCACGGCAACCAGAGATCCAGCACGCAGCCGCGTTCGGAGCACTGGAAGCTCTCGCCACACTCAACGTGGTCCAGGCGCGAGCGAGTCGCGAGGATGCCGCGCATGGGAACTTGATTGGCAACATCCTCGGGTTCGGCGCCTGTTCGTTGCTGCTGATCGTCGGAGGGATGGCCGCGGTCTGGGTTCGTCGCGCGTTTCGTCCGTTCTTCGGGCTCGCCGAGATGATGACGCGGTTCGGCTGCGGCGAGCGGGACGTGCGCGCCGATGAGACCGGTCCGCCGGAGCTTCGGGAGATGAGTAAACGGTTCAACGAGCTAGCAGATGCGGTCGAAGCGCAGCGCCGATCGCAGATCGCGTTTCTCGGTGGCGTCGCACACGATCTGCGCAACCCGCTCTCCGTCATGTCACTGTCTCTCGAGCTTCTGGCAGCCGACGTCACGCCGCAGAACCAACTCGTGTGTGACCGTGCGCGCCGACAGGTGGCGCGGATCGAGAGGATGGTGGGGGACTTCTTGAGTCTTGCCGCAATCGATGCGGGCGAGCTCGAGCTCAGCTTGCACGTCCACGACCTCAAGGTCATCGTGGCTGAGGCGGTGCAGGACGACCGGGTGTCGGTGCACCTGCCAGAGCAGCCGGTGCTCGTTCGTTGTGATGCGCTGCGGATCGAGCAGGTCATCGAGAATCTGGTCTCGAACGCGCTCAAGTACTCCCCACGCGACACTCCCGTCGAGGTCGAGCTCACCCTCGTGTCAGGGCGCGCAGTGCTGCGTGTTGCCGATCATGGCGTCGGCATCTCCGCCGACGAGCAGCGGGCACTGTTCCAGCCGTTCCACCGTGTCAGTACATCCAAGGCGATCGCGCCCGGTATCGGGCTCGGCTTGTGGGTCGCCCATCGCATCGCGGAGGCACACGGAGGCGAGCTCACCGTCGAGAGCGTACTTGGGCAGGGCGCTACCTTCAGCCTGCAACTCCGGACGCTCGACTCCGAACGCACCCAGCTCGGCGCACCTGTACGAGAGAGTACCTCCGTGCATTCTGCATGAGTGGTGTTGCGAAATGCGGCCATCACTTCTCGGTCGATGTCTCAGCGTCCTCGACCGTCAAGGCTGCGCCTGGAACGGGTGTGGGATCGAGAAGAATACGACCGAGGACGAGTGTGGCGACTGCCGCAGCGGCTGACGCGATGAGGATGCCGACCTTGGAGACCCCGTGAAGATCGGGCCGGCCCCCAAATGCGAGATCGGCGATGAACAGGGCCATCGTAAACCCGATTCCAGCGACCAGGCCGACGATGCCGATACCGCGCCATGTCGCGCCTCGCGGCAGTGATGTGATCCCGAGCTTCACCGCGAGCGCGCTGGCGCCGAGCACGCCGACGAGCTTCCCGATGACGAGCCCTCCGGTGATTCCGATTGCGACCATGGGCATCGTGGTGATGCCAGCATCGCCAACATTCACGCCGGCGTTGGCGAGCGCGAACACCGGCATGATCGCGAAAGCGACCCACGGGTGCATGGCACGCTCGATCCGCTCGACGGGAGAGAGCGCTTCACGCTGAGCACGCTTGAGACTCGTCATCGTTTCGGCGAGCTCGTGGGCCGTTGCCCCGTTGTTCGCCTTCTCGGCGATCGTGCCGAGGTCCTCGCGGGCTGCAGCGACAAACCGGCGAGGGCCGTACCAAGCCACCGCCGGCGTCAACAGGCCGACGATCACGCCTGCGATCGTCGGATGGATTCCCGCGCTGTACACCCCGACCCACACGATAACCGCAGGGACAACGTATGCGACCACCCCTCGGACTCCGAGACGCTGGAGCCCGAGGATCGCGAGGATCCCGAGCACGGCCACTCCGATTCCGGTCAGCTCGATGCCCGACGAGTAGAAGATCGCGATGACCACGATAGCTCCGATGTCATCGATGATCGCGAGCGCGAGCAGGAACACGCGAAGACTTGGTGGTACGCGCTTTCCAAGCAGCGCGAGCACGCCCACAGCAAAGGCGATATCGGTGGCCATGGGCACAGCCCAGCCTCGCGCTGCGGGTCCGCTGGTGTTCAGCACGGCATAGATCGCGGCCGGTACGAGCATGCCGCCGATCGCAGCGATGATCGGCAGCGCCGCACGGCGAAGGTCACTCAGCTCGCCGGCGTGCATCTCGCGGCGGATCTCGAGACCGACCACGAAGAAGAAGATGGCCATCAACACATCGTTGATGAAGAACTGCACCGAGAGCTCGAGCGTGTGGTTGCCCGCGCCGATGTGGAGAGGAGTCTTCCAGAGTGCGGCATAGGCGCCCGCCCACGGCGAGTTCGCCCAGACGAGTGCAACGGCTGCAGCCACAACCAGGATGATTCCGCTCGCTGCCTCGATGTGGAGAAATCGTTCGAGCGGACGGTACACAGAGCGCGCGAGCCGGACCGCGTTCTCGGAGGCGCCGGGCGGGAGGCGGGGGGTGTCCGTCAGAGCCATGGGATGGAATGGACTGCAAGTTCGGCTCCTGACCGGATCTGTTATCCACCGGCGGTCAGGTACAACCACTCCATGCCCCCGATCGCATGGGATATCGCTCAGATCGTTCTGGGCCTCGCGATGCTGTATTTCGGTGCAGAGTGGCTGATCGGGGGCGCTGCCGGTCTCGCCCGCTCGTTGGGCATCAAACCCCTGATCATCGGGTTGACGGTCGTTGCGTACGGAACGTCAGCCCCCGAGCTGGTCGTCGGCATCAGTGCTGGCATCCGTGGCCAGGGGGCCATCGCGCTGGGCAACGTGATCGGATCGAACATTGCGAACCTGGGCTTGATCCTCGCACTTGCGGCCCTGGTTCGAACGATGCAGGTGGACCGTCAGATCGTGGTCCGCGAGCTGCCTGTCTTGCTCCTCGCGACCGCGCTCGTGCCTCTCACGCTTCTGGACGATCATGTGAGCCCGATCGAAGCGGGTGGCTTGCTGGGCCTCGCCTTCGCTTACACGACCTGGATGATCGTCACCACGAAGCGAGCGAGCCTCGCGGCGATCGACCACGTGGCCGAAGCTACAGCGGCGGCGACAGCGATGTCGCCTCCTCGCAAGCGGAGCACACTTGCCGGGCTCGTCTTCGCCGGGCTCGTTCTCCTCATCGGCGGCGGTCACTTCCTCGTGATAGGAGCCGTCGGTGTCGCTCGCATCGCTGGAATGAGTGAGCGCATCATCGGTCTCACGATCGTGGCAGTGGGGACATCGATCCCGGAGCTTGCAACGGCGCTGGTGGCCGCAGTCCGCGGGCATGGCGACATTGCGGTAGGTAACGTCGTCGGCTCGAACATCTTCAACGTGCTCTTGATCCTGTCGGCTGCGGCGTTTGCAGGTGATATCCGCGCCAACCTCGGAGACGTGGTGCTTGACGTGTCTGCGCTCGGAGCGATGACACTCTTTGCCGCGCTCGTGATGGCCACGCGCCGGCGTATCACTCGCATCGAGGGAACGATTCTTTTGCTCGGCTACGTCGCGTTCCTGTCGGCTCTCGCGTTGCAATCGTAGTGCCGTGCCTCGACTGGCAAGCCGCAACGGCGCTGTGGCGTTCTGCAAGAGTCAGTAGTCGATGACGAGAGCCTGGATGGTGGTAAACCCGATCGGGCATGGCTCGGCGGCCCCTCGTGATCGTCAGTGGAATACTCGTTGCGGCGTTGTCACTGCTCGTGATCGTGGGCCTTCGTGTTCTTCAGAGAGATCGCGATGCGCTGAGCTCGCGCTACGGACGCGATCGCGAGCAGGTGATGGAGGAAGCCGCACGCGGTGTCGCTGGCGAGGTTGCCGACATTGGAGACGACCTCGAGCTTGCTTCCACATTGCTTAAGAACGCGGAGACGACGCGGCTTGCCGAGCGCGAGTTGCACGCTATCGCGTCGATCAAGCGGGAATACCTCGTGATGTACGCGCGCACAGACAACGGTGAGACCACGAAGGTCACAGCGTTCGACGCACCTGCTGGTGTTGCCTTGCGTTCGGACGAGGCGCTCGTCCGCATACTCGCCCGTGCGGAGGGGGAGCCCGGCAGGCTGTTCGTCTCGAGGGCGTTCGCACCAGCCGGTGAACCAGCGGCCTGGTATCGGGTGTTCGCGCGGCGACCGAAGGATCACGGCCCGGCCGTTGCCGTTGTTGTCGATGCGGCGGTGCTCCTCGCGCGCATGAAAATACAACGCGATCCGATGTCTCGAACGGCCGTCCTCGATGCTTCTGGAAACTTCGCCACGATCAGCGATCCGATGCTGGTCAACGTCGTGAAGCAGCACGCCGAGACCTTCAAAAAGGTCCTCGCGAGCTCCTCACTCGGAACCAATTCGACGCTCATCGTCGATAGCAAAGTGGCGCTGTCGATCGGACTACCAGATGGGAGGGCGGTGGCGGTCGCGGTTCCGCTCGTCGTCAACAGCGAGGCGCCGTGGACGCTGCTCGTCGTTGCATCGACGCAAGCGCTGCAGACGCAGGAGGAGACCATCGTGCGCCGCGTACTCGTCGGTGGCGCACTCGTGCTCGTCTTGCTGCTCTCGACGGCTGCGTACGTCCTGCACAACTCCTTTCGCGCACGCGCTCTCCGCGAGCGCATCCGCCACACCGATCACCTTGCACACCTGACCGAGAAGGCCGAGAAGATCCTCGACCACATTCCCAGTGGGGTGCTGGCTCTGTCGGAGGATTGCCGCGTGACCGGCGTGAACCGCTGGCTCGCCGAGCGGCTAGGCCGCGAGATCATCGGAAGGCATCTCGATCGTACCTTCGAGGCGGGGCGCCCGGACGACGTAGCCCTCGTCGTTCAACTTGTCGATCGAGCGCTCAAGAGCCGGGAGCCTCAGTCATTGCACCGCGAGAGGATCTCGCTGCTCGGGCAGGAAGCGTCGCTCAACATCCACGCCGTTCCGCTCGCACGCGGCGTCGGCGATGTCAGCGTCCTCCTGGTCCTGGATGACCTGACCGAGCTACATCGAATCGAGCAGCGCCTGCTCCATTCCGAGAAGCTTGTCACTGCGGGCCAACTTGCCGCGGGCATCGCCCACGAGGTCGGAACGCCGCTCAACGTTGCCCGCGGCCGAGTCGAGCTCTCCCTGTCGCATCTGGGCGGAGACCACAAGGAAGCGGACAATCAACGCATCGTGATCGAGCAAATCGACCGTGTCACGCGCTTGATCCAACAGCTCCTCGACTACGTCCGTCCCACACCCGCCGCGATGCAAGAGCTCGACCTGGCGCATTCGCTGCATACTGTCACCGAGCTGCTGGCTCCGCAGGCAACGAAGCGCGCAGTCACGCTGCACGTGGATGCTCTCCAACCGACTACCCTCCGCTCGGATCCGGATCAAGTGCAACAGATCGTCGTCAACCTCGCTTTGAACGCGATCGATGCCTGCGAGCGAGGCGGCAAGGTCTCGCTTCGTGCAACGTCACGCGACAAGGCAGTGGTCCTCGAGATCGTCGACGACGGGCACGGCATCGCCCCCGAGATCCAGAAGCAGGTCTTCGATCCTTTCTTCACGACCAAGAAGCGAGGACAGGGGACGGGGCTCGGGCTCTGGGTCGTCGCGCAGCTCGTTCGTGCGCAGTCCGCCGAGATCGAGATATCCAGCGTGGTCGGAAAAGGAACGACGGTTCGCGTCGTATGGCCGGTGAATGCATGACAGCACGGTCGGTTCTCATTGCCGATGATCACATCGAGATGGCTCGACTGCTGGCGGACAAGCTCCGCGAAGAAGGGTGGCGGTCGCGCGTCGTCGACAGCGGAAAATCGGCGATCGACTCGTTGAGTAGCTCGATTCCGGACCTTGTCATCACCGATCTGCGCATGCCCGACGTCGACGGGCTCGACGTGCTCGACGCGGTTCGGGCCATCGATCCGGACCTGCCGGTCATCATCATGACGGCGTTTGGTGCGATCGAGTCCGCGATCGAAGCGATGAAACGCGGTGCATGGCATTACGTCGTCAAGCCGGCACGTCTCGACGAGCTCGCGCTTCACGCAAATCGCGCATTCGAGCACCGAACCCTCCGACGCGTAAATCGCCAGCTTCGGGTCGAGAGCCGCATCGGGATGTCCGCTTTGGTCGGTAAGAGCATCGTGATGCGAGACCTGTATTCGCTGATCGAGCGGGTCGCGCTGTCGTCAGCAGCAGTCCTGCTCCGCGGCGAGAGCGGAAGTGGAAAGGAGTTGGTGGCCCGGGCGCTTCACGAAGCGGGGCCGCGTAAGGAGAAGCCGTTCCTCGCCATCAACTGCACGGCGCTGCCGGAGTCGCTTCTGGAGAGCGAGCTCTTCGGGCACACGCGCGGTGCATTTACCGGGGCGACTTCGGCACGCGCCGGCCTGTTTGTTGAAGCAAGCGGCGGGACGCTCTTCCTCGACGAGATCGGCGACATGGCTCCAACGCTGCAGGCGAAGCTGTTGCGCGTCGTGCAGCAAGGTGAGGTGCGGCCGGTGGGCTCCGATGAGAGTCGCGCGGTCGACGTGCGCGTTGTCGCGGCGACCCACCAGAATCTCGAGCAACGTGTCGCCGAAGGCACTTTCCGCCAGGATCTGTTTTACCGGCTCAATGTCGTGCCCATCGTGGTGCCCGCTCTGCGCGACCGATTGGAGGACATCCCCGGGCTCGTGGAGCATTTTCTGGCTGCGGCGCGGTCGCGCAATCCTCATTCGCCGGTCGCTCGCCTCGCGCCCGAAATAGTGACGACGCTGACGCGACACCTGTGGCCTGGAAACGTGCGCGAGCTGGAGAACCTGATCGAGCGGCTCGTCGTTGTCGGGACGACACCGGAGATCGGGCTGTCGGAGCTGGCCGCGATCGCCCCGTCGGTGCACGGAAACCAGGAGCGGTTCAGCCTGCCGCGCGATCGATTCGCGACGTTGCGGGAGGTGGAGGAGGAATACATCGGGTGGGCGATCGAGCGTTGTGACGGGAACAAGACGAAGGCGGCCGAACTGCTGGGCATCGACCCTTCGACCCTTCACCGCCGTACCAAGCCCAAGCGGTAGACGCGCAATCTGCCAGCCCACCGTGGCGGATTGCGCGACTCGCAACCGCGTAACACGGACTTGCGATGGCATACGAAGTGCTGCATCTGGCGTGTGGCCAACCGTACTCGCGACATCGGCAGCGACCGTGTCGACATCCTCGTCTACTTCTTGTGGGCGGTGGTCTTGCTGGTGCTGTTGAGATACGTGTGAACGTTCATGGTGGGTGTCCCGGCTTTCGGCAGTGTCACGGCTCTGGTCCTCTGACCACCGCGATCTTCATCTCCAGCGTCGGTGAACACAGCCGGGGCATCCACCGCCTTTTCGAGTTGCGCCGCGACCGGTGTGCGGTGGCATGAAGCAAGTCG
Organism: Haliangiales bacterium; assembly: GCA_038322185.1. Lineage (GTDB taxonomy): Bacteria > Myxococcota_A > Polyangia > Haliangiales > Haliangiaceae > JABFXX01. The sequence goes on from JBBQFU010000031.1 coordinate 12,029, forward strand.
ACCACCTCGAGTCCGCCCAGTCCGTGATCGGCGCTCCCCTGGATGCGATCGTCGAGCTCGCGAACGAAGCCGGTGCGACTGCGATCGTTGCTGATGCCGAACGCGCCGCAGAGCGGCTTGACCAGTTGCGACTCTTCGTTGTTGTCCTGGGGGGGCCGGACCTTGACCGTGCGGTCCTCTGTCGGATCGTCGGGGACACCGGGTTCGGCTTCGACACGAGTCATCCCACCTCGTTCCGGTTCGCGCGCTTCCCGCACGCGCGCGTGGCGTTTCACGACGGGTCGGAGCTCGTCATGCCGATCGCCGCGTGTGAACGGCTGTCTCCCGCCAACATTGCCGCGGTCGATCTCTTCGTGGACTCGCCGCTGTTGCGAAGCGGGATCTGCCTGAACGTCGGGCCGATTCGACCGTATGCGCGCATGGATGTCGTCCTGACGAGCAAGGACGGATGTGATCGGGTCGGGGCAGCAGGAAAGACATTCGTCATTGACGGGTCCCGCATGGGCGACATCGACCAAGCGATTGCGTCCATCCATGAGACTGCGATCGAATCGGGCGCCGCCGCCGTCGAGGTTCACGCAGCTGCCCATCAGAGGCAGCTATGCGTTCGTTTGGGTCATCATCTGTCCGAGCACCAGCGAGCACTCGTTCGCTCGCGGTCGGCGATGCTCGCGAGGATCAACGCGCTCACCGTCGCGCGGACCCTCGCGGACTGCGTACTCGAGGCTCGCTCGCGACGCCCGAACACCGCTCGCGATGAGCTGATGTCGTGGCTGTGCGTGGAACGCACGAAGTTCCTGATGAGTACCAAGGCCGACGCCTTGATGGAGCTCGACGAGCGGCTTGCGCTTGCCGATCCGCCGCGTCACCTCTTTCGGCGTGCTGCCGCCGAGACGACGCGTGCGATCTCGGTGGAGTTGCTGGGCCAGCTGTGGCAGCGAACGTCCGAGCACGTCGAGCAGGCGTTTGCCGCGTTGTCGAAGAGTCTGCTGGTCGACCTCGATGTCCCGCTGCGCGAGTTCGGCGAGAACGTTTCACCACAAACGTTCACAGGCTTCGAGCTCGTGCCGATCAGGGGATTGCGCCGCGATGTCGAATGGCCTGTGGCCTCCGGGATCACGCAGATCGTCGATCGCATGGGCCTCGCAAACCGAGGCCGTATCCAGAGCGCGGCGCACGAGGACCTTGTCAGCGCGCTCACGACCGGGTCTCAGGGCGTCATCGACTGCCTCCTCGCCAGCTACGATGAGGCAAGTCGCGCTATCGAACGTCGGTTCTGCGAGCTACTCGACGCGGCCGTGCAAAGTGTTCAGATGGCCGCCGAGCTCGCCTACACGGCGCAACTCGGCGGAACGGACAGCCTCGCCCAGGCCCGTGGTCGGATCGGCGAGTGGAAGCGTGCGCTCGACGACATCGTGACTCGGCTTACATGAACGGAGGACACAATGAACGCCAAGCCTGTTGGACCGATCGCGATATTTGCAGTGTTCATTCTCGCCATCGGATGTGGCGATGACGGTGCCGCTGGCAAGTCGTGCGCTGCGTTGCTTCCAGGTGATCTCGTCATCACCGAGGTTTTCTCGGATCCGGCAGGCCCCGACGACGGGGGGGAGTGGTTCGAAGTGTTCAACGCGTCGGAGCAGCCGCTCGGTCTCGAAGGCCTCACGCTTCTCCACAGCCGTGGTGACGGATCGATGCGACGCACGACGACCGTCGGAGCTGTCACGATCGGCCCGGGCGACTATCTCGTCTTCGGTAGCGTGCTGGCCGAGCTAGCACCCGCATGGGTCGACGTTCCGTATGCGAACGCGCTCGGCGATCTTTACAACTCGGGCTCGGGTCGTATCGCGTTGCAATGCGGGACGACGGAGATCGATGCGACCACATACGCAGGCGGCCGATCCGGTCGCTCGCGGCAGCTCGACGGTGGGCGCCCACCGGACTACACGGTCAACGACGACCTCGCACAATGGTGCGTGGCCTCGCAGGCGGCTCCGAACGAGTTTTCGCCGGGGAACTTCGGCACACCAGGTCAGGTCAACGAGGACTGCGAGGTGATCGTCGCAGGCATGTGTGATGATGGTGTGTCGCTGCGTCCGACGATCCCGCCGATGCCAGGTGATCTGGTGATCACCGAGGTCATGACGAATCCGAACGCTGTCTCGGATTCTCTGGGCGAGTGGTTCGAGGTGCAGGCAACGCGCGACGTCGATCTCAACGGGCTGATGCTTGACCGAGTCGGCGATTCGTCGACCGGCAATGTGCTTCAGGCGGAGAGATGCTTGCATGTCACGGCCGGTGGATTGGCAGTGTTCGCGCGGTCGGCCGATGCCGGTGTCAACGGTGGACTGCCACGAGTCGACGGAACGTTCGGCTTCACCCTCGTGACCGGCTCGACAACCGCGCCCGGCGACATCGCGTTGACGTACAACTCGACACTCATCGATGCGGTGACCTGGACGAGCTCGCGCACCGGGAAGTCGTTGCAGGTCGATCCTGACTTCGCGAATCCGACCGACAACGACACGCAAGCGAACTTCTGCGATGGAACCCAGCCTTACGGTGAAGGCGATCTCGGCACACCGGGGGCACCGAACGCGCAGTGTGCCTCGGTCGCCCCGCCGGGCACATGCCTCGATGGCGCTTCCACGCGGGCGATCGTGACGCCGGGCGTCGGCGACCTCGTGATCACCGAAGTGATGCCAAGCCCGAACATGGTCAGCGACACCACGGGCGAGTGGTTCGAGGTCATCGCCGTGCGCGACGTGGACTTGAACGGTCTTGGTCTCGATCGCGCATCGGACACGGCAAACGCAAACGTAATCTCGTCGGCCTCGTGTATCCGCCTCGCCACGGGCGAACGCGCGCTGTTCGCGCGATCCACGAACAGCGACGTCAATGGTGGCCTGCCCGCCGTGACCTCAGCATTCACGTTCTCGCTCATCACCGGAACAACGACGACTCCGGGCGACGTGCGCTTGCTCCACGACGCGCTCGTGATCGATGCCGTGACGTGGACGCGTTCGACCGCTGGTGCCTCGCTGCAGGTCGATCCGGACTTCAGCAACGCAAACGACAACGACCTCGAGACAAGCTGGTGCGACGGCGCGGTCGCCTATGGCGTCGGTGACCTGGGAACTCCCAAGGCCGCCAACGCCGAATGCAGCGGGGGCCCGGTGCCAGGCTCGTGTTTCGATGGCGGGACGGCCCGCGCGCTGGTGTCGCCGGTTCCCGGCGATCTCGTGATTACAGAAGTCATGCCGAATCCGAGTGCGGTCTCTGACACGGTTGGCGAATGGTTTGAAGTACTGGTCACGCGAGATGTCGACCTCAATGGCGTAGGACTCGATCGTGCGGCCGATGCGGCAAACCCTGTCGTGATCTCATCCGCTGATTGCGTTCGCGTGACGGCAGGTACGAACCTCCTCTTCGCGCGCTCGGCAGATCCCGGTGTGAACGGTGGCCTTCCGCCGGTCACGCGCACGTTCAGCTTCTCGCTGCTGACAGGAAGTGCGACGAGCCCGGGCGATGTTCGACTCGTCATGGGAGCGACGACGCTCGATAGCTTTCTGTGGACACGTTCGACCGGAGGCGTCTCGCTTCAGGTGGATCCCTCCGCGGCAGATCCGGTCGATAACGACGACGAAGCGAACTGGTGTGATGGGAGCGTGCCATATGGAGCCGGCGATCTCGGCTCCCCGGCCGCCGCCAATTCACAGTGCGCAGTCGCTCCGCCGCTGAACACGTGTGATGACAATGGGACGCCACGTGCGATCGTGAAGCCAACCGCCGGCCAGCTCGTGATCACGGAGGTCATGCCCAATCCGAAGATCGAACCTGGACAGGAGTGGTTCGAGGTCGTTAATACCGGTGGTGCGTCGTTCGATCTGAACGGGCTCGGTCTCGATCGCGCGAACGACACGCGGGATCCCGATGCGATCGTATCGGCCACCTGCAAGTCTGTCGGGCCGGGAGCATACGCACTATTCGCTCGGTCGTCGGATCCGGCAACCAACGCGACCCTACCGGCGCCAGATGCGGTGTTTGGATTTTCGATGGTGAACACGTCCGGCGAGCTCAGGGTGATGGATGGCGCCACGGTGCTCGACTCGGTCACGTGGACGACCTCGAGCGATGGCGTCTCGTCGCAGCTCGACCCGGACCTGTTCACGACGAGCGCAAACGACAGCGGCGCCAGCTTCTGCAACAGCACGGTCACGTACGGCGACCTGACGAACAAGGGCACCCCTAGAGCCGCGAACGCTCAATGCCCGTAATGCGTGCACTGGCGATGAGCTAAGCGCGACGAGCTACCAACAAGGAAGACGAGGAAGTGATGAAGACACGCGATATCTTGGCGGTGATCTCTGCAGTTTCGTTGATCGCGGCATGTGGAGGTGGAGGCAAAAAACCTGGGCGCGCAGCGAACACAAGCACCGCACGCGCACCCGAGCCTCCGGAAGAATCCGAGCCCGAGCCCCCGGTGGCAGCGGCCCCAAAGCTGAAGGAGTGGCATGCAAAGGCCGCTTTGACGCCGGTCAAGGGAGCCAAGCAGAAGCCCGCGCTCATCAGTTTTTCACAGCGCGAGGGTGACGACACCAGCGTCGAGTCGGAGGGCCTGGAAGGTGCGAAGCCGGGCACCTACTGGTTAGTCGTCCATGAAGGTGACAGCTGCGGCCCCAACGCTACAAAAGCCGGCGCCCCGTGGCCGGGGGCCGGTGACACGAACCTGCGCATCGTGATCGAAAAGGACCTGACAGGTGGGCTGGAGGCGAACACGGTCCGCTTCGCTCTCGGTGGTGACGTCGGCGTGATTGGCCACGTGCTGGTTCTGCACGACGACAAGAAGGGTAAGCCGGGCAAGGCGCTTGCGTGCGGGGTGATCGAGGAGGTCGACGAACCATAAGTCGCCCGTTGCTCGCGGCGCACGACGCTGAGCCGCCTGCAGCGCGACTTCCGGCGCGATGGCGTTGTTCCGGTCGCGCGGTACCTCATCTAGATCGGGTAAAACGGTGCCATGGCAAAGGCATCGGTTCCGAGCGACATGGTCGCGGCAGTACAGAAAGAGTTCGCGGCGCTCGGGACCAACTCGCTCGTCGGTGATGTGCAGAAGTTTCTGCCTGCGTTCGTCGGCGCCAAGGTCTCGTACCTGGTCCCGGACCTGCGACCCATCAAGCAGCGCAGCAGCTTCGACAGCAAGGGACTCAGCTCGGTCACGGCATGGAAGCTCGCGAGCCTCGTGTCGTGGCTGTTCGTGAACAAGCCCGTCGGCGATCCGGTGAGAGCTGGCATCCCCGCGGTCGTGAAGGCGTTGCAGGGCATCCTTGCCGACAAGCGAACGAACTGGGAGCTCGAGGGGAAGTACTACGACGAGGAGAAGCCGGCGAAGCGAGTGAAGCGCTTCGCGGGGCTCGTCGCGGCGATCGGTGGCAAGCCGGTGAAGCCGACGAAGAGCAAAGGCACGTGGACGGACGGTCGTGACGACGGGACGCTCTATCTCGCGCCGGCGGCACTCGAGGCCAATAGCGAGGACGCGATGATCCTTACCGCCGTGTGGACCGCGAAGCTCGACAGCAAGACGATCGACCGGGTCACGAAGGTCGCGCTCGCTGCGAGTGACTGGGAAGCGTCGGACGTGGTGCGGATCGCCGCGTACATTCGCAGCGACAAGTTCGCCTCGTTCGCTGCGCGTGTCGCGAAGACCGATGTTCCCAAGGGCAGCTACGAGGCGGATCCTCGGGCCTCGGCGCCGGCGCTCGTCGGCAAGGTGGCGGCTGCTTGCAAGGTGTCGGGCGACGCGGCCGCGCTGCTGTTGCAGACGATCACGCTCCCCGATCCGAGCAAGGCCAACGTGCTGGTGTGGAACGGCTGGACGTCCGACACCTACGAGGCGGCTGCAGCCGAGCTGCTCGCGAAGAAGCTCGTGGTGCAGGCCAAGGTCGACGGTGCCGGCCGCAAGATCTTCGGCCCCGGGCCCGTGATCAAGAAGACGAAGCTCAACGCGCCGATCGAGAGCTCGAAGCTCGCGCTGATTCCGAATGGACGGCACATCAAGCACCTGCTCCCAGAGCCGTGTCACGTGATGTTCGCGCGCGCGTGGGAAGCCCGGTAGCGGGCTGGTCCGAGGCACACCGCGAGTTTCTCGCGTTCAGCAGCCCCCCTCTACGCTCAAGGCTTGGCAGCAGCACGGTGAGTGCGTATACACAGGGCCATGAAGACGCTCCTCGCGATTTTCCTGACCCTTGGTGCTGCCGGCTGTACCCAGCAGAGCTCGTCGACGTCGTCTTCGTCCTCGTCTTCGTCGCAGACGGCGGTAGCGACACTACCGGCGGGCATGACGCGGGTCAGCGATCCGAGTCAGGTCTGCATGGTGAACGACCAGTACATGGGCAAGCCCCAGATTCCGGTCGAGGTCCAAGGGGTTACGTATTACGGGTGCTGCGCGATGTGCAAGGACAAGCTGAACCAGCAGCCCGCCGCGCGTACGGCCCAAGACCCGGTGACCGGCGAGTCCGTCGACAAGGCGAAGGCAGTGATCGTTCAGGACGCTCAGGGCAAAGTGAAGTACTTCGCGAGCGAGGCCACGCTCGCTCGCTATCGCGGCTGAGCAACGTCAGTTCGTGAGCAGGAAGCTGCGCGACAACGCGAAGCTCTGACCCGCGGTGAGCACCGTGCCGTCCTCCATGAGGTTGTCGGGGCCGGGCATCGTGTCGTCGATGGGATCCGGGTAGATCTGGCCCGAGATGCCCCGGTTCTGCACGTGCTGCAGCGCCAGGAAGTGGGCGACCTCGTGTGCGGTCACGCGGGCCTGCTCGATCGCCGGGAATCCGCCACGCACGAGCACGCCGAAGTAGTAGCTGCCACGGGTCGGTGGGCCGGGCGTACCGAGCGAGAGCCCGGCCACGCCGGTGGGCAGGCCTTCGACGAAGAACACGTCGAGGCCATCGCTCGCACGATCGGCGACGACGGAGGTCAGCATCGCCGACTGACTGGTCGGTGATTCCTGGGGCTCGTTGAAGTCCGTGATGCGCTCGAACGCGGTACCGGTCAGGCGCTCGATACCGTTGATGCGGATCGAGAGCGAGGCTTGCGCGAACACGCGCTCGAGCTCCGACGTGAACATCGCGTCGGTGGGCTCGGCGAGCGTGTCGGAGACGACGAAGAGATTGAGTGGCAGCACGGTCGCGCCGTCGTCCTCCGGCATCAGCACGGTCACCGTGACCGTACCGGGCTTGTTCGATGCGATGCGCAGCGCTCCGTCGTCGCCGGCGATCACGGTCTGATCGGGACGATACGGATAGACGTGCGTGTACGTGCCAAGCCGGATCGACTGATACAGCGCACCCGGCATGTGCCCGATCTGCTCCTGATCGTAGCTCATCTGCATTGCTGGCCCGGGCGCACCGGCAGGCAGCTCGACGAGATCGACGCCGTCGCCGAGGGCAAATCCACCCAGCGCGTAGAGCGCATCGGGCGAGCCCTTCGCGATCACCGTGATCGAACGCGTGCCTTCGGGGATCCGGAACGTGGCCTCCTCCGAGATGCCCGAGTCTCCGATCGCCACGTCGAACGAGACTTCACGTGGTGGCGGACCGTCTGCGGACTCACCGCAGCCCACGAGCAGCGCGACAGCAATGGCGATCGTTCTCACGGCGCGCAGCATAGCCCGATGAGGGCATCGCGCTGCACTCGCAGGCTACTTCGCGGTCGTGACCTTCACGAAGTAGCGCTGTTCGAGCATCGTGTACGGACGATTCTTGGCCGCCGCTCGAGGGCATCGGCTTCATCGACACCGAAGTTGACGAGGACCGAACGGATCTTGCAGCTGCTGTCGCTGTTGTCGACCTCGATCACCGAGACCGCACCCGCCTTGTCGCCGAAATCGAACTTCGAAGACCCGGCCCGGGTGCCCTTCGCGTTTGGAAACTTCTTCGCGATGTTCCCTCGGACCGCGTCTCTCGCCTTACTGTAGTTCGCGGAGTCCGTCATCTCGAGCTGGTAGCCAAGCACGCTGAGGCAGTTGTCCCAGGCGAGCGCATACACCATCACCGGGTAGGGCGGCTTCTTCTCCGCGAGTGCGGGCGTTGCGAACATGGCGATGAGCACGAAGCCCAGGACCGAGGTTCGCGCAGATCGTTGGCTGGTAGAGGTACGACAAGACTCAGAATCCGCGGCCGACGTCGAACAGCGTCTTGTTGTAGTCGGCAAGCGTCGCTCCGAGCACCGAGACGTTCCCGCCAAAGGCACCGTCGATGCCGACTCGACCCGACCAGCCACTCGCGGTGCTGACCGCCGTCCTGGCGTAGGCACCGATCGTGATATTCGGACCAGCGATGTCGTAGAGCCTCACGTCGACGCGCAAGCTCAGTCGCAGCGACGCACTGGCAGACGCGTTGGCCACAACGGACGGCCCGCGCGCGTCGAGTGAGATCGCCGGCTTGGAGATCGCTCGCCAGGTGCCGTTGTCGTACGTGGCGCCAGCTTCCATGCTCGCCGTGGCCGTTGCGGCACCGAGCTCGACCGTACCGGATGCGCTCGCGTGTGCATCACCTGATGCGATCAACGAGACCTGCACGACCTCGACGACGGGCACGATTCCGATCATCTGCGTGGCTCGGTATGCCGGCGACTTCCAGATCGTCTTCGAGAAGCTGCGATCGAAGCTGCGGCTTGCGGTGATCTTGACCGCCATCGACGCCGACAGCTCACCGCGGACGACCGAGTGAAAATGCGAGATCCAGCCGTCTGCGACCTGCAAGTCGATATCGAGTGAGGGCCGAAACCGAACCGTACCGCGATCGATCTCGACCTTGATGTCGCCGTCGTTGATGAGTGTTGTGTTGACGAAGTCGAGCGCGAGCCGGTCGACCGCGATCACGATCTCCTCGGGGGAGCCTTGCAGCTGGTCGCTCGCAAACAGCTCGCGGCTCGAGTGCAGCTCTCCATCGAGGATCGCGTCGGTCAGCGAGCCAGGCTCGGTCGCGAGGACAACCCGGTCCTTGGTGTTTGCGATCGAGACCACCTTGCGCAGGAACGGGTAGGCGCCGTTCGACACGATGACGTCGCCGACAGCGAGACCGTCGAGTACGTGTGCGCTGGCATCGATATGGAGGCCGCTGGGGTTCACCGCGACGAGCGACTCCTCCGCTGAATCGAGCACTCTGAGAGTCGGCTGCGCTGCCGGCGCGACCTCTCCGATCTCACAGCCCGCGACGACCAGTACCGAGATGGCGATTCCGATCCTGCCGCTCATGTTCTGCACGCAGCCCGTCACTGCATTCAGCGCACCACCGTGCGACCCAGCAGATCTGTGGTGTTGGAGGGCGCCACCCTGGGACTCGAGGACCGACGGCGGAGGCCAGAGTCTTCAGGCTAATCCAGTAGTTGCACGCGATGTGCACGTCCCCGCGCAAGTTGATCTAGTTGCCAGTCTAGCGCCAGCGCCTGCGATGCGCGCGGGACAGCCGCGAGGTGTAATAGTGCCTGCACGTCTGCGTCTTGGTCGATGAAGCGCAACGACGCGCTTCCCAAACCAAGGAGAGCTCAGATGACCAAGACGAACGAGACCGAGACCCGCTGTCGATGCCAGACCACGGACTGCGGATGCGCCGGTGACCCCGATCGCTGCCTGTGCGCAGCCCCGTGTAGCTGCAACGAATCATGCGGCTGCGGGACACGCTGCGGCTGCGCGGGCAAGAAGTAGCTGGTTAGCGCGCCGGTTGCTTGCACGTGCAATCGAGGCAGCCATGCTCGGCACACGTCCCGCACGCGCGTGAGACCTGCTTCCGGAGCGCTTCGCGTGCGCGGAAGACCCGGACGCCGGCATTGCTGCTGGAGATGCCGGACTGTTCCGCGTAGTCCTTCACCGAGATGCCGTTGACCTCGATGCGATCGAGCGCCTCGGCATACTCGGGCTTCAACGTTGCGGCCAGCTCCGCGACGCACTTGCACACGACGTTGCGCAGCTCTGTATCCTCTGCGTCCTCCGCGGGCTCGCGGGCGAGGCCTTCGACCTTGCGAGTGTGCGCCGCGTTTCGCCGGTAGTAATCGGTGATCGCGTTGCGCAAAACGCCGTAGAACCAGCCGACGGCGGTGTCACGAACCGAGTCGACCTTGTCGACGTTGCGAACGAACGCATCCTGCAGGATCTCCTCGGCGACATCGCGGCTGCCGACCCGGCGCTGCACGAAAGCGAGAAACTCGCGGTGGTTGGCGACGAGGACCGCGATGACGCTTGGGGTGAGTGGGCTCGCGGGGTCCTCGTCCATGCCCGCATTGTAAACTCGAACGCCGCACGCGCGCGGTCGGGCGACTGAATGTCCTATGCTCGGTTGGCGTGAGCTACTGCCGCACTTGCGACGAGCCTCTCGAGGCCGATGCCCGCTTCTGCGGCATGTGCGGCACGAACCTCGTCGACGACAATTTCGGTCGCGTGATCGGCGGGCGCTACCTCGTGTATCAGCGCATCGGCACCGGCTCGCTCGGTTCGGTCTATCGCGGCGAGCAGCGCAGCAACGGCCGCAAGGTTGCGATCAAGCTCCTGCCGGCGAGCGATCACCACGACGTCAACGCGGCCGCGCGGTTCGGGCGCGAGGCCGCCGTGATGATGGAGCTGCGGTCGCCGCACACGATCAGCATCTACGACTCGGGCCGCGAGCCCGACGGCACGCTGTTCATCGTGATGGAGCTGTCGCCCGGCCGCAGTCTCGCGCACGTGCTGCGGCGCGAGGGCGCGCTCGAGTGGCCCCGCGTGATGCGAATCTGCATGGGCTTGTGCGAGTCCCTGGCCGAAGCCCACGCGATCAACGTGATCCATCGCGACCTCACGCCGAACAACATCCTGATCGAGGAACGCGCGAGCACGCAGGACTTCGTCAAGGTCAGCGATTTTGGCCTCGCCAAGGTGATCGGCGCGAACGTGCGCATCTCGCCGGTCGGCCAGATGGTCGGTGCGGTCGAGTTCGCGGCGCCCGAGTCGCTGCTGCACCGCCAAGTCGACGGTCGCACCGACCTCTACGCCGTGGGCGTGCTCGCCTACTTGCTGCTCAGCGGCCAGCATCCGTTCCAGCACGCGCGCTCGTATGGCGACATGGTCGCGGCACAGGTGCAGCAGACGCCCGCGCTGATCTCGACCCTGGTGCCGGACGTTTCGCCGGATGTCGAGGCAGTGCTCGAGACGCTGCTGCAGAAGGATCCAGCTCGGCGCTATCCAGACGCGGCCACGCTCGCCGTGCAGCTGCGGCTGGTGCTGTCGAGCGTTGCGTCGGAGACCGGACCGGGCATGACGATGCGTACCGAGGAGGGTGAGGAGGACACGTTCCTCGCCGACATTCCGTCGAAGCCCGGATAGTCGGACGGTGTCAGCCGGCGTAGGATTGCCGCCCATGGCGTCGAAGAAAAAGTCGAAGAAGCCCGCTGCGAAGAAGGCCGCCGCGAAGAAGCCCGCTGCGAAGAAGCCCGCCGCGAAGAAGGCGCCTGCGAAGAAGGCCGTCGCGAAGAAGGCCGTCGCGAAGAAGGCCGCCGCCAAGAAGACGAAGGTGCCTGCGAAGAAGCCCGCCACGGCGGGCGGCATGTTGCGCGGCATTCCGCTCGTCGAGAAGGCGCTGACCATGCGCACCGATGGGGTGCCGACACCGCCAGACGCCCTCGACAAGACGACGCTCGGGGATCGGCCGCTCACGCCGTCGTTGCGCCGCTGGCTCGAGAGCGACGGCGACATGTTCACGCTCGGCGAGCCCACGTCATTGGCGGAGATGTTGAACGCCGAGTTCGGCGAGCAGGTGGTCACATTCTTCGAGCCGGTGATCGCGATGTTGACCGAGCCCGTTGTCCTGTTCGAGGGCTGGGGCTCCGACTCGCGCCGGTTTCTCTACCTGGGACAGCCGGATTCGCACGGCGAGCTGCCGGTGTTCACCATTGACACCGACGACGTGCCGTTCTTGTGCCTGAATGGTCCCGTCGACGTGTGGCTCGCGCAGCAGGCGGGCGCGTTGGCTGACGAATCGACCTACGGCAAGCTGCCGAAGGCGTACGAGCCCGCACGCAAAGAGCATGCGGCGCTCAACTTCGGCGGCTACGTGCAGTTCGAGAACAATGAGCTGAGCAAGACACTCACCGGGCAGTTCTAGCGCTCATGGTTCCGTGGAAAGTGCTGTCGTCGATCGCCACCGCGGAGGGGCAGCTCCAGCTGCGGCAGCGCGGCGCGCGCGAGTTCCTGATCACGATCGAGGGCCGCTGCCTGATGACGAGCAGCGAGCGCGCATCTGAAGAAGCAGTATCGACGCTCGCGATCGGAGCGCTGGCGGGGCGCAAGACACCGCGCGTGCTGATCGGCGGGCTCGGCATGGCGTACACGGTGCGCGCGGCACTCGATGCGTTGCCCAAGGGGGCCGCGGTCACGGTCGCCGAGCTGACGCCCGAGGTCGAGGTCTGGTGCCGCGGGCCGCTCGCGCCACTGACGAATGGGGCGGTGCTCGATCCGCGCGTGCGCGTGGTGATCAAGGATGTTGCGAAAGTGATCGAGGAGGCGAGGGCGGGGCAGTTCGACGCGATCATTCTCGACCTCTACGAAGGACCGCACGCGGCCGCGAAGCGCGAGAACGATCCGTTCTATGGTCGCGGGGCACTCGCACGCAGTGCCGCGGCATTGTCAGCGGGTGGAGTGCTGGCGATCTGGTCCGAGGAGACCAATGCGGTGTTCAAGAAGCGAATGGTCGAGGCCGGCTTCGAAACGACCACGCATCATCCCGGCGGTAGTCGCGCGTACGTTGTTTATATAGGGCGTAGAAGCGACGCCACCACGACACGTCGCCGTCGGTAGCGCGTAGCTGCTTTCGCAGTGCGAATGCTACGCGTGCGCTAAGCGGCTGATTGAGCGCTGCGTCATCACTCTGGCGTGGCACTTAGCGGCTATCGACGCGGAGATGCGGGCGGCACGAGGACTGCAACTTCATCCACTCCATGCATCCTCCTCGTGAAGCCACGTCGCAACGCCTCGCAGCAAAACCTGATCGTCCCGTGACGGCACGTTGCACGCAGTGCGGCGATGCAGTGGATGCGCAGCAGATCAAGAAGCTGGCTCGCGTCGATAACGTCCTGTGCGCGGATTGCGCATTCGAAATGCCCTGCACGGACTGAGCGCGTCAGAAAACGACGGTCATACGGGTCGCGATGATCCCGACCGTCTGATCGCGCAGCATCATGAGCTGCAGGGCGGGTTGGATGGTGAGCCAGCGGAACTGCGCTTCGTAGGTGGTCTCGAGCATGATCTGGTCGCCCGCGTCGAGCTTGGCGAACGCGAGGCCGAAGCTGACGAAGTCCTCGGGCCGTCGGCGCAGCGGACCGGGACCGATGCGAAAGCCGGCATCGAGATAGGTGGTCATGCCGCGCGGGCTGATGCCGACACGCGTGAACGCCTCGACCATGTCGTCGAGGTTGTGATCGAGGGTGAGGTAGAGGCCGCTGCCTTTGTCGGTGTGGTGCCACCCGCCGACACCGATGTCGTGATCCCACGTCGCCTCGGCGATGTAGAGCGAGTCCGGTCCGAGGTCGGACGGAATACCGCGCGTGTTGGCGCCGGTCCCGTCGTAGACCGCGGCCTGCAGCAGCACCTTGCCCTGCTCGAAGCGCGCGCTCACGCCAGGCGAGCCGACGGGATACACGGGCGCGCCGATGTTGTACGAGAACTGGCTCGTGATGCCGAAGGTCGCGCCGAGCAGCGTCGTCGTCGGATCGGCGTAGTTGTATTCCTGGTCGGCGGCGAGGATGCCTGCGCGTACAGTGAGCGGGCCGAGCGGTTGCTCGTACCAGGCCTCGAACAGGCGGTTGCCCTTGGGGGCGGTGTTGCCGCTCGAGCCGTGCACGTCCATGAGCTCGTCGCTCGGACTGCCGCCGTGGGTGGACGTGGTGCTGATGCGCAGCTCACCGAGGTGCTCGCTCACCATGTGATGAAAATCGAAGTCGAGCTCCATCATGAGGAGCCCGCCGGTCGAGAGGCGCTCGTCGAGCTGCGGCGCCGCGAACATCTCGAAGGAGTAGGTAGCCTCGAGCTTGATGCCACGCTTGTCGAGATCGGTTCGTCCGTCGAAGGTGAGGATCGTGTCGCTCGCTTCGTAACCGGGGCGCGCCGGACTGGTGGCGAACTCGTCGGCGCGTGCGACGGACGCATGCACCACGAGGCTGATCACCACCGTCCCGGATGTTCTCACCGGGACGCAGGATAGTGACTAACGCTTGCCGAAGTCGAGCGAGTGCACGCCGACGTAGATGCCAGCGATCCAGGCGCGGGCATCCGCACCGAGCGTCGACCCGATGGCGCCGCCGAACGTGAACCGGTCGCTGAGCCACATCTCGGCACGCACTCGTGGCTCGACCATCCAGGAGATGTGGTTCTCGCCCTTCATCGAGTACTTGACCCAGCGCTTGCCGGCGGCGAGCTCGGTGAACAGCGCGACCGGGCCGAGCTCGTGGCGCATCCCGAACAGGCCGTAGGCGCCAGCAACGTTGGAGCTCCGCTCGGTCAGCGTGCCGCTCTCGGCCTCGAAACCCACGATCGTGTTCCAGCGCGTCCACTTCGTAAAGCGAAGGGAGACGGTGACGCCGGCACCCGCGGGCGTGCCCTCCTCGACGGCCGTGCCATCAACCGTGCGGGCGGCATCCGAACCGGAGTCCGAGGAGCCCGCCGCGAAGTGGCGCGTGTTGATACCGATCTCGAAGTGCACCGGCGGCTCGCGGTAGTCAGCGGCTGCGGGCGACGCGATTGCGACGAGACATCCGACGACGAGGAGCGGGCGGGCCATAGCTGGCGGACTCTACTGCACGTTCACGCGCGGTCGGTAGTGGAGAATTTCCGAGCCAGCACGAGCATGTGCGTCAGGATCACCGCCGGCACGATGAGAAGCGGCAGCAGCGGGTATGGCAGCCGCGTAAGCGCGCTCAGCATCACCGGATCCTGGGCGACGAACAGCAGGTACATCCCGGTCCCGAGCGCGACGAGGATATCGAGCAGGCCCAGCGCCGAGAACACCATCACGACGCGTCGACTGCGCAGACCGACCATCACGACGCCGATCGCGGCGATGCCAGTCGCGATGTCGCCCCACCCGGCCCGCATCGCGAACAGCTCCGGCAGCTGGCCGCGCGAGTGCTCCCACAGGAACACGGCACCGATCGGAAACCGGATCGCGTGGAGCGCGATCAGCGGACGCAGCGGTAGCACGTCGAGCCAGTGCCGCAGCGATGGGCTCCGCGCGTACGCGAACGACCACAGGGCCACGGAGCCGACGACGAACGCCGGCCCGATCTGCGGAGCTCGCGTGAGTGCACCCGTGAGCGCAAGCGTGATTCCAGTGGTGGCCCACAGCGCGACAAGCAGCCACGGGCGGTCAGGTACGGTCCTTGTAGTAGCTTCCAGCACGGTTCTCCTTGGTGGCTGATCCTCAATCGAAGAAGCGTGCCGACGTCGCGGCGATGGAAGCACGCGGACTTGCCTCCCCGACGAGCAGGGTAGCGTCGGGATCCCGACGTCGGGATGTCGACGTCGTCGCGCCACCGTCGCGGTTTCAAGTGATGCGCGCGGGCCAGGTGCGAGCAGTCGGGGTCGCGTTTCTGCGAGCGCGGCCGATCGTGGTGGCGCCGATCGCGATCCTCAATAGCGTGCTGGTGACCGCGAGTGGCGCGGCCACCGCGCAGCGCGTCGCGCTGGGCGTTGCGATCGGCACTGCCGTGGCGCTGTTCACGGTCGAGCGCTGGTGGCTGCGCCGCGCCGAGGTCGGCGAACGCTGGCTGGCGTGGTCCCTCCTGCTCACGCTCGTGATGCTGTGTGGTGGCTGCGCGCTGTCCGGTGGCGTGGTGTCGCCGCTGTTACCGCTCGTGGTCGCGCCGGTCGTGGTCGCTGCAGCCGCGTTCGGGCGCAGCCAGCTGACGATCGTGACGAGCATCGTGGCGTTCGTCCTCGTCACGGCGCTCGCGCTGCTGCCAGCGGGGATGCCGTTCCCACGGATTCCCGAACCGTGGTCGCGCGCGATCCTGGTGTCGTCGTTCGCGGGCTTGCTCGCGCTCGCGTACGCGGGTGTCGCCGGGCTCGCGACCGCCTACGACCGGATGGGCGACCAGCTCGAGCGGATGCGCGGTGCCACGATCGAGGAGGCCGCCGGCCGCATGCGCGCGACCGAGCAAGTCGGAGCAAAGCTCGCGCACGAGCTGAAGAACCCGCTCTCGGCGATCAAGGCGCTGCTCCAGATCCTGCGCGACCGCGTCGACGAGAAGGGGACCAAGCGCCTCGAGGTCGCGCTCGGCGAGGTCGATCGCATGGACGTGATCGTGCGCGACTACCTGTCGTTCGCGCGGCCGCTCGCGGATCTCGAGCTGGCGGCAGTCGACCTTCACGCGCTCGCGAGCGATGTCGCGTCGGTGCTGGCGGATCGAGCGACCGTGGCCGGCGTCGAGCTGGTCGCGATCGGTGCAGCGCGGACGGTCACGGCGGATGCACGGCGGCTGCGCGAGGCGGTTTATAACCTCACGCACAACGCGATCGCGGCGACTCCACGCGGTGGTCGCGTGACGATCGAGGTGACGCCGACTGGGCTTGTCGTGGAGGATACCGGGACTGGTATGCCGCCCGAGCTCATCGATGCGCCGCCATTCACGTCGACGAAGGCCGATGGCACCGGGCTCGGGCTCGTGATCGCACGCGGCGCTGTCACCCAGCACGGTGGCGAGCTCACGTTTGCAGCGCGAGACGGCGGTGGCACGATCGCCGCGATCACGCTGCCGGCGGAGGCGCGATGACCCGCATCCTCGTGGTCGACGACGAGCCGGCCGTTCGCTTCGCACTCACCGAGATGCTCGAGGACCGCGGACATGGCGTCATCGATGTCGCGTCGGGGGACGCGGCGCTCGAGCACCTCACCGAGGTCGATGTGGTGGTCACCGATCTCGCCATGCCGGGGCTCGACGGGCTGGGCCTGCTGCGCGAGGCGCGCCGTCGCGTACCCGGCCTTCCGGTCATCGTGCTCACCGCCCGCGGTTCCGAGAAGAGCGCGGTCGAGGCGATGCGCGCGGGCGCCGAGGACTACCTCACCAAGCCGTTCGACGTCGATGAGGTCGCGCTCGCGATCACCCGCGCAGCCGAGGCCGCACAGCTGCGCCGCGATGTTGCGCGGGCTGCCGCCGAGCGCACCTCGGGCCGCCCGATGATCGGAGATGGTCCGGCGATGCGCGCTCTGCTGTCACGCATCGAGCGAATCGCGCCACGCGACATCACCGTGCTCGTGCAAGGCGAGACCGGCACCGGCAAGGAGCTCGTCGCGACATTGCTCCACGCGCTAGGTCCCCGTGCGCCTGGGCCGCTCGTGCGCTTCAACTGTGCAGCGATCCCCGAGGACCTCGCCGACGCCGAGCTGTTCGGCCACGCCCGTGGCGCATTCACCGGCGCGACCGAGACGCGACCGGGCTACTTCGTGCGCGCGCACGGGGGCACGTTGGTCCTCGACGAGATCGGCGAGCTGCCGCTGGGCATCCAGGCCAAGCTCCTGCGCGCGGTGCAGGAGGGAGAGGTGCAGCCCGTTGGTGGCTCGCCGCGCACCGTCGACGTGCGCGTCATCGCCTGCACGCATCGCGATCTGCGCGAGGAGGTCCGCGCGGGTCGCTTCCGAGAAGATCTCTACTTTCGTTTGGCCGTGGTCGAGCTCAAGGTTCCACCGTTACGCGAGCGTCGTGAAGACATCGGGCTCCTCGCCCGCGCGTTTGCGACACGGCTCTCCGCGAAGTGGGGTGTCGACGTCCGGCTTTCCGACGCACTGGTGGTTGCGCTCACTGCGCGGTCGTGGCCGGGTAACGTGCGCGAGCTCGAGTCCACGATCGCGCGGCTCGTTGCCGAGAGCGACGGCGGTGAGCTGGGATCACCGCTGCTGGCTGCGGTACCCACGGCGCGCGCCCGAGCGGATGCGCCCGCGCTCGGCTTCCGAGAAGCCGTTGCAGACTACGAACGCACGCTGATCACGGCGGCTCTTACCGCGGCCGGCGGGAATCGTGCGGAGGCGGCGCGGCAGCTGGGCCTCTCGAGGGTGACGCTCCTAGATCGTATGAAGCGCCTGGGATTGTCCTGAGGCGGGTCGGCACGGATTGTGGAGATGTGCCGAGGCGATGGGCACTTACCGCGAGCATGATCCACTTGTTGAATTTATGCAGGAGAAGCACGCTGGTGTGCTCGATTGCATCAGGCGTGTCGTCACCGGCGACGCACCGGTCCGCGAGCTCGGCAACGAGCGCGAGCTGATCCAAGCGCTCGCGGCGGCCGAAGCCAGCGTGCTGCGTCCGTCGTTCGAGCGCGTGGCGCTTCGTCCAGACACGCGTCGCCTCCTCGATGACTGCGAAGGCGATCGGGCCGCGCAGATCGCGGCACTCGATTGCGTCATGCGGTCGCGCTCGCCGCGCATCCGCAAGCTGAAGGCGCTCGAGCTGAGCGACCTCGTGCAGGCGCACGACGAGCGCTACGTGAATTTGCTCGTCCCGGTGCTGCGCAGCCAGCTGCCGCGCACGTTCTACCGCGCACTCGCCAATGCGTTTGCCGCGTGCCTCGATGCGCGCCTCACCGGGGAGCCGCAGAACTCGAACGTCAGCACCGAGCAACGTCCGGCGGTCGGACTCTCTCGCGCGTCGGAAGCCTGAGCCTCTAGAAGGCGCCCGCGATCGCAATGCCGCCGCCGTCGGCGCGCACGATCGGTTGCAGGCGCAGCGACTCGTTGTGACGGCGGGCGCGACGCGGAGCGGTGACGATGTCGTCGATCGTTCCGCCCGCGAACATCGCGATGCCAGCGAGGATGATCGCGGTGCCCTTCGTGGTGCGAAAGTCCTCGCCGCAGTCCGCCGGCTCTGGGTCGCCGTGGCCGCTGTAGAACAGTGAGCAGCCCTCCGAATCCGCGAGGACGCCGACGACGAACGTCAGGAGCCCGCCCACGCGTAGCAGAGCGCCGCGCGTGATGATCTTGCCGGCGTACCAGTGGCCGAAGCTTGGCGCGACCAGGGTCCCGATCATGCCGATGGAGCCGAGGTCGCTCGTCTCGGTCGCGATGGCGAGGCCGATGGCGCCATACGAGGCGACCGTTCCGCCGAGCGAGAGCACGAGGGCGGCCTCGGGGCTGAGCTCGCCCTCCGACGCTGCGGCCGGCGGTGTCATGGCTGGCTGCGCGAGCGCGGTCGATGACGCGGCGAGTAAACTGACGATGACGATGGCTGAGCGCATGCGGGGTCCATCGTGCACGGGCGAGACCCAGCGCCATGTCCGCGAAATCCAGTGCGGTGGCCGTCCACTAGCGTCGAGACCTGGCAGGGTTTGGACGCCTACTGACGTGAGCAAGGAGGGGCCCTGGACCCCGTCACCGCTACGCAGAGCGTGTGCTGGCGCGCTGGCGCGGCTGGCCGATCACGTCGAGGAGCGCCTCGATCTTGAACGGCTTGCGGAGCACCCGCGTCGGCGGCGAGACCTTGGCGTCGGAGCCGGTGACGACCACGACCTCGACGTTCGCGAGCCGCGGCTCGGAGCGCAGCATCGTGATCACTTCCCAGCCGTTCATGTCATCCATGTGAAGGTCGAGCAGAACGAGATCAGGGACCGTGTACGCGAGGTACGCGAGGGCTTCAGACCCACTACCGACGGCAACGACGTCCCACCCGTTTCGCTCCATCACGGCGCGCGTCGCGTCGCGGATATCGTCGTCGTCATCAACAACCAGAAGACTGCCAGGCACAGTCACACTCTATTCGTTCTCGCGGCGGAGTCTAGTGTGCGATTTCGCTCGGCTAATTGGCACCTGTGCGCGGAAGAGCCAGCGCCAAAACGCAGCCTCCCAACGAGCGATCTACGGCCGGAATACGAGCGATGCGTGAGCGCCGATGCCGGCTCGCATGCCGTCGCCGATCGCGAGGGCGACCGCCGCACCGGGCTGCGCCACATCGCCGCACGCAAACACGCCCGGAACGGACGTCTCCTTGCGGAGGGGATCGGTCCGGTAGAACGGGCCCAGCGGACCGCTCTCGAGCTCGAGTCCGAGCTGCTCGGCAAACGCATGCTTCATCACGGTGCGCGGGCCGAGGAAGATGCCATCGGTCGCGATCACCCGGCCATCACGCAGATGGACCTCGGCGAGGGGAGCGTCACCGCCGACGTGGGTCACGCCCTCGCGCTCGATCTTGACCTTGCGCGCCGCGAGCATCGCGAGCTGCTCGGCATCGGGCTCGGCCTGCCCGTTCAGGAAGTAGGTCATGAGCCCGGGCCCGGCCCACTCGGCGACGAGCACCGCCTAGTGCACGGAGTGAGGGCCCGTGGCGAGCACACCAAGACGCCCGAGGTCGCGCTCGTAGCCGTCGCAGTACGGGCACACGAACACGGTCTTGCCCCAGCGCTCGGCGACGCCGGGGACCGCGGGCAGCTCGTCGACCACGCCGGTCGCGAGGATGATCCGCCGCGCTTGATGATCCTCGTCGCCGGCGAGCACGACGAATGCCCCATCGACCGCTCGGATCGCCGTGACGGTGGTCTCGCGCAGCGTGACCGTCGGGTAGGCGAGCACATCCGCGCGGCCCTTCGCGACGATTGCTTCCGGAGCCTGGCCATCGAAGCCGAGCATTCCGTGCGAGGCCGTCACGAACCGGTTGCGGCGTTGACCTGCATCGAGCACGAGCACGCTGCGGCGCGCACGCGCGAGTGGTAGCGCTGCTGCGAGACCGGCGTAGCTTCCGCCGATGATCACGACGTCATAGGTGGGCATGGGTATGAACCTTTCTGTGGCGAACCTTGGTGCGGGCGCCGACGAGCACATCGGCGACCGACTTCTGGCCGAGCCGAGCGACGAGCGCCGCGCGAGCATCTGCCATTGCATCCTCGACGACGGTATTGACCGCCTGCTCGATTGGACACTGGGTCTTCGCGTCGCGAAGCCCGATGCCAAACAACGTCTCGGTGCCGAGCGCGGCATACACCTCGCCCAGCGTCACCGACGCGAGGTCACGTGCGAGCGTCCAGCCGCCGCCGTGGCCTTTCTCGGATCGCACGATGTTCGCGTCGCGCAGCGCGCCGAGCGTCCGGCGCAGCACGACGGCGTTCATCTTCAGCATCGGTGCGAGCGCCTCGGACGTCAGCGTCCCTGGCGCTTCACTCATGTGAAGCAACACGTGGAGCGCCACCGACAGGCGGCTGTCTCGTCTCATGACACTTTAAATGTGGCATGAGATGACGCATTGTCAATAGGCAACCCGCTACGCCGCTTCAGCGGTAGACGGTCCATCGCCGGGCGCGCACGGGCTCGTCGATGCCCTTGAGCTGGATGCTCTGTTCCTCGAGCACGGCGCCTTGCGAGGCCAGCCATTCGGCGACGCCGTGCGCGTTCGCGGTGGTCTCGCTCATCGCGATCTGCCACGACTCGGCGAGCGCTTGCAGCTTCGCAGCGAGGTTGACCGAGTGCCCGAAGTAGTCGATCGCGGCATTGAGCCGCACCGCGATGCAGGTGCCCGAGTTGAGCGATACCCGCAGTTGCAGTGCCGTCGGCACCGTCGACGGCGGGAAGGCTTCGTGGATCGCACGCGCGGCCTTGATCGCATCGAGCGGCTCGTTGAACGCACCCATCACTGCGTCGCCGATCGTCTTGACCACCGCGCCGCGATGCTTGCCGATGATCGCGAACACGTCCTCGAAGTGACGCTTGACCTCGACGAACGCGGCCGGGTCGCCTCGCTCCGCGTACATCGCCGTCGAGCCGACGAGATCGGTGAACAGGATCGTTTGCTCACCCACCGCCAGCTGGACGTTGGTGCCGAGGTACTGGTCGCTGAACAGGTCGCGAAACTCCTGGAAGCTCAGCAGCCGACCGGGGCGCAGCGCGAGCTCGAGCCACACGGCGGTCTCGACGACAAACGTGCACGGCGTATCCCCGACGTTTGCCAGCTCCAGCGTGCCGCCGGGAGCCAGCGTTGCGTGCTCGGGTGGCGTCGCCGAGGACCAGGTCAGCGTTGCCGGCGCGCCGTCGGCGACCTCGAGCCAGCCGCCCTGCATCTCGCCGCGCATGCGCATGCGGTACTTGCCGGGACCGACCGGAATCGAAACTTGGGCGCGCTCGCCGGGTAGCACGTGCTGCTGCACGTGAATGTGCGGCTTGTGAACCGGCTCGGCGCTGCAGTAGACGCCACGCTCGACCGGGCGAATCGACGAGTGCGCGTGAAACGTGATCTCGATGGCTTCGGGGCTGTCGGTACCAAACGCGATCCCGCATGCATCGCATTGTCCGCTCGTCGGTAGCGTGTCGAGCTGCCCGGTGGCGTCGCGCACGCCGCGGCAATGCGGGCACACGACATCCCACGATAGATCCAATAAACCCGTGCGCGTCGCGTGCAAGAACACGCGAAGCAGCTCGTCCTCGTCGAGCGACCACACGCGCGCTCGCTCGCGCACCCGGATGCGCTCGAGATCCTCGTCGGTCGCGGTCGAGATCCAGTCGACGAGCGGGCGGACGAGCTTGGCGTCGAGGCCCTGGCTGATCAGCGCCTCGGCGAGTGCGCCGAGGCGGCTGACGACCTCCGCGCTCAACTTCGACACGGGCGGGCGCAAGCACGGCGGCATCGCGGGCTCGTGTTTCACTTCCTCGGCGATCTTCGGCAGCAGTCGCTTGTAGGCGCGGCCCATCGAGCCGAAGTTGAACTTGAGGCCGAGATCGAAGATCCGCGACCGCGGCACCACGCCGTAGTAGATCGAGATCCGCGTGCCCGACTCGGTCGGCTGCAGCTCGTAGATGCCGTGCAGCGCACGCATCGCGCCCTTCTTGTAGATCCGCACGAGCTCGTACCAGCGCCCCGCGACCCAGTTCCACGGGACTTCTTGCCACTCGTGCTTCACGCCGGTGTAGCGCGCCGTGCCCCACCGAACGCCTTCTCGCTCGACGAACGTCATCGCGGGTAGTCCGAGCGCACGGTTGAGGCGCGACAGATCCGCGAGCAGCGGCCACAGCACGCTCGGCGGTGCAGGAACCTCGACCGTCCACAGCCACTCGAGCCGGCGCTCGGAAGAGAACTCCCGCGGCCACGGGTGGGACCGCAACAGCTCCTCGATCGCAGGAAGGTTGTTGGCTCGCTCCAGCGCCGCACCCATACCGTCCGCGAGGATCCCACGAATCAGTAGTGCACGCGACCTTCGAGGCATTCGGTGATTGATGCGGGTCCAGGACGGAAATGGCCGTCGCTGGGAGCTTCTGACGTTCAGCGACGGGGTAGCGTGGCGCCGTGTCCATCCCGATTCTGACCGCCACGCTCGGCGTCTGGGTCATCATCATCGGGATCGTCATCATCATGCAGCGCCGGTCAGCCGCGGCGACGCTGGCGTGGTTGCTGGTGCTGGTGTTCCTCCCGGTACTCGGCCTGCTGATCTATCGCGTGATCGGTCCGCTCCGCCTCGAGCGCAAGAAGCAGAAGCACCTCGCCAGCCGCCGCGCGGTGGGCGAAGGTGTGGAGGCGCTGGCCGCCCTCGACAACGGCAACAACGAACACCTCCAGCTGGCCACCCTCTCGATGACACTTGGCGAGGCACCGCCGCTTCGCGCCGAGGAGCTGACCGTGTATCTCGATGGCGCGTCGAAGTACGAGGCTGTGCTCGCCGCCATCGCCGCAGCGAAGCATCACGTTCACCTCGAGTACTACATCTGGGAGCCCGACACGATCGGCACCGCGCTGCGCGACGCACTCGTCGAGCGGGCGAAGGCCGGCGTCAAGATCCGCATGATCATCGACGGCACCGGCTCCAACAATCTGACGAAGCGGTTCCGCGAACCGCTCCTCGCCGCCGGCGTCGAGATCGCCACGTTCAATCCGGTCCGCCTGCTCAAGCTACGACTGCGGCGGCCCGACTTCCGCACCCACCGCAAGATCGTCGTGTGCGATGGCCGCGTCGCGTTCACCGGCGGTATGAACATCACCGACTCGCAAAGCGAAAAGTACGGGCCGGAATTTTGGCGCGACACCCACGTGCGCATCACGGGGGCTGCGGTGTGGCCGCTGCAGCGGCTGTTCCTCGAGGACTGGTACTTCACGACCGACGTGCTGTGCCCGATCGAAGCCGACACGTTCCCGCACCCGACGAACGAGGGTGCACACCTGGTGCAGATCGTCGGCTCGGGGCCGGATACCGATGCGTTCGCGATCCACAAGATGCTGTTCACCGCGATCAACCAGTCGACGGATCGCTGCTGGTTGACCACGCCGTACTTCGTTCCCGACGAGGCGCTGCTGACGGCGCTCATCACGGCAGGCCTGCGCGATGTCGATGTCCGGCTGATCGTGCCGAAGAAGGGCGACAGCCGCGTCGTCGACATGGCGGCACGCAGCTATTTCCCCGAGCTGCTCGCGGCGGGCGTCCGCGTCTACGAGTACGAGTCGCGCTTCATTCACGCCAAGACGATCGTGTGCGACGACGACGTGAGCGTGATCGGCACCATGAACCTCGACAACCGCAGCTTCCGGCTGAACTTCGAGGTCGCGGCCGTGATCTACGGCGGCTCGATCAACTTCACGCTCGCCGAGGCATTCACGACGGACCTCGAAGGTTGTCGCGAGCTCCGCCACGGCGACTACGACAAGCTGCCGTTCAAGCGCCGGCTCGGTCAGGCAAGCGCGCGCCTGATCTCGCCTCTGCTGTAGGGTTCGCGTACTCTCGGCCGATGGAAGAGTTGCAGCCGATGTTGGACTCGCTCGGGAGGCTCAAGGAGAGCTGGCCCGGCGCGAAGTGGGAGTGGGACGGTCGGTTCTCGGTCGTGTCGTCATCGTTCGCTGCCGACAAGCAGACGGAAGCACGCGCGAGCGCGGTCCATGCACTCACCCGCGGCTGGACGGCCAAGGATATCGAGGCTGCCCCCGAGTCGCTGCGCGAGCTCGTGAATCGCACCGGCGGGCTTCGCGGCGGTCAGCGGCTGCTTGCCGGCACGCACGACACCCTGTTCGGCCTGTGGTGGCCGTGGGGCAACGGCGAGATGATCACGCTGCGCATCGGCCTCGTGGGCGCCGAGCCGACGCAACAGCTCCGTACCCTGTTCGGCGTGTAGCTACTCGGTGACCGGCGTCTCGAGGCGGCGGTACAGCGAGCGGCGGTCGATCCCGAGTACGCGGGCGGCGTGCGTCTTGTTGCCGCGCACGCAGTTGAGCACCTGGCGAACGTAGCGGCGCTCCATCTCGTCGAGCGTGATCAGCTCGGTGGTGTTCTCCACGTTGAGCTCGATCCGCTGCGGCTGGTACTCGTTGATCTTCTTCGGCAGGTGCTCCGGCGTGATCGGTCCGGGGCCGCACAAGGCGACGCTGCGCTCGACGCTGTTCTCGAGCTCGCGAACGTTACCCGGCCAATCGTAGTCGGTGAGCTTGCGCGCGGCCTCGGGGCTCAACGCCACCATGGGCTTGCCGGTACGCTGAGCGATGCGCTCGAGCATGTGAGTCACGAGCACGATGACGTCACCGCTACGATCGCGCAGCGGCGGCACGTGAATCGCGACGACGTTGATGCGGTAGAACAGATCCTCGCGGAACCGGTTCTCTTCGACCTCGGTGGTGAGATCGCGGTTGGTCGCCGTGACGACACGCGCTTCGAACGGGACCTCGGTGTCGCCACCGACCGGGCGCACCGTGCGCTCCTGGAGGACGCGCAGCAGCTTGACCTGCATCTCGAGCGGCATCTCGCCGACCTCGTCGAGCAAGATCGTGCCGCGGCCGGCCTGCAGAAACAGGCCTGCGCGTGCGTTCTTGGCGTCGGTGAAGGCGCCGCGGACATGGCCGAACAGCTCGCTCTCGAGGAGGGGCGCGGGCATCGCACCGCAGTTGATGGCGACGAACGGCTCGCTGCGGCGCGGCGATAGATTGTGCAGCGCGCGTGCGACCAGCTCCTTGCCGGTGCCGCTCTCGCCCGTGATCAGCACCGTGGCATCGCTCTCGGCGACGCGATGGATCATCTGCGTGGTCTCGCGCAGCGCGGCGCTCGTGCCGGCAATGCCGACGATCGGTGCGTGCTCTTCGACGACCGAGCGCAGGCGCTTTACCTCTCGCTTGACCGAGAGGTAATCGAGCGCGCGCTGGAGCGCGACCTCGAGCGCGTCGACCTTGACCGGCTTGGTCAGGAAGTCGTGCGCGCCCGCGCGGATCGCTTCGATCGCGGTGTCGAGATCACCCACGCCCGTGAGCACGATCGACAGCAGCTCTGGATGACGTTCCGCGAGCTCCTTGCACAGCGCGATACCCGACATGCCCGGCATCTGGACGTCGGTAACAACGACATCGAATGCACCGTCACGCACACGCTCGAGACCCTGCGCTCCGGAGGCGGCCGCGTCGACCGTGAATCCGCGGCGGCGCAACGACTCCGCGAGCAGCATCCGGGTGTCGTCGTCGTCGTCTACCAGCAGGATCGATTTGGACATGGGAATTCCGCACCCTACCCAATCAGCCCCAAACTAGCTCTCGTTCCTTTCCCAAATCTCATACTGCGCCTACGCGCGCGTCAAAGTGAGCGCATGCGCGCGGTCAGTGTCTCAGGCTCGGAGAGTTCGCCGGTCCGAGTGCTGCGATGGCGACCTGGCAGGCCCGGGCGCAGGCGCGGCATGCTTCTGCGCAGATCCGGCAATGAGCGTGGTGAGTTGCGTGCCTCGCGCACTCGTCGCCGCAGACCTCGCAGGCGACGAGGCAGGCCTCCAGCTGGGCCCGGATCAGGCGGCCGTCGGCGTGCTGCTGACGCGAGAGCATGCGCCCGGTCGCGGTGCAGACATCGGCGCAGTCGAGGTTGAGGCGGATGCAGCGGGTGAGTGCCCCGGGTTCGGACTCGCCGAGACAGGCATCGGCGCAAGCACTACAGCTCTGTGCGCAGTCGAAGCAGGCCTCGATGCATGCGATCAGAGATTCATTCGTCAGGATTGCCTGGCCGGGATTTGTCTCGAGCATCTGCGTGACGTGCATGGCGTCCTCCTTGCGAGTTGTTGTGTCTTTTAGAGGACGCAAGGTAGGTGCCACCGACGGTCATCAATTCGTGCTCAGCCGTTCGAGCACGCCCATCAGATCATGGCCGCGCTCGTCGACGATCACGCGGGCGGCATTGTTGAGCTGCAACAGATCGGCAAGCCCGTGCTCGTCATCGACCGCGACCCAGCGAACGCCGGGTGCGACTTGCACCACGTGTTTGGGAAGCGCGAGGTCGGTGCCGCGTGCGACCTGCTCGGCGAGCTCGTTGATCGCCTGGCCAACGAGCGGCACATCCGCGTCGGTGCACAGCGCGATCAGATCAGGCGCGCCGAACTTCTTCAAGCCGCGCGTGTGAAGTGCATGCGCGTGATCGCTGCGCGTCGAATCGGTCTCGTAGATCACGCGCACCTCACGGCGTGTGTCGAGTGGCTCGCCCGCCGCGTGCATCTGCTCCGCGGGGATGTAGCTCATCGCATGCGCGTCGAGGACCAGCGTGCCACCGCGTGCGATCAGGAATCGCGCGAGGGCCCACGCGCCCTGCAGGTGCGTCAGGTCGTCGACACGCTCGGGCTCGCAGGCGATCACGTGGACGTGGTCGGCCGCATCGAGCGCGGCGAGACCCGCGCCGAGGTCTTGCACTGCAATCGCGCGCAGCGAACCGCTTCGCCAGGCATCGAACCACCGGCTGTCCATCGTGCGCGTCACGGTCTGCACCCGCGACGCGGCGACCGACTCGGGCGACGGCGCGCCGAACTGCGACATCGACATCTGCACGTCGTCGCGCAGGGGGCCTGTGCCGAACACCAGCAGCATCACGTGGGGACGACGCGGCGTGAGTGGTGTCGTCGAGAACAGCCACGGCGCGATGATCGACATCGATGCGAACTCTAGCGCGAGCTTACGTCTCTTGCGCGCGAGCGTTCGCGATCAGGACCTCGACCGCTTTGCGTGCGAGGTCGGAGCCCTCGCCATCCTGGTAGAGCGCGAACACGCCGGTGTGCGCAGGGTCGAGCCGCGCCAGGATCTTGAGCCGGCCTGCCGCGATTGCGTCGCGCGCGACCGACCGAGGAACGAATGCGACGTGACCGCCGCGAGCTGCCGCCTCGACGAGGAACAGTGCGTCATCGACCTCGGCCGCGATCCGCGGTCGGTAGCCCTTGGTCTCGAGGAACGTCTCGACCTCCCAGTGGTACGACGAGCTGTTGCGGTACTGCACGACGGTCACGTTCTGCCAGTCGTCGGTGGGCTCGAGGGTCGGTTGCGCGACCGCGACGAGGGAGGTTTCGTCGACACGCGCGATCTCGAGACCGCGGCGATGCGCTTCCGGGGGATCGGTCTCGCACAGGACGAGGTCGAGCTCGTTGTCGCGCAGGCAGCGAATCAGATTGGCGGTGTCGCCGAGCTGGATCGAGGGGACACAGTCCTCGAGCGCGAGCAGCGGCATCAAGAGGTCAGAGGTCGTGGTTCGTGCGACCGAGCCGCTGAGGCCGACGCGGAGCGAGCGGGGGACCGAGCTCTCCGCGTGACCGAGCGATTCGACGAGACGCTCGCCGGCGCGGAACATCACCGAGGTGTGCTCGTAGGCGAGACGTCCGGCGTCGGTGAGCCGGAGGCCGGTGGCGGTTCGTTCGAACAGCGATACTCCGAGCGTTCGCTCGAGCGCTCGCACTTGCTCGCTCACCGTGGGCTGGGTGACACCGAGCCGGTCGGCGGCACCGGCGACCGTTCCCTCGACGGCCGCGACGTGAAAATAGTGGAGATGGTTGTAATTGAGCACGGTGTCCTCCTGCGAGCGCGCCTCGACAATATACCCCCGACGGATTGCGACGCACGCCGTGGCGCGCTCACCTGTTAAAGGTGCCGCCGAAGCACATCTCCGAGGTCTCCTTCGGTAACGTCGGTGACGAGTACGGGAGCACCTGGTAGTGGGAGCCGAGCTTCGAGCTTTGCGAGATCGTCGCGGTTGACGTTGGCCAGCGCGACCACGAGGTCGAACTTGATCGAGCGCACGAGGATGTCGACGCCCGCGGCCAACCCGACGACCAGGAAGTAGCTAGCTAGGCGATGCCGCGCGATCTGCGATCGCGGCAAGCGATTCACGCGTCCCTGTGACGATGAAGATCGTCATGGTCGGATCTCCCGACCGCAGCACCCACGAACCATTCGCCATCGGCTCGATCGTAAGGCGCGGCCAAGATCGCGAGTGCGCCTCAGGACATCGAATTTACCGATGCAGAGGCGGTGGTCTGCAACCCGTAGCGCGACGGCTTGTCTGGCCAGGATGCGCATGCTGATCGTTTTTGGTTTGCTGACTGCTTGTGCGGGTGTGGGCTCCGACATGGTGGACGCCGAGACGACCACGCCGACCCCGTACGCATCCGGGACCGGGTTCACCGTCGAGCGGACGCCTGACGCAACGCGGTGCGGCGGTGTCGCGGTCCGCGTCGTCCGGGATGCCGGCGTACCGATGGCAACGGCCGATCGGCCGCTCGCGGAGTTCCTCGCCGTCACATACCCGCTCGGGCTCGACTTCGGCGATGCAACGCGCGAGGCATCCCTGAACACGTTCAACCGCTGGCTCATCGCTGCCCAGCACCGCGCGCAAACCGCGGTCGATGCGTACTCCGCTCAGCTCACCACGGCGACCGAACCGGGCGCGCAGGCGGCCGCGACCGCTCGCCTCGTCCAGGTCTCGCGCTGGTTCGCTGACCTGCTGGTGCATGCCGAGATTCCGATCGACATGCGGCACGGCGAGTTTGCTGAGGACCAACGTCACGCGTTCTGCGACAAGCTCGCCAAGGCGGCCGAGCCGCTGCTTGCGCGCGCTGATCGCTACTGATCGCGAATCGCGCCGACCGCCGCAGGCTGCTACAAACGCCAGCGTCGATGAGCACCGTGGTTCTGACCAGCCCCGCACGGTGTAGCGGGGAGCGCGCCGGGATGCTGATCACGTCGAAGTCGTCCGCCATGGCGAAGCAGCTACGTGGGCCCGGTGCACCGCTCGGCGAGGTGTTCGCGTGGCTGTCCGCGCTCTACTTCCGCGGCAAGCTGTTGTACGCGCGCAGGTTCGCGACCGCAGGATCGTTCGTGATGGCGCCGGGCCTTGGGCTGCGCGATCCGGACTCCATCATCGGCACCGACGATCTGCGTGCGATGGGAACGATCGAGATCGAGAGTGACGCGTTCATTGCACCGCTCCGGCGCGACGCGGTGCGTGTCGATGGTGACAAGCCAAGCCGTGTGGTGCTGCTCGGCAGCATCGCGACCGGCAAGTACATCGACACGCTGCTGGCCGTGTTCCGCGATCGGCTTGTGTTTCCTGGATCGTTCGTCGGGCGCGGCGACATGAGCCGCGGGGGCCTGCTCCTGCGTTGTGCGCGCAGTGGCGAGGAGCTCGACTACGTGCCGGTTGCAGGCGCGACGCGTCGGGGCAAGCGACCACCGAAGCTGCCAAGGCTTCAGCCCGCGGCGAGCGATTCGAGCGCGGAGCGCAGCGACGCGGGGATCGGCACCGGCGTGCGAGTCGCGCGATCGACGAAGACGTGAACGAAGTGGCCGTGTGCGGCAGCGCGGTCGTCGTCGTCGGCAGCGATCGCGATGCCGTAGGTGACCGCGCGGTTGCCGAGCTTGTCCACGCGCACGCCAGCGCGTAGCTGCTGCGGATACGCGAGCGGTGCGTGGTACTGGCACTTCGACTCGACGACGAGTCCGATGATCGAGCCGGTCGCGATGTCGAGGCCGCCGCGCTCGATCAGGAACTGGTTCGCTGCGGTGTCGAAGAAGCTGTAGTACGCGACGTTGTTGATGTGACCGTAGATGTCGTTGTCCATCCACCGCGTGGTGATCGACGTGATGAACGGATAGGCGGCGAGGGTAGGGCGGTCGGGCGGCATGGGCTACCAGTACGAGAGAGCGTCGCGGAATAGATCGCGTAGGCAGTCAGTATCGACCTCGCACGGTGCGTTGGCGAGCAGGCGCTGCTGCGGCAGTGTGCCGGCGACGAGATCGTCGATGTCAGCCTCGGTGTAGCCAACGCCGGCGATGCCGTTCGGGATGCCGATCGCACGCGCGAGCTCGATCACGCGGCGCGACACAAGCTCGCCGGCATCGTCGCCGGTCGCGCCGCGCGTGTCAGCGCCGAGGAGGTCCGCGGCCTCGAGATGGCGTGCGGGGCCAAAGCGCGCGAAGGCACGGAATACCGCCGGGGCGTTGACCGACACCGCCATCCCGTGCGGCACGAGCGAACCAGGATAGCCGTTTGGTGCGAAATCACGGGCGCGACCGGCGACCGCGTAGGCCATCGCGTGCGGTGCGTGGACGCCGGCGTTTCCAAACGCGATCCCGGCGAGCGTGGCGGCCCACATGATCTGTTCGCGTGCATCGACATCGTTGGCATCGGCGACGGCACGCGCGAGATAGGTTGCGGCGAGTCGGATCGCTTCGCGGCAGCCGAGGTCGCTCCACGGATTGCCGCCCTGACTCAGTGGGCGCTGGGTCGGCGATGCGGGCGCGGCGCGCATGAGGTACGGCCGCGCCGTGAACGATTCGAGCGCGTGGCACAGCACATCCATACCGCTCGCCGCGACCACGCTGCTCGGGAGGGTCGCTGTCGTGCGCGGATCGACGATCGCCTCGCTCGGCCGCAGCCGCGGCGATGCGATGCCAGTCTTCGCGTGGAGCGAGGTCCAGTCGAAGATCGTGATGCCGGTCACCTCGCTACCGGTACCCGAGGTCGTCGGGCACGCGATGTGAGGTGCGAGCGGTCCCGGGACCGGTTGCGCATCGCCGGCCGGCGCATTGACGTAGGCCCGCAGGGCCGCGGGGTAGGTCGCATAGAGGTTGGCGGCCTTCGCGGTGTCGATCAC
>JBBQFU010000032.1:0-43819 GCA_038322185.1 Haliangiales bacterium
AGCGATCACCGGTAGGCGGCCGATGAACTCCGGGATCATGCCGTACTTCAGCAGATCCTCGGGCTCGGTCTCCTGGATCAGCTCCCACTGCGAGCGCTCGACCTTCTTGTTCATGCCAGCGCCGAAGCCGATCATCTTCTGACCGATCCGGTTCTCGATGATCTCCTCGAGGCCGGTGAACGCGCCGCCGCAGATGAACAGGATGTTGGTCGTGTCGACCTGCAGGAACTCCTGCTGCGGATGCTTGCGGCCGCCCTTCGGCGGAACGCTCGCCGTGGTGCCCTCGATGATCTTGAGCAGCGCCTGCTGAACGCCTTCACCGGAGACATCGCGCGTGATCGACGGGTTGTCGCTCTTGCGGGCGATCTTGTCGATCTCGTCGATGTAGACGATGCCGCGCTGCGCACGCTCGATGTCGTGATCGGCGTTCTGCAGCAGCGAGACGATGATGTTCTCGACGTCCTCGCCGACGTAGCCGGCCTCGGTGAGGTTCGTGGCGTCCGCGATCGCGAACGGCACGTTGAGGATGCGCGCGAGCGTCTGCGCGAGCAGCGTCTTGCCCGAGCCAGTGGGACCGAGCAGGAGGATGTTCGACTTCTGCAGCTCGACTTCGTCGTCAGGCGCACCGGTCTGCTTGTGATCGATGCGCTTGTAGTGATTGTGGACCGCGACTGCGAGGATCTTCTTCGCGCGGTCCTGCCCGATCACGTACTCGTCCAGCACCTTCTTGATCTGTGCCGGCTTCGGAATCGCGGAGGTTCCGTAGGAGCTGTCCTCCTTCTCGATCTCCTCAGCGATGATGTCGTTGCACAGGCCGATGCACTCGTCGCAAATGTAGACGGTGGGCCCGGCGATCAGCTTCTTGACCTCTTTCTGCGCCTTGCCGCAGAACGAGCAGGTCAACGAAGCTCCATCGCGTTTCTCGATCGGCATCTCTAGCCCATCAGCGTAGCACCACACCCCGCGGGTGTCGTGCTCCGACGGTTGCCGTCGGTCGGAACCAAGCTCACTTCTTCTCGGTCTTGGTCTCTTCCGGCTTCTTCTTGGCCGTGATCAGCACCTCATCGATGATGCCGTACTCCTTGGCCTGCGGCGAGGACATGAAGTTGTCGCGGTCCGTATCGTTCTTGATCTTGTCGACGGGCTGACCGGTGTGCTTCGAGTACAGCTCGTTGAGCGTGTCGCGCGTCTTCAAGATCTCCTTGGTGTGGATCTCGATGTCCGTCGCCTGACCCTGGAAGCCCGCGAGCGGCTGGTGGATCATCACGCGCGAGTGCGGCAGCGCGTAGCGCTTGCCCTTGGTGCCGGCTGCGAGCAGGAAGCTGCCCATCGATGCCGCCTGGCCCATACAGATCGTCGCGACGTCACAGTGCAGGTACTGCATCGTGTCGTAGATCGCGAGACCCGCCGAGACGTGACCGCCGGGCGAGTTGATGTACAGCATGATGTCCTTCTCGGGCTCTTCCGAGTCGAGGAACAGCAGCTGCGCGATAATCACGTTCGCGACCTGATCATCGATCGCGGTGCCGAGGAACACGATGCGGTCCTTGAGCAGTCGCGAGAAGATGTCCCACCCACGCTCGCCGCGGTGGGTCTGCTCGATCACGGTCGGGATCAAATAGTTCATCACCGGCTTCATCGAGGATGACTGTACGAGCCCAGGGGACCCGGTGCAACGCATCGGGCCGTCAGCTGCCGTATCGGGCAGGGTAGGTGCCCTCGGGAGGCACCTGGAACCTGGTTCTCGACCGAGATCTTGACCCGCCCGGACCAATCATCCACCGAGCCGATGGGAACGCCACCTTGAATTCGGCCTGGGTTTGGAGCTACCCGCTCAGCGCAATCTCGCCGGTTCGATCTCGAAGATCTCGAACGTCGCGGGCGGGACCTTGAGAGCAAAGCGCACCGACTGCCCGTTGATGCCGTAGAGCTTGGTGCCGTCGTGGACCAGCGCGGTCACGCCACCGATCGTACGCGTCGACTTCACGGTCGCCGACGACCAACCATCACCGGTCTTGATCCGCTTGAGGCTCGAACCGAATGCGACGATCAGCTGACCGTCCGGCATCATCATCAGATCGTCGGGACCGTTGAGGAGGTTGAAGCCGTCCATGAACATGTCGCCGGACAGCTTCACCTTCTTGACGTCACGCGGGTTCGCGACGCTGACGCGGACCAGCGACGGCTCGAGGTACGGCGCGGTCAGCACGTACTTGCGATCGGGCGTGAACACCAGGCTGTTGAGGCTCACGATCGCGCCGCCGAGGAGCGGGTCGTGCGCCCATACGCTGACCTTGCGGCTGCCGTCGATCTTGTAGATGTGCTCGTTCTCGCGATCCGAGATCAGCGCGCCGTCACCGTCGAGCAGCACGTCGTTGCACGCGGCCTCGGGGTTGGCGACCGTGAGATCGATGGTCGAGACGCGCGCCTTGCTCACGAGGTCGTAGATCCAGATCGAGCCGAGCGAGCTCTTCGTGGTGCACACCCACAGCAGGCGGCGCGCCGTGTCGATCTGCATGCCGAGCGTGATGCGATCTGCCTCACCACCCGCAAACCAGGTCGACTCGGTACCGGTCGCGTCGATGCGCGTGCTGCCGTGCTGGAGGCTGCCGACGTAGAACGCACGGTCCGTCGCGTCAAACGCGCCGCCCTCGGGGTAGAGCTTCTTGTCCGCGAACGTGTGGACGATGCGGCGGCTCGCCTTGCGCGGAGTCTGCCTTGCCGCCGTCGACCTCGGTGTCGTCGAACCCGTCGTCCGGCGACAGGTCGGTCCCCTCGTCGGTGGCGCAGGCAGTCAGCGCGAGGCACAGGGCGAGGAGGTGGCGCATGCCCTGGGTTCAGCACGGCACATGCCAGGCAGCACCCCCGTGATCCCGCGCCGTTAGCGCGGGCTGGCGACTCGAGTAGTGGCAGGCGTCAGGGTGCACGCGGCTGCACAACGGTTGCGGGCTTGTGGCTGTACTACTTCCAGAGCGGGAGCTGCAGCGCTTCGATCGAGCCGCCCGCGTCGGGGCTGTGCAGGATCACGAAGGTCCCCTTGCCCTCCACGACGTCGACCTCGGTCTCGAGGACGGCAGGCGTCGTGCAGTCCTTGCCGGGTTGCCACTTGTGGAACGTGAACTTGGCCTTGCCGGGTGCGAGCTCGTACTCGGTCGGGTTGGTGCCGCCGAGCATCGCGGGCTGCTTGCCAGCGGCCTCGATCCGTTGCGGCCGGCACGTCGTCGAGCCATCGCCGACGTAGAACGTGCGACCGCCGTACTTGTCGCGCAGCTTGTCCTCGTGGTCGATCAGCGGCCCTGCGTAGAAATAGACGAGCCCCTTCCCCGCGGCCGGCGGCTCGGGCGCGTTGTAGACGCCGGCAGGCTTGGCGCCGCGCACGATCGACGAGGGCTTGCCGTAGTTGCGATACATCAGCGTCGTGATCTCCTCGCCGTCCTTGGCGGCGGCGACCGAGCCGACCTCGACCTTGGCGTCGTCGACGTGGCCGCCGGCGATCACCGCGATGGTCGACGTGCCCTTCGGGATGCCGAAGTGCGGTGACGCCTGACCGTAAGCGATGTTCTTGGCGAACTGCACCGGCCCGTGTTCGAACGATCGTTTGCCCCAGATGTCGATCGTCACCGGCTTACCGGCCTCGTCATGCAGCAGGTTGACGACGCGCGCGTCACCCTTGCGGACGTCGTCGGGTGGCGGCGGCTTGTCGTCGGGCTTGGGCTGGGCCGTCGCGGCGGCGGCGCCCGGGCCGGTGGCGGCCACTGCGGAGCCCGGACCCGGCGCTGGACCACCCTTGTCCTCCTTCTTCGAGCACCCGCTCACGAGCGCGACCACACAGCACCATCGAAGTAATTGGCCCATCGCGTTCACGGTCGCACGGATCGCGACACGGTCGAGCTCGCCTTCCATGTCCGCATGCCGATGGATCTCGCGATCGACGGCAACGCAGTCGCGTTCAGCAAGGATGGCTGCGCGACGACCGCGGGCGGCGTCACCTGCTTCGGCGTCGAGCGCGGACAGCTCGGCCGTTCGACGGCTGCGACGCGGCGCCCGCGACGAGCGCGCTCGCCGTGCCGTGACGTCCGGCCTGTGATTTCAGCCACGGGTCGCTACACTCGGCCATGGCCGCGCGCCCCCGGATCCGGATCGGCCGTGCGCTGCGCCATCGCAACTACCGGCTGTTCTTCCTCGGCCAGGGCATCTCGCTGATCGGCAGCTGGCTGACCCGGTTCGCGACCGTGTGGATGGTCTACGACCTGACGCGCTCGGGCGCGTTGCTCGGCGTCGTCGCGTTCTGCAGCCAGGCACCAAGCTCGCTCATCGCGCCGGTCGCCGGGGTCCTGGTCGACCGCTGGGACCGTCGCCGCGTCCTCGTCATCACGCAGATCGCGGCGATGCTCCAGTCCGCGGCCCTCGCCTTCTTCGCGTTCACCGGCCTGATGACGGTCTGGCACCTGATGGCACTCGGCGCGGTGCAGGCGGTGATCAACGCGTTCGACATGCCGACGCGCCAGGCGTTTCTCGGCGACATGATCGAGGACCGCGCCGATCTGCCCAACGCGATCGGGCTCAACTCGTCGATGATCAACGGCGCGCGGCTCGTCGGCCCGGCGATCGCGGCGTCGCTGGTCGCGCTGTTCGGCGAGGCCTGGTGCTTCGCGATCGACGCAGTGAGCTACCTCGCCGTCATCGGCTCGCTGCTCGCGATGCGTGTCGTCGCGCATCCACGTGCGGCGCGCGAGGGCCACGTGTGGAGCGAGATGCGCGACGGCTTTCGCTACGTCACCGGACAGCCGCTCGTGCGCGCGGTCATCCTGCTGCTCGCGGTCACCAGTATCCTCGGCGGCTCGTATACGACGCTGCTGCCGATGGTCGCGGGCTCGACGTTGCGCGGTGGTCCTCACACGCTCGGCATCCTGATGGGCACGGCCGGGCTTGGCGCGCTGTGCGGCGCCCTCTACCTCGCCTCGCGCACCTCGGTCGCCGATCTGCCGAGGCTCGTCGGTCGGGCGACCCTCACGCTCGGCACCGCGCTGTGCGCCCTGCGTCTCGCGCCGAACATCTACGTCGCGATCCCCCTGTTGTTCGTCACCGGCCTGTCGTGGCTCGTCCAGCTCGGCTCGACCAACACGATCGTGCAGACCGTCGTCGAGCGCGAGATGCTCGGCCGCGTCATGAGTCTCTACGCCGTCGCGTTCTTCGGCGGCATGCCCCTGGGCGCCCTCCTGGTCGGCTTCACGGCCGACCGCATCGGCCCGATGAACGCGTTCTTGTGTGCGGGCCTCGGGGTGGTCACCGCAGGCATCCTGTACTCGCGCTCCCGTTCGTACGGACACGGGCTCGTCACGAGCGGGCATGGGATCGACAGCGAGCGCCGGTAGCGGCGCCGGCGCGCCTGAGCTCGTCGCCGGTCATGCGCAATGGATCGCTCCCCGGGCTCCGCGAGGCGGGGCGCCGGAAGTTTCAGCTCATGTATGGCAAGCTCGCGGCGTGACGGACGCCTTGCTCAAGACCACGACGTCGCTGTGCCGCGAGTGCAAACGCGCGGTGCCGGCGGAGGTGTGGCGCGTGGCTGGCGTCGTTGTCATGCGCAAGGTCTGCGACGCACACGGGCCGAGCGAGGTCGTCGTGTCGTCGAACGCGGATTGGTACGATCGGGTCGTCGGCTACCAACCGGTGCTCTCACCACCGCAGCCGCGCAAGGCGGTGTCACAGGGCTGCCCGTTCGACTGCGGACCGTGCGAGAGCCACGAACAGCAAGCGCAGCTTCCGATCGTCCCGATCACGAGCGCGTGCAACCTCGACTGCCCGATCTGCTACACGCACAACAAGAACGAGGGTGCGTTTCACATGAGCGAGGCGCAGCTCGACTCGATCCTCGAGCACCTGCGCGCGGCGGATCCCGAGCGGCGGATCATCAACCTGACCGGCGGCGAGCCGACTCAACATCCGCAATTCGAGCGACTCGTCGAGAAATGCGTGGAACAAGGGATCCACCGCATCACGATCTCGACGCATGGCCTGCGGTTCCTCAAGGACGAGCGGCTCCTCGAGCGGCTCGCGAAGGTCGGCGCGCGCATCGTGCTGTCGTTCGATTCGTTCAAGCCCGAGACCAATCAGCACATGCTCGGCGGCAACTTCCTCGACGGAAAGCTGCGGGTGCTCGAGCTGCTCGAGAAGTACCAGGTCGAGACCACGCTGTTGCCCGTGCTCGCGCGCGGTGTCAACGACGACGAGGTCGGCGCCTTCGTGAAGCTCGCCCTGGAGAAGGACTTCATCCGCTCCGTCGAGCTGCACACGATGACGTTCACCGGCCAGAACGGTGCGTCGTTTGATCGCCGCGGCCGGTACTCGACGTACGACGTGCTCGCGGACCTCGAGGCGCAGACCGGCGGTCTGCTGCGCGTCGACGACTTCGTGCCGTCGCCGGCGGCGCATCCCCTCTGCTACCTCGTGACGTACGTGCTGCGTCTCGACGACGGACGCTGGGTACCGTTTCCGCGCTTCATGTCGGGCTCCGACCTGCGCGAGCTGCTGTCGGGAATGCTGTATCTCGAGCCGACGCAGGCGACCGAGCAGAAGCTCGGCGATGTGATCAATCGCTTGTGGGCGGGTGACATCGTGTGCGACGATAGCGAACCCGTGCTGCGGCGGCTGCGCGCGCTCACCGAGACGGTGTTCGAGCGTGACCTCGCGCTGGGCGAGCGCTTGCGCCGTGCCGAGGCGAGCGCAAAGGCGATCTACGTGCACGCGCACATGGACGAGGACGACTTCGACACCGATCGCATCCGGCAGTGCTGTGTGGGCATTCGTGAGCCGGACGGCACGAACATCCCATCGTGCGCGTACAACACGCTGTACCGCGACCGCGATGCTCGATTCACGGCCAAGCCGGCGGCGCCGCTCGTCACGCTCGGTCGTGGCCGCCCTCGCGCATGACGCAAGTCGAGGCGCCAAAGCACAGCTGGAAGTGGCTGCTGCTGCTCGTCCTCGTCGGCAGCATTGGCATCTACCTCGGCGCGCCGGATCCAGACGTCCTGCGCACGGCGTGGGCGAGACTGTCGACTGTTCGAGGCGCCGTGATCGCGATCGTGGTGGGCGGCGCGCTCGGATTGATGGCGGCCGAGGCGGTTCGCATCGCGGTGATCGGTCGCATCGTCGGTGTCCGTGTCGCGCCGCGCGATGCGTGGGATGCGGCGGTCGCGAATCATGTGATGACGGCGGTGACGCCGCAGGTCGGGCTCGGCGAGCCAACGGTCGCGTACCTGCTCGGCAAGCGTGGCGTTCCCTGGGATGCCGCGGTGGCGATTCCGTTCATCAAGTTCACTTCGAGTCTGGCGCTCGTGTTCGTGCTCGGCGCGATCCTCGTGACCGCGGGGTTCGGCCCGGTGGTCGATCCGTGGATTCGCGTGCTCGCGGTCGTGTGGTTCCTCGCGATCGCGACGATCACGACGCTCGTGATCGCGGTGTGCGCGAAGCCCTCGACGGCGCAGCGCTGGGTCACACGGATCGGCGGCTGGGCGCGGCGGCGGCGATGGTTCGCGAGCGCTCCGTGGCAGGCACGGATCACGAAAGCAGCCGACGTCACGATGAGCACGGCGGAGCGCCTCGCGGGCGTGCGGCGCACGAGCTGGCGAGCGGCCGCGATCCTCACCGTGGTTCACCTCATCTACTACGCGTCGTACGTCGCACCGCTCGTGTGTCTCGCGTACGTGCTCGGCGATCCGCCGGTGGTAGCGCTGTCGCTGCGGGCGCTCGTCTACCTGTGTTTCATCTTCGCGATGCCCACCCCCGGCGGTACCGGGCCAAGCGAAGCCGCGGCGGGCGTGTTCTTCGGTGACCTGATCCCGCCGGCCGACGCGATCGTCGCTGTCGCCGTGTTTCGTGCTGCCACCTATTACCTGCAGCTCGCCATCGGTGCCGTGTATCTGCCGATCCGATCTCTGGCACTCTCACGGGGATGGGTGAGATGACCACGCTCGACTGGATCCCGTGGATCGCGATGGGCGTCATGGGTGCCGCATTCGTGGGCGAAGCGATCACGAGCTTGCTCATCCGCCGCGATGGCTTCTACGAGAAGAATGACACGGTCGTCAACCTCGCGATCGCGGGTGGCTACATCGCCCTCAGCGTCCTCTACGCCACGATGCTCGCTCTCATCCTGTTGCCGGTGTGGGAGCTGACGCCGCTGCGGTGGTCGATGGACGAGTGGTGGCACTGGGCGGTGCTGTTCGTCGTCAATGACTTCTTCTTCTACTGGTCGCACCGTGCGAGCCACGTCTATCGCTTCATGTGGGCGTCGCACTGGGTGCACCACAACTCGTCGAAGCTGAACCTGTCGACGGGGATGCGCAACTCATGGGTCGGCGCGACGATCGACTGGGTGTTCTTCGTCCCGGTCATCGCGCTCGGCTTTCATCCGATCTACCTCGCGGTGATCGTTCCGGTCGCGAGCGGGTGGGACTACATGACGCATACGCAATACGTCGGCAAGCTGCCGGGGTTCGACTTCATCTTCAACACGCCCTCGAACCACCGCGTTCATCACGCGACGAATGCGCAGTACCTCGATCGCAACCTCGGCGGCATGTTGATCATCTGGGACCGCATCTTCGGCACCTACGCGGCCGAGGGGGAGCGCGTGAAGATCGGATCGACGGAGGAGCCAGTGCAGCCGTACAATCCGGTCCACCTGCAGTTTCACCTCTGGGGGCTGCTGATCCGCGATCTGTTCCGGAAGCGTCCAACCACGACCGCATAGCTGCCCAGGCAGACTGCGAGCGTCACGCCGAGGATCATCGCGTACTTGATGGCGCCGGGGATCGCGAGCGGCGCGAGAGAGATCTGTAGCGCGACGACGATCGGCAGGTGCGCGATGTAGCACCAGTACACGGACTTCGAGACCGCGTGCAGCCACGGTCGCGGCTGTGATGCATAGCGGACGCACGCACCGACGAAGAACACGACCATCGCGATCGTGAACAGCCCGCTGCCTGCGATGGCATAGAGCGGTGCAGTCCCCGAGGCCAGGGCGGGCAGCACGCTCGCGAGGAGCACGGCCGCGACGCCGAGCGCGTGCCACGCATGATCGCGGTAGCGCTCGATCTCGCTCGGGCGTGCGTGCACGAGCCAGCCCCACGCGAAGAACGCACCCATGTAGATCAGGATCGGCAGATCGGGCACGAACCCGAGCGGCGTGTTGGTGTGCAGCACCCCGAGGTAGATCAGCGCGCCGTTCGAGAGCACCGCAGGAACCGCGACGATGCCGGCGGTGGGCAGGTTCTTGAGGCCGCGCAGCACGCGCGCGACGAGGAGGGCCGCGCCTGACAGGAAGAGGAGGTAGTAGAGGTACCAGAGGTGGCCAAGGAGGATCGGGATCTCCGAACCCTGGAACTTCGGGATGCTGTCGGCCACCGACGCGCGCCCGCCGACGTCGCGGCCCCAGTCCCACAACAAGTCGAGCGCAAGCGAGCAGGGCAGGAGCGCCACCGCGAGCGGAAGGAAGATACGCGTGAAGCGATTGCGGATGTATTCGCGCGCGCCACGTCGCTCGAGTACCGAGCGGGCGGCGTACCCCGACAGCCAGAAGAAGGTGGGCATCGCGAACGCACGCATGACCCACGCGTAGAGATCGACGCCAACGAACTGCGAGCGATCCTGGATCGCCCAGCCGACAGGCGTGATCATGAACGACACGGCGGCGTGGCCCGCGACGACGAGCAGCATCGCGATCGTGCGCGTGGCATCGAGGCCTGCCTGGCGGTCCATCAGCGCTCGACCGCTACAGCGAGCATGCCGCCGAGCATGTTGAACTCGAGGTATGCGCGCGCGACGTCGAGTGCGTCGGGCAACGCGGCGCTTCGGTCATCGATGCGGACCTCGCCGCCGTCGGGCGTGCAGCGAAACGCGAACACTTGACCGCGGCGCAGCTTGCCGGCGCAGACCTCGCGCAGCAGTGGCACCTTGTCGAGGTCGAACAGCACGAGATCGCGCGCCATGATCTCGGGCAGCATGCGCGCGGTCAGCGCCTCGATGGACAGCTCCCAGGCTCCGTGGCGCAGCATCTCGGCCAGCGAGCCTTGCGCGATCAGCGGTGCATTGCTCGCGGCGAGCGAGACCAGGCGGGAGCGGACGAGCATCGTGCCGTGCCCGAATGCACCGATGCCGATCGAGCGATCGATGACGCGATAGCCTGCGACCGCCGGGTCCTGGACGAGTCCGCTCAGGTGATCGCGCGTCGTCATCAGCGCCGAGGCCGCGCGCCGCGCCAGAGGGATGCACGCGACGGCAGCGGCGAGGCGCTTCGCATCGATGACGATGTCGTCGATCGCGACCTCGAGCGGCTCGTACAAAAAGTCGGTGCGCACCAGCGGCAGCGGCTCGTGCGTGTGGAGATCGATCGAGATGTCGCGGCCGAGCTTGGTCAGCTCGAGGTGGATCGTGAACGGGGCGCGCTGGCCGCTCGGCGTGACGCCCTGGGCGAGCCAGACCAGATCCGCGACCGGCGTCTTCGTGGCGCGCGGACGGTCGTCGCGGAGTGTGATCCTGCCGCTGGCGATCGTGGCTTCGGTGTCCGGATCGACCACGAGCCGGTTGCTCGCGTTGGCCGCGCGCGTACCGACACCCGCGAGCGGGCACGTGACGCGGCCGGCGATGTACTCGATGTGCGACCGTCGCGGTGAGGCCCCAGCGGCGGGCCCTTGCATCAGATGCCTCCGTTGACAGCGATCACCTTGCCCTGGATGAAGCTGTTCTCGAGCGCGAGCCACGCGATGACCTTGGCCGCCTCGTCGGGCTTGCCGGGGCGCCGCAGCGCGCTGAACGTCTCGTAGTCCTTGCGCCGCCGCGCGGCGAGGCCCTGCGAGATGCCGCTGTCGAGCGGACCGAGTGCGACCACGTTGACGCGGATGTCGAGGCGACCGACCTCGTGTGCGACGGCCATCGCGAGCGCGCCGAGTGCACCCTGGGTCGCTGCGAAGTGTGCGGGCAACGGCAACGACTGCGTGCGATCGAGCCCCCCCACGAGCACGACATCGCAGCGTTTGGCGCGCGTCGCGACCCACTTGCAGGCAAGGAATGCGGACTGCACGTTGACCGCCATCGCCTGCTGAAACGTCGCGAGGTCGATCTCGGGCAGCGCGAGGCCTGCGCTCACACCGGCGCAGTGGATCACGACGTCAATGGTGTCTTGTGCGTCGAGCATCGCGGTGGTGGCGGCAGCATCCGCGAGATCGACGCGCACGGCCTTGTGGCCGAGCTCCTGCTCCAGCATACGCGCCTTGTCCTCGGACCGATGGTACGAGAACACCGCATGGTGGCCGCGCCGCGTGAGCTCGCGCAGGACAGCGCTTCCGACGGTGCCGGTGCCGCCGAGTACGAGCGGGCGCTTCACGTCAGGCTGCATAGGTACTCCAGCTCCTCGTCGACAGCGGTGACGAACGAATCGAGCGTGGCGTCCTCGATCGTGAAGCGAGGTAGCACGCGCAAGATCCGCCAGTCGTGGCCACACGCGAAGCAGTAGAAGCCGCGCTTGTACAGCCGGTGGCAAAGCAGCACGCCGATCGTCGGCTGATCGACGAGCGCGTCGATGCCGAAGTGTTCGAACGATAACCACGGATGATCCGACGGGCGGAGCTCGATGCCGACGAGCAGCCCGGCACCTTTGACCTGCGCGAACAGCTCGTGTCGCGCGAGCTTCTGCGCGAGCTGCTGGCGGAACCGATCACCCACGGTGGCGACCCGCGCGATCAGATCGTCGGTGAGCAGATCGAGTGCCGCCAGCGCTGCAACGCACACGAGCGCGCTGCCGCCGAACGTGGTGTTGTGAGCCTCTGCGGACGCGTAGTGCTCGCCGTAGGCGCGGTCGAACAGCTCTTCACTCGTCAGCATGGCCGAGATGGGAACCAGGCCGCCGCCGAGGTGCTTGCCCAGAATCAGCGCGTCGGGACGGCGCGGCCAGCACTCGCTTGCCAAGAACCGGCCGGTGCGACCGAGCCCGGTCTGGATCTCGTCCGCGACGAGGAGCGCGCCGTGCTTGGCGGTCAGCTCACACGCAACCTCGAGAAACGCCGACGACAGCGGGCGCACGCCACCTTCGAGCTGGATCGGCTCGACGACGAGCGCAGCGACGTCACCCTCGCGGAATGCGGCCACGAGCGCATCGACATCCTCGAACGCGATCGGACCCGCGCCCGGCACGTGGGGACCGAACGGATCCTTGAACATGCCCGGCTTCATCAGCGCGCAGCTGCCCATCGTGCAGCCGTGATACGCGCCATCGAGCGAGATCACGCGGGTCTTCTTCGTTGCGGCGCGCGCGAGCTTCATCGCGGC
The DNA here is from genome assembly GCA_038322185.1 of Haliangiales bacterium. Classification (GTDB taxonomy): domain Bacteria; phylum Myxococcota_A; class Polyangia; order Haliangiales; family Haliangiaceae; genus JABFXX01. The sequence goes on from JBBQFU010000032.1 coordinate 12,328, forward strand.
TTCGACCGCGCCCGAACCCGAGTTTGCGAAGAACACGTTCGTGTATCCGGGGCGCGGACCTTCGAGCGTCGACGCGGAGCGCTCACACAGCCGTTGCGCGAGGAGACCTGCGTATGGGTTTACCCGGCACGGGAACCAGTTCGGCGAGTCGCTCGCGAGAAAGTCCGTGACCGCCTTCGTGATCGCTGGATGGCGATGGCCGAACGTCTGCGTCCCGTGAAAGTCCTCGACCTCGCCACGCGGCTCGACGAGGCGGCCATCGCGCACCGCGGTGATCCGCGTGGGCTCGCCGAGCAGCTCCGCGCGCAGCGTGACCAGTGGATTGACGTAGCGCCGATAGCTCTCGTAGCCCTCGCGGAGCATGTCCTGCGTTCTCACAGGCCACCGTCCGCGACGATCTTTGCGGCCGCCATGAACGAGTTGTCGTCGGACACCAGGAACGTCGCAAGCTCGGCCACTTCCTTCGCGGTACCGAGCCTGCCGAGCGACGCCTGGGACACGTACTCCTGGACGCGGTGCTTGGGCAGCATGCGAGCGAGGCCGCAGTCGAGCAGTCCGGGCGAGAGCAGATTCACCTTGATGTTGTAGCGGCCGACCTCGCGCGCGAGTGCCTCGGTCATGCCACGCAGCGCCGACTTCGCGGCGGCGTAGTGCACGGGTGCCTCGATCACGCGCTCGGATGCGAACGAGCCGATGTTGAGGATGTGCCCGGCCTTCGCGCGGATCATCGAGCGCAGCGCCGCACGCGAGAACAGATACGGCCCTTTGACGTTGACCGCCATCACGGCATCGAAGTCGGCCTCCTCGAGGAGCGCGATGGGCAGGATCTGGGTGATGCCCGCGTTGTTGACCAGCACGTCGATGCCGCCCCACGCTGCGACCACGGCGGCAACCGTCTCCTTGACGTGCGCGCTGTCGGCGACCGAGCCCTGGAACACGAGCGGCTCGCAGCCCAGCGCGCGCAAGCTCTCGCGGGCTGCATCGGCGTCGGCCGTGTCGCTGCGAAACGTGAACGCGACCTTCGCGCCCGCGGCCGCGAACGCCTCCGCCATCGCGCGCCCGAGCCCACGCGAGCCGCCGGTGATGAGGCACCGTTTGCCTTCGAGGCGCCTCACCGCAGCACCGGGAGGGCGAACACGCGCTGGCCGCCGCTCTTGACGCCCCAGCGCGCGGGCTGGACGTTGAACTTCGCTTCCTTGTCGCGGTAGAGCACGTTGTAGTTGCAGACCGGGATCGTGGTGCCGTCGGCGTAGCAGTTCGAGTCGCAGCAGTCGACTGCACGCTCGACGTCGAACGTCTCCTCGTCCATGTGCGAGTGAACGTAGACCGCCTTGATGGCGCGCTCGCCAGCGCGAATCGCCTCGTCGTGCGACAGCACGCGTTCCGACGGGAACATCGTATCGAGCATGTTCCGCAGCAAGCGCAGCGTACGTGCCGACTCGGCGTCGTCCTCGATCCACAGCCGGTCGATCGCTTGCTTGAGCGAATCCTCGAGGCGCTGAGATGGCTCGAGGTAGAGGCGCTCGGACAGCGCGTCGTAGATCTCGCTCGCAGGCATGAAGCGCGTGAACGGAATCGGCGCCCCACCGTCGGGATCGAGCAGCAGATAGGCGATCTGGTAGCAGAGCGGGTGCGCACACGGCGAGGACACGAAGTCCGTGGGCCGGAGCAGGCCCGAGCTACGACGCTCGATCTCCTCGAGCACCTCGAACAGCGAGATCCTGCCCGAGCGATCGAACGTGACACCGCTCTGGCCGGTGAACGTCATCGTGTGGACCTCGATGTGGCGCACCGTCGACCGCGCGAGCGCGAACTCGATGATCTTGCCGATCTCGTGCTCGTTCACGCCGCGCGTCATCACGGGGATCAACGTCACGTCGACCCCATGCTTCTCGCATAGCTCCATGCACTTCATCTTCGTCGCGAGCATCTGTGCGCCCTGGAGCAGCTTGTCCGCGTGCGGATCGAAGGTGTCGAACGACAGCGCGATGCGCGCGCCGTAGGCGGCGAGCTGTTTGACGAACTCCTCGTCCTTGGCGAGCCGGATGCCGTTGCTGCAGACCGTCACGCGGTGAATGCCGGCGGCCTTCGCGAGCGCGAGCATCTCGAACAGGCGAGGGTGGAGTGTCGGCTCGCCGCCGGTGATGTTGATGATGTCGAGCTCGCCGCCGTGGTCGGTGCGCAGGTGCTCGAGGATGGCGGCGAAGTCCTCGACGGGCATGTGATACGCGTCGTCGTTCTTGTTGTGGACGTAGCAGATCGGGCAATCGAGGTTGCACGCGCTCGTGATCGTGACGACCGGCAGGCGGACCTTCTGGGTGTGGCTCGTGCACGGACCGCAGTCGAACGGGCAGCCGTGATCGACCTCCTTCTTGATCACGCGCGGCGGCGCGAACCGCTGCTTCATCGCGCGCGTCTGCTCGTACCAGGCGGCGTTCGTCGATAGCCGCACTTCTTGCGCGCCGTGCACAGCGCACGTCTTGCGCATCACGACTTCCGCGTTGGTCAGCGCAAAGACGTTTGCGGTGACTGCTTCCTTGCAGGTCCGGCACAGGCTCGTCGTCGTATGCAACAGGCGTTCGGTCACACCGACCGTCCGTCACGCTTCGCGATCACCATGTTCGCGAACGTCTGCACGCTGAACAGCGTCAGAATCGTCGACGGGCGCAGGCCCGGCTTGATGCGATCCGCAGCTTCGGGCATGAGCTCGCGCAATCGGGTGAGGCCGGCCTCGGAGATCACACCGCCGGGTGCGAACTCCTCCGCCGTCATGTCGCCCCGCGACGCGCGCTCCATCTCCCCGCGCGTGATCTCGATATGGAAGTCTCGCTCGAGGCGAAATACGATGTCGAGGAAGTCGAGCGACTCCGCGTCGAGGTCCGACATCAGGATCGAGCTCAGCTTCACGTCCTCGAGCTTGCGGGCGAGCGAGTCGGCCACGATCACCCGGGTGGCCTCTGCGATCTCGGCGTTGGACTGCGTGATGACAGGTGCTGCGTTCATGAGCTCTCCTTCTCGTCTTCGATCCAGTGGACGACACGGTCCAGCGGTTTGCGTGCGCGCACGGGCGCCTCACCGGTCGGATGCCCGATGGCGATCGCGCCGACCATGCGCCACGGCGGTTCGATTCCGAGCAGCGCGTGGATGTCCTGGTCGGCGACCATGGGGCCCGCCATCATGCACGCGCCGAGACCCTCGGCGTGCGCTTGCAACAGCAGCGTCATGATGGCGGTGCTCGTCGAGACCAGCTCGGCTTGCATCTTCGACGCCGTCGAGTAGCTCGCGGGGTCGCCGCCGCCCGACGCGATCAGATTTGCGATCAGATCGGGATACTCGCGGTACTGCGGGATCACGATCACCTGCGCAGCGGCGAGCGGCTCGTGGAAGAAGTCGCCGTAGTTGCCGAAATCCTCGGCGTGATGGCTGCGCGCGATGATGGCCTTCATCTCGGCGGTCTTGCGCGAGACGGCGTCGACGATCTTCGCGCGCATCGCGGGAGCACGCACGACAGCGAAGCGCCACGGCTGACGGTTCGTGCTCGACGGTGCGGTGATCGCGCCCTCGAGAATGCGCACGAGCACGTCCCGGGCGACGGGTTCGGGCGAGAACGTTCGTACGCTGCGCCGTGAACGCAGCCACTCGAGCATGTCGGGTCCCGTCATTCGAGCTTGAATCCTCCGTCGACGTTCCACACCTGGCCGGTCACGTAACTCGCGTCGGCCGACGCCAAAAATCCGACGACCTTCGCGACCTCCTCGGGACGGCCGAGCCGTTTGACGAGGATGCGCTCGAGCAGCTTGTCGGGTGCGATCGCCTGGAGCTCGGCCGTCATCGCCGTGTCGATGATGCCGGGAGCGACTGCATTGACGCGGATCGAGCGCGGCGCGAGCTCGACGGCGAGCGCACGGGTGAACGCCTCGACGGCGCCCTTGGACGCCGCGTAGTTGCTCTGCCCGCGGCCCGGCTGACGCGCCGCGACCGACGACACGGTGATGATCGCCCCGGTGCGCCGCGACATCATGCGGCGAGCGGCCTCGCGGCAACAGCTGGCGACGCCGTACAGGTTCGTCGCCATCACATCCGTGAAGTCCGCGGCCACGCTCGCGCCGAGCAGCGTGTCGCGTGTGATGCCCGCGTTGCACACGAGCACGTCGAGTGTCCCGAGCGCGTCGAGCTCACCGAACATCGCAGCGACCGCGGCCGGGTCGGCGACATCGGCGCGAAACGCGCGCGCCGCAGCACCGGTCGCAGTGACAGCGGCGACGGCCTCGGCAGCGGCGGCGTCATCGGCGCGATAGTTGATTGCAACTGTGAAGCCGCGACGCCCGAGCTCGATCGCGATCGCGCGACCGATACCGCGTGAGCCGCCCGTGACGAGCGCGACGCTCATCGACTCACCTCGACGCGGACGGCGGACGCGAGACCCGGCGGTGAGGCGTGAAGGGCCAGCGCGGCGCGAGAGGCGTGCGGGGGCACGCGCAGCATCTCCGCGAGGGTGATGCACTGCACGAGTGCGGTTGCGGCGCCGAGGTCCCCCATCGCTGCCGCGATCGACGCACCGCTATCTGGCAACGGCTGGTCCGGGGCGAGGGCGGCGGCACAGCGAGCGAGCGCACCGTCGCCCGCACCCTCGCGAACGGTGATGTGGGGCGCGCTGGCGTCACGCACGAGTACGACCGCCGCCGCCGCTTCACCTGGCACGAGCTTGGCGCCGCGCGCGGCGAGCTCGACGAGCGTCTCCGGCTCGAGCAGCGAGTCGTAGGCGACGACGAGTGCGGCATCGATCGCGTGATCACGCAACGCACGCGAGGCAGCGGCGAGTGCCTGCGCGCCGCCGTTGCCGCCGCCGAACGTTGCGCCTTCGCCGCGGAGATCGAGCTCGCCCGAGGCAATCGCGTGGACGTTGTTCGACAGGTGCCGCAGCATCCAGTACGGGTGCACGTCCTTGAGGCCACGCTCCCACATGAGCTGACCGTCGTCTCGCTGGTTCGCGAACGCCGCCATCATGTCGTCCCAATGTGCGCGCAGGCCGCCGACGCCCGAGAACAGTCCAACCCGCGGACCCGCGGTGAGTCCGCTCGCAGCGAGCGCCTCGGTGGCGACCTCGAGGCCGAAGAGGCCCATGCGACGCAAGAAGCGGCTGTTGCGCGAGCGCGCCGGCTCCTGGCGGATCGGTGCGATCAGCGTGGTCGTGTAGGCCCCACGCGGATCGGCGATGGCGGCGCGCTCGCCTGCGAACAGCCGGGCCATCGCGGTGTCGACGGTATCGCCGAGCGGGGTGCGCCAGGCGCGCGCGATCATCGCAACCGCGGTCACGTGGGCCTCCCGAGCACGACGCTCGCGTTCTGACCGCCGAAGCCAAACGAGTTGGACATCAGCGCGGAGACGTTCGACACGCGCGGCGCGGGCCCGATCACGTCGACGTTGCATGCCGGATCGCGCTCGCGATGGTTGGCGGTGCCCGGAAGCAAGTCGCGCTCGAACGCGAGCAAGCTCGCCGCGATCTCGAGCGCACCGGATGCGGCCATCAGGTGGCCTACCGCGCCCTTGATCGAGCTGACGGCCACGCGCTCGGCGTGCTCGCCGAGTGCTGCGTGGATCGCCGCGCATTCCGCGGGATCGTTGAGCGGAGTCCCGGTGCCGTGCGCGTTGATGTAGCCGATCTCCTCGCACGGCAAGCCGCTGCGCGCGATCGCCTTGGCCATCGCGACGCGTGCGGCGGCACCGTCGGGCCTGGGTGCTGTTGCGCGGTAGCCGTCCTGGCTGCTTCCCGAGCCGAGGATCGTGGCGAGCACGCGTGCCCCGCGTGCGCGTGCGCGTTCAGCCGACTCGAGCACGAACACGGCCGCGCCCTCGCCGATCACCAGGCCGTCGCGATAGCGATCGAACGGTCGACACGCATCGACCGCGTCGCGCGGGGAGGGCGCACCGAGCCTGCACATGCCGCCGAGCCCGAGCGGGTTCACCATCGAGTCGGCCGCGCCACACACGACGATGTCTGCCGCGCCACGCTCGATCAGCGATGCGGCGTGCGCGAGCGCCAGTGCGCCCGCCGCGCAGGCGCTGGCGTTGACCACCGCTGGCCCGCGCAGATCGAGGAGGGCGTGCACCGCGCGTGCGGTCAGATCGACAGGCGAACGGAAGCGAATGCCGGGCGCGTGAGTCTCGCGCTGCCAAGCGATCGTACCGCGCTCGAAGATCGGGCCGAAGTCCTCCAGCAATGCGTGCTCGAGGCCGAGCGCGAGGACGAGCGCGGCGTCGCGATCCGACGCGTCGCAGCCCGCGTGGCGCCACGCCTCCGCAGCCGCGAGCAGACCCCAGGCGATCTTGCGATCGCGAAGCGCGCCCGAGGCGCCGAGTTGCTCGACCTGCGCCGACGTGCCGAGCTGGTCGGCCAGCCACGCGGCTTCGACGCGCTCGATCGGAACCTCGCCAGCGATGCGCGTCGGGAATGCCGATGCGTCGAACGAACGAATGCGGCCGATGCCGCTCGCGGCGGCGGCGAGCCCATCGAACAGCGCCGCGGCACCGACACCAAACGCCGAGACGGCACCGACACCCGTGATCACCGCGCTCACGAGAAACCTCGCGACAGCACGACGACGCCGGGATCGCCATCGACGCCCAGGGACAGCACCACGACGCGGCCGGGCGTGCTCGCGAGATGGTCGACACCCGCGACGACGGCGAGCGCTGCGCTCGCGGCGAGGCACTCGCCAAGTGCGGAGGTGTCGAGCACGGCCGCGGTGGGATAGCGTGCCGCGACGAACGATCGCAGTGCGTCCGCGGCCGGTGGGCCCCATGGCGCAATCACGACCGAAATCACCTGCGAAGGTCCGCCGGCGCGAGACAGCGCGTCATCGAAGCCGTCGATGAGTGGTCGCCCGCGCCCCGACGCGTGCGCGCAGTCCTCGACGATCACGTCGTCGTCAGTCGCTGGCGCGAGTGTGAGCAGTGCCGCGCCGTCGGCGGGAACCAGGCCGCGTGGGATGAAGCCCTCGCGCGTGAGCTCGGCGACCGTGACCACATGGGTTGCCGCGTCCGCGCCGCCAGCGATGGCGCGGGTGCAGTCACCCGTGCGGATCGCGTGGATCGCCTCGGCGATCGCGGCGATCGTTCCCGAGCCCCGCGAGAAGAACGCGCCGTTCGGCCCCCCGATGCCCTCGAGGATCGCCCCGTGGCACATCGTGAAGTTGTTCATCAGCTGGAACGCGAGCAGCGGATTGCAGGCGGCGAGACCGCGCTCGCCGAAGCTGGTCAGCGACAGCTCGCCATCGACGATGCTCTCGCCGAGCAATGCGGTGACGTCGTCGAGCGAGCCGCCCGACGCGCCCACGCCGAGGTAGTAGCCGATGTCGTCGCGAGCGTCGCTCCAGCCGGCGCGGCGGAGCAGGTCCGCGAGACACTGCGCCGCGAGGTACGCCGCGCGCGACATCATCTTGCGTGCGCGCGGATTCGCAAGGGGCTCCTCGGCGGGTAGGCCGGGCATGGGTGTCCGGCTGGCGAGCGCGTGAGCGAGCCCGCGCGTGCCGGCACCGAACGCCGACAGTGCCGCCGTGTGCGTGATCGCGACCCTCACGAGGTCCTCTCCAGCACGAGGCACGAGTTGGCGCCGCCGAACGCGAACGAATTCGCGAGCGCCGCCGGAACATCCTTTTCGATCGCGGGCCCGATCACGTGTGTGACGTCACAAGCCGGATCTGGATCGCTCAGGCCTGCGGTGGGAAGCACGACGCCGCGCGCGACGGCCTCCCACGCATAGAGCGCGCCGAGTGCGCCGGCGCCCGCGACCCAGTGTCCGAGCGCGCCCTTGCTCGACGACACGTGTGCAGCGCCGACGTGGTCGCCGAGCACCTTGCGAATCGCGGCGACCTCGATGCGATCGTTGAGCGCGGTCGAGGTGCCATGTGCCTGCACGTAGCCAACCTCGGTGAGGTTCGCGTCGCGGAGGGCCGCTGTCATCGCGCGGACGGCACCGTCGCCTTCGGGATCGGGTGCGGTGAGATGGTGTGCATCGAGGCTGCGCCCGATCCCGGCGACCTGGACAGCCGCATGGCCGCGCTCCGCTGATAGCACGAGCATCGCAGCGCCTTCGCCGATGACGAAGCCGTCGCGGTGCGCGTCGAACGGACACGAGATGCCGCGCGCGCTGAGGATGCCGAGCAGCCCAAATCCCGCGAGCATCAGCGGGTCGACATCCGCGCCAACCCCGCCGCACAGCGCGACGTCGCACTCGCCAAGTCGGATCGCGCGTGTCGCCTCGACAATCGCGGCGCTCCCCGACGCGCACGCGAGCGAGATCGTCTCGACGGGCCCGTGCGCGGAGAATTCCGTGGCGAGCGCGACCGCGACCGCAGACGGCGAGATCACCGACGCGTCGATGCGCTGCGCAAATTCACGTGCCTCGCGCGCGAACTTCGCGTGATCGAAGGCTCCGCTTGCGCCACGTGCGGCACGGGCGAGACCGAGCACGGTCTGCCAGCGGCCGCGTCCCGACTCCGCGCCGATGAACACACCGAGTCGCGCTGGATCGGGCGCGATGCCGGCCATCTCCCACGCTTCGTGTGCCGCGTGTTGCGCGTAGGGCAGGCGGCGATCTTCATCGGGGAACGACTCGCTGATCGCGGCTGCGACGCGGCATGGAAAGCCGGTCGCGTCGAACGCGGTGATCTCCCGGATCGCGCACGCGCCCGCTGCGAGCTTGTCCGCGGTCGCTCGCCACGTCGCTGCCAGCGGCGTGAACGCGCCGACACCCCGGACGAACACGCTGCGCGGCATCAGGGAAGCTCCGCGGATCCCGTCAACCAGATGTTCAAGTACTCACGTCGCTTGGCGAGCACGGCGGGGTTCGTGACCTGGGCGAATGCGAACGACAACATTCCCTCGGCGGCGAGCTTGCCGTCGATGCGCGCCCAGCCCTGTGCCTGGCCGCCGTCCTCGGTGACGCGCTCGACGCGTGCCTCGAGCTCGAGCCGATCACCAGGCCGTACCAGCTGGCGAAACTTCAGCCGGTCGGCCATCGTGAGCAGTGCGTGGAGGTCATGCCGCCCACGCTCGCGCATCGTGGCCTCGAGCAGCACGCCCGCGAGCTGCGCGAGGGATTCGAGGATCAGCGCTCCCGGCAGCACTGGATAGCCGGGGAAATGGTCCGCAAACACGTCGTCCGATAGCGATACGCACTTGATACCGCGCGCAACCTCGGGTGGCTGCAGCTCCGTGATCCGATCGAGTTGGATGTAGCGCACGGCTCGGCGCAGCCTAGCAAAGCCCCGACGGCGAATACCGGCTCGACGCGGCACATTGTGCCGGCAGACCGCGGCAGCACTTGCGCCGTGGTCAGCGCCCACGGTACGCCGTCGGGAATGGACTGCACGAGCTGCGACTCGACTCCGCCCCGCCAGGATCGACCGCACACGTTCTTCGCACACGAGCAAGATGTGTGTCCGGCGTGCGCGGTGCCGATCGAAGCGCGTGTCGTGCTGCGCGACGGCAAGGTTGTCCATCTGCTGCACTGCACCGCGTGCGGCCCGCAGGAACGCGAGGTCTCGACCGATGCCGAGGCGTACGTGCGATCGTTTCTCGCGCGTGGCGTCGTGCCCGACGGACTTGTCGGTGATCACCTGTTCAAGCACACCACCTCGACGTGTCCCGGCTGCCTCGCGCTGGTCACCGCGCAGGTCGTGATCCGCAAGGGACGGGTGTACTTCCTCAAGGACTGCACGCGCTGCGGGCCGTCGGAGGCGCTCGTCTCCGAGGATGCGAACTACTACGTCAAGGCGTACGCGTTCGCACGCGCGGGTACGGAGCCGCTCAAGTTTCGTAACACCGTCGAGCACGGCTGCCCGACCGACTGTGGCACATGTGACGATCACGAGCAGCACACCTGCTTGCCGATCGTCGAGGTCACCGATCACTGCAACCTCGAGTGTCCGATCTGTATCGTCGACAACCACTACTCGAATCACATGTCGCCAGCGACGTTCTCGAAGATCGTCGACGGCCTCATCGAGGCGGAAGGCACGTGCGAGTCGATCGCGTTGTCGGGCGGCGAACCGACGACCCATCCACAGATCCTCGAGCTGCTCGCGATCGCCAATCGTCCCGAGATCGGACGCATCGTGCTGATCACGAACGGCATCCGGCTCGGCAAGGACCGCGCGTTTGCGCAGGCGCTCAAGGACATGGGCATCTACGTCGGCCTGCAGCTCGATGGCTTCACCGCTGACGTGCACATCAAGATTCGTGGTCGCGACCTCGTCGCCGAGAAGAACGCCGCGCTCAAGATACTTGCCGAGCTCGATATCCCCACCCAGCTGATCTTCGTTGCGACGAAGGGCGTGAACGATCACCAGATCGGCCAGGTCGTCGAGCTGTTCCTCTCGGCCGGCCACTTCCTGTCGCTGAACTTCCAGCCCGTCGCTCATACCGGCCACGGCGGTGGCACGTTCGCGCATGATCCCAACGACCGGCTCACCATCCCTGGCGTGATCAGGCACATCGACGAGCAGACGGGCGGCAAGGTCAGCTACACCGACTTCTTCCCGCTGCCGTGCTCGCACCCGCAGTGTGTGTCGCTGACCTATCTGTTGCGCCTCGAAGACGGCAGCAATGTCTCGTTCGCGCGGTTCGTCGACTTCGAGAAGCACGCCACGCTGCTGCGGTCTTCGGCGACGCTGCCGGCGACGCCCGAAGTCGAGGACGCGCTGACCGACGTGATCCATGACGTGTTCGCGCGCCAGGACGAGATCCCGCGTGGGCCGGAGATCCTCGCGGCATTGCGTCGCTCGCTCGACGAGATGTTCCCGAAGAAGCCGCTGTCATCGCGTGATGCGGTGCGTGTCAGCGAGCGTCAGTCGAAGTCGATCTTCCTGCACCACTACATGGATCGCCACGACTTCGACCTCGAGCGCCTGCGCAAGTGCTGCCACCACTACCCGCAGATCGACGGACGCATCATGCCGGCCTGCGGCTTCAACATGTTCCATCGCGGCGCCGCCAAGGGGCCCGACACCGCCCGCGCGAAGTTCGGGCGCGCTCCGTTCTCGCTGCCGGTGATTGCGTAGTGTCTCAGCTCTGCGCCGGCCGGATCGCGTTCGTCACCGGCGGCTCGCGTGGCCTCGGGCGCGCGATCTGTGTCGCGCTCGCACGCGAGGGCGCCTTCGTCGCCTTCAACTACGCAAAGTCCGATGCCGACGCGGACGCCACGGTCGCCCTGATCGTGGCCGCCGGCGGTCGCGCCTCGGCGCACAAGGTGTCGGTGCTCGACAAGGCTGGCCTCGTCGAGCTGATGAAGTCGCTCGACCAGGTGCACGGCAAGGTCGACATTCTCGTCAACAATGCGGGCTTCGGTCAGGTTGTCCCGCTCGCATTGATGGAGGAGTCGGACTGGGACGAGATGCTCGACACCCATGTCAAAGGCGCATTCCTCGCGACGCAGGCCGCGCTGCGCATCATGGTGCGCGAGCGCTACGGTCGCATCATCAACGTCGGCTCGCTCGCCGGCGTGAAGATGATGCAAGCGCCCGTGCATTACGCAACTGCCAAGGCCGCGCTCAAGGGCTTCACGGAGTCGCTCGCCAAGGAGATCGGACGCTACGGCATCACGGTCAACTGCGTCGCCCCGGGCATCCTCGATGAAGGCGTCAGCGAGCACCTGCCGCCGGCGCGCAAGGAAGAGTACGTACGGCACTGCGCGCTGCGGCGGGTGGGTCGGCTCGACGAGGCTGCGGATATGATCGCGTTCATTGCCTCGGAGCGCGCGAGCTACACGAATGGCGCGACGATCGTCGTCGACGGCGGCGTGTGATGCTCGTGCGCGAGGTGGTGCCAGGCTTTGTCGTCGTCGAGCTCGGTATCGATCCGGGCGCTGATCGACACGAGGTGGGTCGCCTCGCGGCAGCGCAGGCGCTGGCGATGCTCGGTGGAGGTTCACTCGGCTACGACGGAACGCGTCCGATCGTGATCGGCGGGACCGCTGCGATCTCGATCACGCACAGCCGTACGCGCGCGGTCGCGGTCGCAGCACGCACCGCGAAGCTGGGGATCGATCTGGTCGAGGATTCGGACGCAGCTCGCCTCCAGCACATCGCCGGCCGGTATCTATCGGCCGAGCGTGATGTTGCGACCACGCCGAGCGCGCGAGCAGCATGCTTCGCCGCCAAGGAGGCGGGTCTCAAGGCGCTGGGACTTGGCCTGCTCGACGGGGGCTTCTTCGACGACTGCGCGGTGCGCGTCGTGTCACTCGATCCGCCACAGCTGACCGCGGGCCTCACGCTCCTGCTGGACCGCACGGACGGCGGCACGCTCGCGATCGCGTACGCCTGACCGCGCCTTACTTGCCCTTGGTGTACTTGACGAGCTTGGCATCGACCTCGTTGGTCGTGCCGTGGTGCGCGTAGTGAAAGCGCGCAACACCGGTGCCGGGCTCGAGCTCGAACGTCTGCTCGTCCGGGCCGGTGTAGAACGACAGCGCGTAGCCGGTCTCGATCGCGGCGACCTGCCAGCAATAGACCATCTCGGCGCTGGGGCAGATCTTCTGGCCGTCGATCACGGGCCACGAGAACCAGCCCTCGGCACCGTCGAGCACGGGCTCGGGCGTGGCGCCGAACAGGAAGTTGTTGCCGGAGCGAAGCAGCGTGCGCTCGGTTGCCGTCGGGGCGGCGTCGCCGTTGTCGAACGACGCGAGGTCGGACGGCCAACCCTTCACGCGGTAGGCGGTGACGCCGTTACCCTCACGCGCGTCGAGGACTTCGGTCGTCCATGACAGCTGCTTGGTGGTTTCCTTGTTCGTGTCCGGATCGAACTTCTTGACGGTGACGTCGTACGTCCACTTCGAACCCTTCCTGAGCGGCAGTGGATCGGCGGCGATCATCTCCTGCAGCGAGAGCTGGCGCTTCTTCGCGCCACTGCTGCAGGCGCCGGCGACAGTCAGCGCAAGCAAGACGCATCCAAGACGAACGAACGAGGTCACCGGCACATCCTACTCTTCCCGAGGCGGCAAACAAGTTAGCGGCTGATCCGGATCGCATCTGTGTTATGCCCCAGCCGATGGCGTTCCCGGACCTCCGCCGGCTCCTCCCGGTCCCCAAGCTCGACGGGAACCGCAATCTGATCAAGCAGGCCTGGGACCTGCTGTCGTCGGTCCCCGGCGGCAAGAGTGTGTTCTCACGGCTGGTCGGCCGGATGGCCCCGTACACCTCGACGATTCACGCCCAGGTCACGGTCCTGCGGCAGGGCTACGCCGAGGTCCAGATGCAGGACAAAAAGGCGGTTCGCAACCACCTCGACTGCGTCCACGCGGTCGCGCTGGTGAACCTGGCCGAGCTGGCCGGGAATGTCGCCCTGGCATACTCGCTGCCCGATGACGCGCGGTTCATCGTGTCGGGCCTCGACATCGAGTACCTCAAGAAGGCCCGCGGCGCGATTACCGCCGTCGGGGAACCCCCGATCCCGCGTACATCTGCGCGTGCCGCCTACGATGTTCCCGTGACGCTGCGCGACGCGAAGGGTACCGAGGTCGCGCGTGCGGTCCTGCACAGCCTCGTCGGGCCCAAGCCGGGGACCGCCGCGGCCGGCGATCGCCGTGATGTGAATTAGTCGGGAAATAGCCACGTCGATCCAGACGTCGTATGGATAAATCACGCTTGATGAAAACGGTCCCCATCGCCGCCATCCTGTGCCTCGCCGCAACGGCGAGCGCTGACGACGGCCGGGACTTCATCGCCGAGGCCAAGGTCATCCACCGCGTGGTCTCGTGCGGGAACGTCACCGAGGCCCCGCCGGCCAACCTCGACGCCAAGGTGATCGAGACTCACTGCGCCGACATGGCGAAGCGCTACGAGAGCATCAAGAAGCGCTACTTCGAGCCGGCGAGCGCGTTCTTCGCACCGCTGCGCCCCAAGGACCTGCCGACCACGGTGGTGTACCCGTTCGGCGGCGGAGACCTGCTGTCGGCGCTGGTCACCTACCCCGACGCGCGCGACATCACCACGATCTCGCTCGAGCACGCAGGCGATCCGACCCGCGTGCCCAAGCTCGTGAAGAAGACGCAGCTCAAGCAGTCGCTGCTCGACTTCCGCGCCAGCGTGAGCGGCCTGCTGTCGCTGCACGACTCGACGAGCGAGAACATGCGCAAGCTCGAGGTCGGCGGCATCCCGGGCCAGCTGTCGATGCACATGACCGGCTTGACGGCGCATGGCTACGAGCCCGTGTCGCTCAAGTACTTCACGCTCAACGAGGACGGCACGATCCACTACCTGACGCAGACCGAGATCGACGCGCTCGCGCCCAAGAAGGCGAAGAAGAAGCGGCCGAGCTGGGTCGATACCGACTTCAGCGAGGCGTACTCCAACATGGAGCTCACGTTCCGCAAGGCCGGCGACGCGAAGGCGCCCGTCATCACGCACCGCCACTTCGCATGGAACCTCGGCGACAAGGGCTTCAAAGGAAGCACGCTCGAGAAGCACCTGCTCGCCAAGGGCAAGATCGTCGCGATGACGAAGGCGGCGAGCTATCTGATCTGGAACAGCGGCTTCTTCGGCATCCGCGACTTCCTGCTCGCGAACATGGCGTGGATGGTGTCCGACTCGACCGGCATCGAGCCGAAGGCAGCCAAGAAGGCGGGTTTCGTGCAGACGACGTATGGCACCTACAAGGGCGCGTTCCTCGAGGAGGCCGCGCCGGGCGTCAACGAGCAGATGCTCGAGATGTGGGAGAAGCAGCCGCGCCGAAAGTTGCCGTTCCGCTACGGCTACCCTGATAACGAGAAGCACGTGCACCTGATGATCACCGCGCCCGCACCTGCCAAGCCGGCGCCGGCAGCTGCCAAGAAATGAAGTCCTTCGTCGTCGCACTCGCGCTCGCACTTGCTGTCACGCCCGCACTGGCGAAGCGGACGGCATCTGCGGAGGCCAAGAAGGCCGACGACGACGGGAAGTTAGAGAAGAAGGAAGACACGGTCGCCGGTGGCAAGCACTGGCGGATCAAGACCAAGGCGGGCGCGGTCCATGTCTGGGTGCCGCCCGGCTACAACCGCGAGACCGCCGGCACGGTGGTCTACGTCCACGGTTACTGGACCGACGCGGACGGCGCGTGGAAGAACCACAACCTCGCCAAGCAGTTCAAGGCGAGCCGGCAGAACGCGCTGTTCATCGTCCCCGATGCTCCCGCGAGCAACGAGCAGGCGGTCAGCTGGCCGTCGCTCAAGGATCTGCGCAAGGCCGTGTCCCGCGCGAACATCGTGCTCCCCGACGGGCCGGTGATCGTGATGGGCCACTCCGGCGCCTTCCGCACGGTGATGAAGTGGGTCGATCACAAGTTGATCGCGCAGATCATCCTGCTCGACGCGATGTACGCGGGGCAGTCCGCGTTCGACGACTTCATCGCCGAGGGCAAACGTGCGGATCACCACAAGCTGGTGGTCGTCGGCGCGGGAACGGCCGAGAGCTCCGCCAGCTTCATCAAAAAGTACAAGTTCGCGGCGTCGCGCGAGAAGGTGCCAGCCTCTTACGGAGATTTCACGAAGCGTGAGAAGCGCTCGAAGCTGCTCTATATCCGGTCGCAGTACGAGCACAACGCGATCGTGACGAGCGGCAAGGTCATCCCGGTTCTGCTCCGCCTGACGCCGCTCGGCAGCATCTAGCTGCTACGCTTGGTAGATGGCCGTCGTCATCGCGATGCCGGGCAGCGCCGCGCAAGCCGAACAGCTCGCGCGCCAGCTCAGCTGCGAGCTCGTGACCCCGGAGGTCCGGCGGTTTCCCGACGGCGAGCTCTACGTGCGTATGGAGCAGAGCCTGACCGGGCACGATGCGATCCTGGTCGGCAGCCTGTATCCCAACCCGGCCGAGCAGTTCCTCACCGTGGCCTTCCTGGCCGCGAACGCGCGCGACCGCGGTGCTCGCGCGGTGGGCCTCGTCGCGCCGTACCTGGCGTTCATGCGCCAGGACATCGAGTTCAAGCCGGGCGAGGGCATCACGTCGCGCTACTTCGCGCGCATGGTGTCGGGCACCGTGGACTGGCTCGTCACCGTCGATCCGCACCTGCATCGCCACAGCACGCTCGAGGGGCTCTACACGATCCCCACGACCATCGCGCGGTCGGCGCCGTCGATCGCCGGCTGGATCAAGCGCGAGATCTCGAAGCCGTATCTCATCGGCCCCGACGCGGAGAGCGTGCAGTGGGTCAGCGCGATCGCCGGTGGCTGCGGTGCGCCCTTCGTGATCCTCGAGAAGACTCGCCGCGGCGATAGAGACGTTTCGATCTCTTCGCCGCCCAAGGACGGCTGGAACGGACACACGCCGGTGCTCATCGACGACATCGTGTCGACGGGCAAGACGATGATCGAAGCGACTCGTCAGCTGCGTGCGGCGGGCGTGGCCGCGCCGCTGTGTGTGGCGATTCACGCGGTCTTTGCGGACAGCGTGCTCGAAGAGTTGATGACTGCTGGCGCCGCCGGCATCGTGTCATGTGACACGATCGTGCACGCATCGAATCGGATCTGCGTGGCAGAGCCGATCGCCGCCGCCGCCCGCAGCCACCTAAACGGCTAGCTTCCCATCACCGGAAGACATCGACGCGAGCTGCGCGTTGGTCGTCGCGTTGTACTCGTGCAGGCGGTACTGGATCGTACGCACGCTGATGCCGAGCATCTCGGCGGCCTTCGACGTCGAGCCATCGGTCAGCTTGAGCGTCTCGAGGATCGCGTAGCGCTCGATCTCGTCGAGGCGCGAGCCCGGAATCGGCGGGCAGTTGTTGTCCGCGGTCGGACGCACCGTCGGGGGCAGGTGGTGGGCCTCGATCGACGGACCGGGTGCGATCGCGGCGGCGTGCTCGATCGCGTGCTCCAGCTCGCGAACGTTACCGGGCCAGTCGTAGGACAGCATCGCGGCGAGCGTCGCCGGTGCCACGCGTTCGAGGCGCTTTCGGTGCTCCTTGGCAGCGCGGTCGAGGAAGAACTTCACCAGCGCCGGGATGTCGCTCTTGCGATCGCGCAGCAGCGGGAGCTCCACGGCTACGCCGGCGAGGCACTCGTAGAGCGCCTTGAGGAACCGCCCGGCTTGAACCTCTTGCGTGAGGTCCTTGGCGGTGGCAGCGACGACGCGCACGTCGGACGCCGGCCGCAGCAGCACCGCCAGGAGTGCGGCCTGTGCAGATGCGGACAGCTCGCTGACGTCGTCCACGTACACGGTGGTTCCACTCGCGAGGTCGGCGATCTGGTTGTCCGACGCGGTCGCGTTGAGCGAGATGAACGCGTGGGTCGACCGCGGCGAGCGCATGTGGAGCGCGCTCGCGAGCAGGCGCTTACCCGTGCCGGTCTCGCCGCGCAGGATCACGTTCGCCCTGCCGGGAGCAGCGCGATCGATCGCTGCAAAGGCGCGCTGCATCGGGGCGACGGCTCCGATGATGTTACTCGGCGCGACCCGGTCTCGAATGCGCGCGCGGAGCTGGCGGTTCTCGCGCTCCAGCGCGACGTGGTGGAGGGCGCGGTCGACGAGCAGCACCAGCTCCTCGAGCTCGAGGGGATGAAAGATGTAGTCGGCTGCGCCGGTCCGCATCGCGTTGACCGCGGCCCGGGGTTGTTCCTGGCTGGCGGCTACGATGATCGCGGGCGGGTCCTCGCCGGCTCGCAGCTCGGTCACGAGGTCCAGCCCGCCCGGCGACTTCATCTCGAAATCGAGGATCACCACATGTGGCGAAAATGTGTCCCGCTTGGAGAGGGCCGCGATCGCATCTACGCCTACTTCGACGATGTGGCCTTCGGCGCGGAGGGCGGCGACGATGGAAGTACGCGTAGTTACTTCGTCGGCAATCACCAGCATGCGGGCGGGGCGCGTCATGCCTCGGGCCCTATCCCAGAATCGTGCCTGAGCGATCTCCCGAGGCGGAGATCGGTAACGACATGCGGCGGTCGTTGCCGCGACCGCCGTGAGGTGTCGGGGAGGGAGCTACTTCTGGCGGCGGTTGCGAATCGTCTGTTCCTGACGCTTCGCGACGTTGCTCTCGAACATCTCTTCGAGCGTCACGGCGGCCGCGACGGCGGCAAGCTCCGGATCCTTGTAGGTCCGCTCGTAGGTCTCCACCAGCTCGCTCACCAGCTCTCCGAGTGTTGTCGTCATGGGCGAACCGACATTGCAGTCAGTGTTCCAGGAGCCAAATAAATCATTATCAGGGGCTTGCCGGGACGCGTGCAGGATTGCCGCGCGTCGGCGCGCACCACTGCTGCTCTTGCGCTCAGAATTACGTGTCCGGCGCGATCTCCAGCATTGCTCGGCGCGCGGCCGTGTCGAATGCGCTCAGCCCGCTTTGCGGACGTTGGGTCGGATCCTCGCCACGATCTCGACCGGTGCCTTGAGCCCGTTCGTGATGAGACAGTGCCGCTGTGCCTCGTCGAGCGTCACCCGTGCGCGCTCGACATCGGCGACCTCCATGTCGACCTCCACGGTGTACTTGGTGAACACTGGTCCAGTCTCGCTCTTCGACACGGTGCCGCCGACGCGTGCTTCCCATGCGAGCAAGTCAATGCGATCACGCGCGGCAAACGCTTCGAACGTCGTCAGGAGACACAGGCCAATCGACGAGAGCAATAGCTGCTCGGGCGACCACGCGGTCGCATCACCATCCACCTCCGGCGCGGGTCCACCGGAGATCTGGGGTCGGGGCGGAGCCTCGACGCGGGCGCGCGAGCTCAGCGTTCGCACGAGCCAGGTCTGGTAGTGGTGCGGAAACGGGACAGGCATGCACACGCATGTCAGCACGTTCCATTCCAGGCACTCCGCGCGTGCGGCGACGACACGCGCTCACCGTCGCTGCGCCGCCGCGCTCGCTCTACGGACGGCATGAACGTTGAAGTCATAGGTCGTCATGGCTTCTGCTCGTCGACGGTCGTGGTGGACATGGAATCTCGGGCATATCGCTGGGATTCCGATCCGTATGCACCTGACGCTGTTGATCCTGCTCGTGGGAATCGCAGGCTGGTACCTGCTTCGTGGCTCGGACATCGGAACCACCGCTGTCGGTATCGCGCTCGTCATCACGATCTTCGCCGTCATCGTCGTGCACGAGCTTGGTCACGCGCTCGTCGCGCGTCGCTTTGGTATCGGAACGCGCGACATCATGCTGCTACCCGTCGGTGGCATCGCGTCGCTCGAGCGCACGCCCGAGAAGCCCTCGCAGGAGCTGGCGGTCGCGATCGTCGGTCCGGCGATCAACCTCGTCCTCGCCGGTGTGATCTGGATCGGCATCCAGGCGATGGACGGAACGACCGCTCTGAGCGAGGTATCTTCGATCGGCGGCGCCGTCGCCGCGCAGCTGTTCTGGATCAACATCGGCCTCGCCGTGTTCAACATGATCCCGGCGTTCCCGATGGACGGCGGTCGCGTGCTGCGTGCGCTGCTCTCGATGCGCCTCGGCTTCGCGCGGGCCACGAACATCTCGGCGCAGCTCGGCCGCGTGTTCGCGGTCGGCATCGGCATCGCCGGCCTGTTCTACAACCCGCTGCTGCTGCTCATCGCGTTTGTGGTATGGACCGGTGCGACGCAGGAGCGAGCGCTGTCGCAGCTCAAGCACAAGATCTCCGGCGTGCCGGTCAGCGCCGCGATGCTTCGCCGCGTCGAAGCCGTGACGCCCGAGCAGCCGCTCGAGGAAGCCGCTGCGCTGCTCCTTCGTGGCGGGCTCAACCAGCTTCCCGTGATCGACCACGGCAAGCCGGTTGGCGTGATCACGCGCGGCGACGTAGCGACCGCGCTGTCGCACGCCGGGCCGTCGGCGACTGTCGCCGATGCGCCGCAGCACCGCGTGATCATGGTGTCACCGGCCGAGTCGCTCGACTCGGTCCTCGATCGGCTGCGTGCCGAGCCCGATGCGGTCGCGCTCGTCATCGATGATGGCCAGCCCGTCGGTGTGCTGACCGCCGAGGCGCTCGCGACCTACGTGCAACTGCACGAGCGTCACGCGGCCTAGCGCATCGGACGCGCTGACAGCGACGCAGGATCGGTGAGCTGCCACTTGAACCCTGCTGCGACGGCAGCCTGCACCACAGCGATATACGCGCCGTAGGTGACCGCGTCGTCGCCCGCGATCTCGACGTCCGTCGCGCCGCCGAGCAGCGCATTGGTCTTGTTCGCCTCGAGCGCCGCGGCAAGCGACTGCAGCATCGCTGCGTCGCGCTTGATCTCGGTGAACTCGTTGACCCGCGATAGACCGACCCACACGCTGGTCTCGCCGACCAGGATCGACAATCGGACCCGCTCGTCGCCGCTGTTTCCAGAGCCCGACCGCGCCCTGACGGGATTCCACACGGTGCCGGTTCCGAACGGCACCGGGACAACCGGCAGCGCCTGCGGTGTGAGCAGCTCCCAGCTCGCACCCTTGTTCACCGCGAGCACGAAGTCGTCACCTGCAGCGAGGATGCTGGCGAGCACGCGGTTGACGACCTTCATCTTCGCCGTCTCGACGGGCCGCACGACGAGCGGACCGTGCAGCCAGACCGGAGCGGGCTGCGACGTCGCGACGTTGAGACGCGCCGTGATCAGCTCGGAGACCACCTCGATCTTGCCGGTCCATTTGTCCTCGAACACCGACTTCGAATCGGTGAGCTTCGTGGGGCCGACGCTGATCGCATCGTCGGTGATGTCGATCGCGGGCAGGCTGGCGAGCGGCATCTCGCCGAATGCAACGGAACAACGCTGCGCACCTGCGCCGGCAACAGCTCGCGTGACGCGCTTCGCGGCGGTGGTCACACAGGTGACGAGACGCTTGTCATCGACGCCGTGGACAGCCACCGTCGTGGCCCTGCCGGTCGCGTCGTAGCCGAGCTCGATCACGGCCATCCCCCAGTGCGTCGGCGTGCGGCGGAAGCACTCGGTCAGCGCGGCCTCCTCGCTGCGTAGTGGGTTTGCCGCGCCCGGCTTGTACGCAGGATCGATCGCGCCCGACTCGCGGTAGACGTGGCGCTTCGCAGTCGCCGGTGGCGTTACTGCGCTCGCGCTGCCGCCACTGCCGCTTCCGGCGCTGCCGCTTCCGGCGTCGGGTGCTGCTGCCGAGCCGCTGCCGCTTCCAAATCCAACGCGGTCGTAGCCCGCAGCGGGCCTGAACGTGAACGGGTAATTGACCTGGACGCCACCGCCGCCTTTCGGCTTCGGGAACTCGATCGCCTTGATGACGCCCGCGACACAGTTCGCCACTTCGGGATCCACGCCGCTCCCCGTTGCGGATGGAACCTTGCCGTCTGGCGCGATGAAGAACTGCGTGCTCACCGTCCCGCTGAGTCCAGGCTTCACGAGCAGCTGCTTCTCGTAGCAGTACTGAATCTTCTGGATGTTGCGCTTGATGTAGCGACGGATGATCGCTTTATCGAGATCGCCCTGCGTATTCGGCTGGCCGATGCTCACCGTCGGCACCGGCGAGCTTCGCCCGCGCATGCCGCCGCGACCGCTACCGACGCCGTAGCCCGAGCCCGTGCCCGAGCCGTGACCTATCGTGCCGTAACGGCCGGTGCCGATCGTGCCCCAGCCCGTGCCACCGCCGGGGCCGAAGCCCGAGCGACCGAATCCGTAGCCGGTCTCGCCCGCTTCATTGCCAAGCAGGCCGCCGTAGATGTTCGAGTCATCGAAGCCACCGTCGTCGCTTCCTGTGATCGAGGCAAACGCGCCGCCCTGCTGGAGAGCGGTCGCCCCCAGGCCGCCGGAGTTGCGTGCCATTTCGATTGCCTCCCGCCGCTGCTTGTCGAGCGTGGCGTCCTCCTCTTCGGGTGGGGGCGGATCATCGGCGCCGGTCGGCGTCGGCAGCGTCGGCTTCGCGGGCGGTCGCGGCTCGGCCTGGGCAATGATCGATTCGGCATCGGCAGGCGTGAACGCGGCGGGACGCGGCCCGGATACCCACGCGGTGGTCGCGCTCGCGCAATCGCCGAACGTCACCGGCATCGGGCCCTCGAAGCGCGGCACGACGTCCTTCTTCTCGCAGCCCACCGCGACGACCGTCACCAGCAACAAGTACCTACGCATCCCCATCGTCCCACCCTAACCCGAGATTCGAGAGGCCGTGCGATCGTGGAAATCGATGGCCGCGGCGGCCTGTGAACCTTTGACTCAGTCCTTGGGAGCAGGGCCCCAGTCGACGCCGGTCGTGGAGCCGCTGTAGACCTTGATCGCCTTGCCCGTACCGTCGGCATTGGCGATGTAGATGCCAGCACCGCCACCGCCGCTGGTGCGCGCGAACGCGATCGCGCGGCCATCGGGCGAGAACGCGGGCTCCTCGTTGTTGCCTTCGTTCTGCGTGATGCGCGTGGTGACCTTGCTGTCGATATCGAGCGTGACGATGTCGTACTTGCCGCCGTCGCGCGTGGTGTACGCGATGATCTTCTTGCCGGCCTTGGGCGACCACGTGGGCGTGGTGTTGTAGCTGCCGTTGAACGAGACCTGCTTCGCAGCGCCGCCGCTCGCTGCCATCACGAAGATCTGCGGGCCGCCGTTGCGGTCGCTGACGAACGCGATCTGGCTGCCGTCGTGCGACCACGCCGGTGAGGTGTCGATCGCCTTGTTATTGGTGAGGCGCGAGATGACCGCGCCGTCGCTCGCACTGATCACGTAGATCTCGGGGTTGCCGTCCTTGGACAGCGTGACCGCGAGCTTGCTGCCATCAGGCGACCATGACGCGCCCGTGTTCATGCCGCGCTGGCCGCTGATCTTCTTTGGGCGTCCACCGCCGGCGGGCGCGATGTAGAGATCGGGGTTCGCTCGCATGAAGCTCGTGTAGGCGATCTGTCCGCCACTGCGCGACCACGCCGGGAGGATGTTGGTCGAGCTGTTGTTCGAGACCGAGTACGCGTTGTTGCCGTCGAAGTCCATCGCGGTGATGGAACTCTGGCCCTTGCCCTTCGAGGTGAACGCGATCTTCGAGCCAAAGAAGCCGGGCTCGCCCGTGTAGTACTTCACGACCTCGTTGCACCACTTGTGAACGATGGCGCGCGTGTTGGTGCCGGCACGTTTGTACGACTTCTCGAGCGAGGGCTTGGTGCCCTTGCTGACCTCGTAGAGCTTGAAGTCGATCGCGTCGGCGCTCGCCTTGTACTTGATCACGCCGAAGGCGCCGACGTCCTTCCACTTCTGCGGATCGATGCTGAGCCCTTCCGTCTTGAGGTCGGCGAGGAAGCCGGCCGGATCGAGGACCTTGAACGGACCCGCGAGAGTGAGGTCGAACGACTCGACGCTCGCAATCTCCTTGGCGACGGCATCGCCTTCGGGTGCGGTCGGCAACGCGATCGGATACTTGCCGCCCTTGGTTCCGGACACATCGATCACGGCTCCGCTCTTGTCGGAAGGCTGTGCGCCAACCGACGTCGCAAGAACCGCGATCAGGATTACCCCGCCGAGACGCTGAATTTGAAGCATAGCCATTTGCTCGTGATGCTCAGGAGGTGAGTGGGAACGGGTTCCGGGTTCTGTGCGCGCTGCTTCTGGAGGTCTTTCAGCGCATTTTCGCCTAGCGTCTGAACGTCATCGTCAGTTCGCACACCGATTGGCGGGTCGAAGGTGATTGCCTTGATGCGGCCATCGGCCTGCAAGTGGATGCAGCCGATCGGACTGCTCGTGGTGTTTCCGAAGGGCGGAGGCTTGTAGTTCATGTCTGCGCGCAGGCGGCCGAAGAACGGGTCGCCCTTGCTCTCGGGCGCGAAGCCCTTGTCGCTGCCATTGAAGTCGCCGTCGGGCGTGGTGGTCGGCTTCCCGACCTCATCGTCGGACGGACGCGTGAACTTGCCGAACGGATTCTCATCGGCCTTCGGCGGCGGCTTCTTCTCTTCGTCCTTCTTCTCTTCCACCGGCTTTTTCGTCTCGTCTCGCGACACGCCTTCTGGCTTTTGGACGTCCGGGTTCTGGAATTTCTTCTGTGGCTGTTTCTGCGGGGTCTTACGGTAGGCAATCGTGGCCTCGATTACCTCCTGATCCGCGAGTGCTGGCGCATCGACGCGGTCGGGGGCGGCCAGCAGAAACGTCGGAACGATGAGCGCCGCCGTCAGCAGCCCGGCTCCCACAAGGGAGAACACGTGCATCTCGGCGTCTTTCATCGACATGACTAGTTAGACGTCCCAGGAACCAGAAGGTTTAGATCGAGCTTGCCCAGATCGAGGTGTTCCGCGGGGCTCGTGAGCATCATCACGTGCTGAACGCCTGAATTTTTCGCGAGTGCCATCGCCGTGATCACGACGCCGTAGGACAGGGCGGTGTCCGCTTCGATGTAGAGCGAGCTCTCTTTCTGCACGCGCTCGTTGGCCTTCAGCTTGGCCTCCAGATCCTTCCACGTCACCTGCGTGCCGCCCAGGAAGATCTTGTGGTCCTTGGCGATCGAGAGCACGAGCTTACCCTCGGGGTCCTCGACGTTTTGCGCCGTGACCTGGGGCAGCTCGAGCGACACGCCGGTATTCATCATCGGCGCGGTGATCATGAAGATGACCAGCAGCACCAGCATGACGTCGACCATCGGCGTCACGTTGATCTCTGACGCGAGCTCGTCATCCCCGCCGCCTCCGGAAGACATGCCCATGGCGTTACCTCAGGAAGTGACGTTTGATGATGTTGAGGTAGTCCTGCGAGAACGTCTCCATCTCGGAGCGCAGGATCTTCACGCGACGCTGGAAGTAGTTGAACGCGATCACGGCAGGAATCGCGGCCACCAGACCCACGGCCGTGGCGAACAGCGCCTCGGCGATGTGCGGGCCGACCGTCTTGATCGACGCCGCGCTGGCTTCCTTGCTGTCGGCGATATCGATGAACGCGAACAGAATGCCGATGACGGTGCCGAGCAGGCCGATGAACGGCGCTGCCGAGCCCGTGGTCGCGAGGAACGGCACCATCGACTCGAGCTTGGTGGTCTCGCGAATCTGCGCGCGCCGCAGCGAGCGCTCGATGGAATTCAAATTCCCTTCGCGGTCTTCCTTGTTCTGCTCGTCCGAGTGCAGCTTCGCGAGCTCGGTGTAGCCGGCCACGAACATCTGCGACACCGGGCTGTTCCGTAGCGCCTGTGCCTGCTTGTAGATTTGCTCGATGTCGCGCGACTTCCAGAACGCCTCTGTGAAGCGCACGGTCTCGGTGTGCGCGCGCCCGACGTACAGCCGCTTGTAGATGATGATGTACACGCAGATCACGAACATGACCGCGAGCACGGCCATCACTGCCTGGACGATCCAGTGCGCCTGGTTGAAGAGACGTGGGATATCTAGCTGTGCAGCCAGAGCCCACGGGCCTTGTGTCGGCGAAACCCCTGGCATAATGAGTGCTTCGTCGATAGCACGCGTCAATAACCCGGGTCAAATGTCGCACCTCCAACGTGTAGCCGCTTCGTCACGCGTAATTGTCACGGTGCTGTACCTCGCCGTTCACGGTTGGGGTTGCACGGAGGTGGCTGGCGGCGCGGTCGAGCTGTCGTGGAAGCTGCGTGCCGCGGCGGGATCGGAAGAGACGTTTCTGAGCTGCAACGTTGGCCTGGAGGGCACCAACCGCGTCGAGCAGATTCGCCTCGACTGGGATGTCGGCGGGGTCACAGGCTTTCGACAGTGGCGTTGCGAAGACGATCACGGTGTAACCGGATTCGAGCTTCCTGAGGGCCGTGCACTCCTGGGGATCAGCCCAATGTGCGCGAGCGGGGCGGCTGCTCTCGACACATACACGGCCCCTGCGCCCGAGCAACGTAACGTGATCGCGGGCAATACCGTCAGCTTGGGAGGCGTCGAGCTTCTTCTCGAAGTGTCTTCATGCCAGGACCGCCCGTGCATCTGCCAGTAGGGTTGCTGTGAGTCACACCATGCTGGCGCGTTCCTTGCCTTACTCGTTGGCTTGAAGAGATACTCAGCCGCGTCGTCTATCGCGTGGCCACCACGAACGACTCCGAGGAGACCCAAATGAAGAACTTTGTTATTGGAACATTGACCGCACTCGTAGCGACCCAGGCAGCCGGTTGCGTCATCACCACCGACGATGGCGACTACGCCACGGTCGGCGCCACCTGGGAGATCAAGACGGTCAGCGGTTCCGTCGCGTCCTGCCCCCCGGGGTTCACGACCGCAGCGTTGTTCAACGTCGCCGTCGACTCGGCTGGCGTCCCGCTGGCGCCGTGCACCGGCCCGGCGAGCATCTCGGACACCTGCTTCGTCGATCTGTTCAACTGTGAGGACCATGCTGGCGTGAGCGCGCCGCTGCCGCCAGCGCAGTATCAGACGTGGGTCGCGATCACCGACACCAACGGTACGAACGCATACGCGACGTCGCTGTCGGCGTACCTCGATGTCCGCGACATCGACCTCGACTTCAACACCACCATCTACGACAACGGTGGCTACTTCGCCGTCGACTGGAGCCTCAAGGCCGCCAGCACCAACGCGACGCTCAGCTGCGCGCAGGCCGGCGCGACGTTCGTCACCGCTGACGTGACGGTGTCGGGTAGCACCAGCTTTGTCGAGACGAACCCGTGGCCGTGCAACGACCACTACGGCGTCACCAGCGTGATCCCGGAGGGCTCGTACACCGTCGCCGTCCAGGCGCTCGACAGCGCCGAGGGCTACCTCGGCACGGCCCCGACGTACACCAACAAGGTGATCTCGGGTCCGAACGAGGTCACCGACCTCGGCACGGCGGTCATCACCATCGACGACCTGTAAGGGTCAGCCTGCGGTTACACTGACCGCATGTATTCGTTCATCGGCGTCTCGCTGGTCGCGCTCCTCATCGGGTGCGGCGGTGAAGACGCCGATGATGTTTTTGTGACCGCGAGCTGGTCGCTCCGCAGTGTCTACGCGAACACGCCGGTGCAGTGCCCGGCTGCGTTTCAGGTGGCTGCGCTCACGGCGCGCGCGGTCGATGGCTCGCCGTGCAATGACGACGGCGAGCTCGTGTGCGTGACGCGGCTGACGTGTGACGAGCGCATGGGCACGAGCAACCGGCTCATCCCCGGTGTCTACGAGGTGTGGATCGACATCACCAACGGCGATGGCAGCGTGGTGTACGCGACTACCTTGCCCGAGACCCTCGACCTCACGCTCGGCGACAAGCCGTACGCGCGGCAGGTCCTGACCGATGGCGGCGTCTTCAAGCTCGCGTGGACGTTGCTCGGCAGCGACGACAAGCCGCGGACCTGCGAGCAGGGCGAGGTGATCGGGATCGTGATCTCGGCCAGCGACGAGAGCGATCCATCGAGTGCGAGCACCGATGAAGTGGATTGCGAGAAAGGCTTTGGCTACTCGTATGCGTACGCGGCGGGTTCGTACCGGGTGAGCTTCGAGGCGGTCGACGAGGTCGGGCAGCCCCGGGGGCTCGGCGATGACCTGAGCGGGCAGGTCATCATCGCGCCGAATGGCGTGACGGACCTGGGGAACATCGAGATCCGCCTCAGCAACGGGCCGTAGTAGGGGTGCGTGCTAAGGTTTGCTCGTGAGCGGCCGGCCTCCCAAACGACAGAAGATCGATTGGAGCCAGGTCAAGATCACGCGCGGCGCGCTGATCGTGCTTGGCCTGCAGGTCGGCATGTCACTGGTGTGGCTGCTCTCGAATGCGGAGGCCAAGGCCACGCTCGCCGAGTGGTTCATCGCATCGCCGAGCCAGGTGTTCCACGACGGCAAGGTCTGGACGATCGTCACCTCGCCGCTGGTCGAGATCGACTTCCTCGCGCTGCTGCTCACCGCGCTGATGCTGTGGATGTTCGTGCCGACGCTCGAGCGGTTCTGGGGCACGCCACGCTTCTTCCGGTTCGTCGCGATCACCTCCGTCGTCGGCACGCTGGCCGGCTGTCTCGCTGGTCTCGCGACGGGTAACACGAACGTGCCGGTGTTCGGCCTGTCGCCGTTCACCTACTCGTCCGTCGTCGCGTTCGGCATTATCTACGCGCGCCAACCGGTGCAGTTCTTCGGCGTGCTGCCGCTCACCGGACGGCAGCTGATGTTCGGCTTCATCGCGTTTCTCGTGCTGTTCATCGGCCTGCAGGGCTTGTGGGAGAAGGGCGCGTCGTTCGCGGCCGCGATGCTGACCGCCGCGATCATGACGTCGAAGAAGTGGAGCCCGGGCCTCGCGCTCAAGCGGTGGCGAATCGCACGCGCACGCGCGAAGCTCAGCGTCATCGAGGGCGGGGCGCCCAAGCCCAAGCGCGACGAGCAGCGCTGGCTCAACTAGCGCCAGGGGGCCGGATCGGCGGATTTGCCGAGGTTAGGCCTCGCTCCCGCCGTCGTGGTACCGTCGGCCCAAATGGAAGAGGGTGACCCCCAATTCGAGTCAGGCACCGGCCTGACGACATTGTTCGAGGGCGAGTGGGCAACCGTCCGTCGAATGCGCAAGGGCAAGCTGGTCGTGGTCAACGGACCCGATCAAGGCAAGGAGATCGAGATCTCAAAGCCGCGCGTGACCGGCGGTCGCAGCATTATCAGCGACCTTGTCGTCCAGGACAAAGCGGTCTCCGGCACGCACTTCGAGGTGAGCGCACGCGACGACGGCTATCGCCTGCGCGACCTCAACTCGCGCAACGGTATCTTCGTCGGCGAGCTGCGCGTCCGCGAAGCGTATCTGCGGCCGAACACCGTGTTCCGGATCGGTCACACGAACATCCAGTTCCAGTCGACGCAGGACGTCGTCGAGATCGAGCTGTCGAAGAAGGATCGCTTCGACATGATGCTGGGCTCGAGCCCGGCGATGCGTGAGATCTTCGCGCACCTCGAGAAGGTCGCACCGAGCGAGCTCACCTGCCTCATCACCGGCGAGACCGGCACCGGTAAGGAGATGGTCGCGCGTGCGCTGCACAACGCGAGTGGGCGCAAAAACAAGCCGTTCGTCGTGCTCGATTGCGGCTCGATCCCGCGCGAGCTCATCGAGTCCACGCTGTTCGGTCACGAGAAGGGCAGCTTCACCGGCGCCCACGCGCAGGCCACGGGCTGCTTCGAGCAGGCCAATGGCGGCACGATCTTCCTCGACGAGATCGGCGAGCTCGACATCACGCTGCAGCCCAAGTTGCTGCGCGTGCTCGAGCAGCGCGAGATCAAGCGCGTCGGTGGTGACCGCACGTACAAGGTCGATGTCCGCGTGCTCGCGGCCACCAACCGAGACCTGCGTGAAGAGGTCAACAAGGGCGGCTTCCGCGAGGATCTCTACTTCCGCCTCTCGGTCGTTCACGTCGAGCTGCCGTCGATGCGCGAGCGCCGCGAGGACGTCCCGGGCCTCGCGAATCACTTCTTGCGCGATGTCGCGTCCCGTCGTGGCATGACGATGTCGTTCTCGACCGACGCGATGCACGCGATGCAGGGACATAGCTGGCCCGGCAACGTTCGCGAGATGCGTAACGTCGTCGAGCGCGCAGCCGCGCTCAGCGATGGTCCCGTGATCACGCGCGCTGACCTCGTGTTCGGTCGCGAGATGGGCCCCTCGGTGGTCGTGTCGCACGACCTCGCGCAGGCGGGCGCTCTGGCGGCCAAGCGCGCTGCGGCCGAGCTGTCGGGGATCGATCTGCCGCAGCAGTCGGGCCCGGCGATCTTCGACGCATCGCTGCTCAAGGCAGGCCTCGGCTTCAAGGGTGCGAAGCAGACCGTCGTCGACAGCTTCGAGATCGCGTATCTCGGGGCGTTGATGATTCGCAACGACGGCAACATCACGCGCTCGGCGCAGGAAGCGGGACTCACCCGTTATCACCTGCGCGAGCTGCTCAAGCGTCACGGCCTCAAGGGCGGCGACGTCGAGTAGCGTGCGGGCGGCGGTGGTCTATTGAACTGCGCACCGCCCTTCGGCGGCGCTGCGCGCCCCGGCAGAGCCGGGACTTGCGGTAGATGATCGTCGTCGCGCGCATGGATCCGCAGCTCAGCGTGCGCGTGATCGGCTCGCGCGCGTTGCGCTACAGCGATTCGCCACCGCCGAGCGAGACCATCGAGCCACCTCCGGCCGACTGGGTGGCAGCGGGTGACGATCGGCCGCATCACGTGCGTGCGGCCTCGGGCCTCGCGTTCGCGCACGGCCGGCTTGCGGTGATCCAGGACGACACCGCGTTCATCGCGACCGTCGCGGGTAACGAGGTCGCTGCGATCGTGCTGCCGCGCGGCGTGGGCGGGCGACGCCGATTCGAGGTCGCGCTCGGCAACAAGCACGACAAGCTCGATCTCGAGAGCTGCATCGCACTCGGCGATGATCTCTACGCGTTCGGTTCGGGCTCCACGCCGATGCGCGAGCGTGTGGCGCACATCGGCTATGCCACCCAGCTGCTCGATGCGTCGCCGCTGTATCGCGTGATGCGCGAGGAGCTGATCGGGCCGGTGAACATCGAGGGCGTCGCGGCGGTCGGTCGCGAGCTGTGGATGTTCCATCGCGGCAATAGCGGCGGTACCGATCGCGGTCCCGCGATCGTGCGGTTCGCGCGCGTGCCGCTCATGGCGTGGCTCGCTGGCGATGGGCCGGTGCCCGAACCCACGGATTCGCGGCGCTACGATCTCGGCAGCGTGCGCGATATTCGCTTCGGCTTCACCGACGCCGTGGGTGTCGGTGACCGCGCGTTCTACATCGCGGCGGCGGAGGACTCGCCGAATGCGGTAGACGACGGCGTGGTGCTCGGCTCGCAGCTCGGCGTGATCGAGATGGGACCCGACGGTGAGCGCCAGGTGCGCTGGGCGAAGCTCGAGGTCGATGGTGCGCCGATCAAGGCGGAGGGACTCGCATTCGATCCAAAGGACCCGCGTCACGTGTGGGTCGCGACCGATCCCGACAACGTCGATGAGCCGTCGCGCCTCTACGAGCTCGAGCTCGTCGGACCCTGGTAGTCGCGCGACCTTTTCTGCGCCCGGAGCCCCTGTATCGATGTGAAGGGCTGGTTCGCCGTGGTCGCTGCCTGCGCGGCGCTGGCCGCGTGCGGTGACGACGCGCGCCGCAAGCAGCGGCCCGATCGGCGCGATACGATTTTTCACGCGACCTTTTCGCGCGCGCTGCCCTCTGTACCGGGGTGAACCGTACCGAGAAGCTGTTCCGCGCGATCGTGGTGATGGGCGCCGCGATCACTGCGCCGGCGTGTGATGTGGACGATGACTGCGGGAAATGTCTTCCGGTGGACGCGCGACCCGATACAGTCGCGATGACGGACGGACCCGTCAGCGACGCGGGCGTCGATTCCCCCCGAGTCTGACGGACGCCCCCGTCGACAGCATCGTGATCATCATATGAACCGTACCGAGAAGCTGTTCCGCGCGATCGTCGTGATGGGCGCCGCGATCACCGCGCCCGCGTGTGACGATGCGAGGTGCGCGAAGTGCGTGCCGCCCGCGGACGCGGTCGCGACGAGCGATGCGCCCACCGATGCAGGGCCCACCGATGCTCCCGTCGACGTGGTGCTGATCCTGTGATCCGCGCCGACAAGCTGTTTCGCGCGATCGTCGTGATGGGCGCTGCCATCACCGCGCCCGCGTGCGACCAAGGCAAGCCACCCACGCCGCCACCGTCTCCCGAGCCGCCGCGGCCACCGCCGGCCGACGCGAGCCCCGCGCCGGATGCGC
>JBBQFU010000033.1:0-43217 GCA_038322185.1 Haliangiales bacterium
CCGCCGAGAGTGACAGCGGTCGGCGGAAGCGATCCTCCCGGCCGGTTTTCAGAAGTTCGAGGTCGCGAGGCGTTCGTACCGAACGCCAGCGCCGGTGTTGCGCGATCGGCGGAGTGGAGTCGTTCATCAGAGCTCGAAGGCGGCGGCAGACCAGATCACGACCGCCCACGTGGGCGCTGAGCTCCTCCATCGGGTTCTCGCGGTGGGCGCAGAACCTTCTCCTTGGTCCTCATAGCAGACTCAGCTAGGAGCCGGTTCGTTGCAGCGCCTCCTTGAGCAGCGTCGCCAGATCGCCGGTGCCCACGTGGACGCTGGCTGCGTTGACTGCGCTGGTGGCGACGGGACGTGGATAGCCGAGCTGTACGAGCGCCTGCGTGGCCATTGTCCTCGTCGCGGCGTCGCCCACGGTTTCGCGAGTCGCTGATTCCGTGCCCACCGGCGCGGATCGGCTCACCTCGAACGCGGTTTGCACGAGCTTCGCGACGTCGGCGTTGGCGTCCACGTGGGCGCTCGCTTGCTCGAGTGCCGCCGGGCGCTTTCTTTAGGTCGCGCTCACGCGGGCGAGCATTTGCCCGGGCACACGCAGTCGTCGACGAAGCGGACCACGGGGTCGGCTAACGTGCCTCAAGGGGCCTAGGGCCGAAGTCGACGAGCTCGGACGGCGTTCGCGGTCTCGGCCTTCACCAGGCGACGTATCGTCGGCGGCGTACTACGAAAATTTGATCGTGCGGTAGCCGAACAGCCGCACGCGCTTCGCGTAGAGGTCGAGGATGAACAGGACCACGACGGCGAGCAGCGCGTAGGGCCACAGGTCCTGCGTGTACGGAACCTTCTCGCCGTGCGCGTCCCACACCTGCGCGGCCTTGGCCTGGTCGTGACCGCCGCTGACCTTCGCCGCGTGCATGAGGGGCTCGGTATCGGGCGTCGTACGCAGATACTCGAGCGGGTAGGACAGGGCGACGGAGCCCATCGACTCGGCGACGGTCGCGCCGTTGCGCTTGTGCACGGCCTTGAGCAGATAGCTGCCGTACTTCTGGATCTTGAAGTCCGCGGTGTAGCGACCGGCAGCGGTCTGCGACATCGGGATGCTCTGCGACAGCTTGTTGTTCGCCGGGTCGATGACCTGGAGCTCGGTCTCGAGCTCGTTGACGAACTTGTCGCCCGAGTCGATCGCGTCGACCACGACCTGCGCGCGCCCATCGGCGACCTTCGCGTAGAGGTCGTAGCTGTCGTAGACCTTGCGGCGCATGGTGCTGCGCACGACCTGAGCCCAGAACTTCGGATAGCCGCCCCAGCGGATCCAGTCGACGCTCCAGCGGTTCTTGACGTCGGAGGTCCAAGCGACCGACGTGCCGGCGCCATAGCGCCAGCGCGCGAGGATGGGCTCGCCGAGATCCGAGATCAGGATCGTCTCGCTGGTCGGCTTGGGCTTGGTGGTGACGTAGCCGTGAAGCGGCGGCGCGTTCTCGACGTTGGTGCCTTCGATCGCCTCGACGCGCTTGGCGATCCGCACATTGATGAGGTCCTCGACAAGCTGGCTCTTCTGCGCCTCCTGCGTCTCCTTCATGAAGATCTTCGGCAGCGCGCCGATGTCCTCGACCATGTAGAGGCGACCATCACCCTGCTCGGTGATCGTCTGCAGCAGGGCCTTGTCGGCACCTTGCACGCCGACGGCGGAGACGGTGATGCGCGAGGCCTTCATGTCCTGCACGAGCTCGGCGATGCCGTCGTGCGGTGCCTCACCGTCGGACAGCAGGATGACGTGCTTGACCTTGGCGTTGATGCCCTGGAGGAGGTCGAACGCCTCCTTGAGACCCGGGAAGATGTTGGTGCCGCCGCCCGACTGCAGGCGCGCGATGTCGTTCGAGATGCGCATACGATTGCTCGCGCGCGTGGGCCGCACGAACACCTGCGCCTCGCTGTCGAACACGACGACGGCGAGCATGTCGTTCGGCGACAGGACCTCCGCGGTCGCGCGCGCCGATTCCTTGGCCGCCTCGAGCTTGGGGCCCTGCATCGAGCCCGAGCGGTCGATCACGAGACACACGGCGATGTCGGGCTGGTCCCTGATCTTCTCGGAGTCGAAGCGGACCGGCATCATGTTCTCGACGGTCGTGCGCTCGTAGCCGCCCGAGCCGAACGAGTCCTCGCCGCCTGCCATGATCAGGCCGCCGCCGAGCGCCTTGACGTAGTGGTCGAGTGCCGCCATCTGGCCGGCTCCCATGAGGTGCGCGGGCACATCGGAGACGAGCACGAGGTCGTACTTCTCGAGCTCCTTGGCGTTGCTCGGCAGGCCCTGCGGACCGCGCACGGACACATCGATGTTCTCGTGCTCGAGCGCCTTCTGGAGATAGTTCGCGCTGCCGGGCTCGCGCAGCATGCCGCCCTCGACGTAGAGGACGCTGGGCCGGCCGCGCACGGGCGCGGTCATCACGGCGGTGTTGTTCTTGGTCTCGGTGTCCTTCTCGACCTTGGCGAGACGCAGCTTGTACGTGGTCGCGCCGGCGCGCTTGGCGTCTGACTTGAACTTGATGAGGTTCTTGCCCTCGCGAAGCTCGACGGACTTGCTCGGCTCGAGCGCGTTGGGGAACTCGTCCTGCTGCAGCGCGAGCGTTGCCATCTGCGCTTCGGTCGCCCAGATCTCGGCGGTCACCTCGAACGGCTGACCGACCTTGACGTCGTCGGGCACGGTCACGCCCACGACGCGGACCTCGCTGGTCTTGTCGGCGTCGAACGTGCGCCACGAGACCTTCACGTTCATCTCCTTGGCGCGGTACGCCTCGACCGCGAGGTCGCCCTGCGTCTGATTGCCGTCGGAGACGATCACCATGCGCGACAGATAGCCGTCGGGATACAGGCCGTACGCGAGCTGCATCGCGGCCTGCGTGTCGGTGCCGGCGCCGCCCGTCTTGTGGCGCTTGACGGCGCTGCTGCGCGGCTTGCCGTCGCTGGGGCGCACGACCTCCGGCTTCTCGGCGAACGTGATGATCTGCATGTCGCCGTCGCCGACCGACTTCTCGAGCTCGTCGACGTACTTCTGGCTCGCGGCGAGCTGCTTGTCGGAGATCGAGTCGGAGACATCGACGAGCACGATGGTCGACAGCTTGCTGGTCTCGGTGATCCACGACGGCCGCGACGCGGCAACCGCGAGCGCGACGATCACGAGCGAGCGCAGCGTGGCCTGCACCGTCTGTTGCGTGAGCGACAGGTCGGTCAGCGACAGCATGCGGAGCAGGTACAGGAACGGGCAGATCGCGATCAGCAGCAGCTTGTCGGGATCGAGCAGCGTGATCGGACGCTCGCCGAGATCGACGGGCACGGTCGCGCGGGCGTCGATCCACGAGCTGACGCCCATGTAGATCGCGACCGCGGCGGCCACCGACAGCGCCGTCCACATCAGCACGCGGGGCTGCATGAACGAACGCAGGAGCTTCCTGGGTTGGAACGCCATCTCTAGACCGTGATCCTTCGGTGATACGTGATCCACTCGGCCACGATGAGCGCCATCGCGATGAGCACGAAGTACCACCACAGCTTCTGGCTGCGAGTGATCGCGAATGCCTCGGGGGCAGTGAGCTTCTTGCCGCCCAGCGTGAGCTCGGTCGACGGCGCGATGTCCGATTCGTCGACGGACGCGAGGTTGGCGGCGAGCTTGATCTTCGCCATCTCCTTGCCGTCTTCGCCCTTGGCGCTCACATCGTAAAAGCCGACGCGCGAGCCGTAGAACGTGGCGAGCCCGTCGATGATCGGCGTGGCGGTCTCGACGCCATCGGGACCGACGACGGTCGCCTGCGTGGCACCGACGACACCGTCGAGCGGGATGCGCTCGCGCCGGCCGGTCGGATAGGTGGTCAACAGATCCGCGTGGTCGCCGGCGAACCAGTCGAGCGTGTTGACGAGCAGCATCGGGAACGCGACGCGCATCGGCAGGTCCGTGGCGCTCTCGCGGTTCGCCGCGGGCAGCGAGAAGCCGAACGCGAGGATCTTGCGGCGACCATCGCGCTTGGCGGCGACGATCGTGTCGCGCACCGAGTACGCGAGCGATGACTCGCCCTTCTTGGAATCGATCGCGAACGTGTTGCTCTTGTCGGTGTAGACGTCGGACATCGTGACCCAGCGCATGACCGGGTGGTCCTCGGCGATCTCGGTGATGCGCGGGTTCGTGAGCACGTTGCGCACGGCGATCGGCGAGTTGGGGCCGGTCGGGTGGAAGTAGAGGAGGCTCGCCGGCGGCGGCGGAATCACCTCGGGCGTGAAGTCGTCGAAGATCACCGCGTCCATGCCCTCGGCGGCGGCCGGGTTGGCGGTGTACTCGGCCGGCGTGAGCTTGGTCGGATCGACGTTGTCGTAGACGAGCAGGGCGCCCTCGAGGAACAGGTTGTCCTCGGTGACCATCAGGACCTTCTGCTTCTTGCGGGCCGGCAACAGCGCGAACGCGACGTCGTCGAGCCCGAACAGGTCACTCGTGCCCGTGATCACGTTGTTCTTGTCGTCTCGCATCGGGCCGATCGTCGCGCGGAGCTGGTTCTCCTCGCTCGCCGGCAGCTTCTCGTAGATGTGGCGGACGCGCTGTCCGGGCGCGAGCTCGATGGTGCGCGTGTCGACGGGCGTACCGCCGTTGAGCAGCGTGAGCTTGCGCTTGGTCGGCTCCTTGCCGAAGTTCTGGATCTCGATGAAGACCTCGTAGGCGGCCTTGTTCGCGATGTAGCGGCGGACGTTGAACGCCACGATGCCGACGTTCTCGCTCGAGCGGCCGACCGGCACGAACCGGACATCGACGCCCGACAGGTCGACCGCGGCGAGGTTCTTGAGCGTCGCCTCGGCAGAGCCTGCCGTCGGGGGCGGCGCGCCGGTTTGCTTGTCCCAGCTCACCAGGCCGAGCGAGGCCTCGGGGAACGCACCGTCGGAGATCAGCACGACGAGCGGGTTCTTGCGGTCGCGCAGCGCATCGGCGGCGGCACCGAGCGCGCGGGGCAGGTCGGCGGGCGTATCGCTGGCGACCACGCCTTCGAGTGACGCGCCGGCGATGCCTTCCTGCTGCGCGACGCCGTTGACGTACTTGTGCAGCATCGCCTTGTCGTTGGTGAAGCGCGACAGCGGCGTGGCCTGGCCATCGACTTTGATGATCATCGCGAGGTCGCCGCCGCCCATCGAGTCGATGAGCTCGTCGGCCTTCTTCTTCGCGGCGTCGATGCGCGACAGCGTGCCGTCTTCGTTGCCATCGGTGGTCTTCATCGACGCCGAGGCATCGACGAGGATCACGACGGAGCGCGCCTTGCGGTCGGTCGCGCCGAGCGTGGGATCGAGCGCGGCGAACAGCACGAGCCCGAGGATGAGCAGCACGAACAACAGCGAGATGAGCCGCTTGAGCTGCTTCCACAGCGCGTTGGCGTCCTTGGTATCGAGGACGCGCTTCCACAGCTCGGCGAACGGCACCTCGAAGCGCCGGCGCCGCATCTTGATGATGTACGCACCGACCGCGAGCGCAGCTGCGCCGATCGCGAAGTACATCCACAGCCCGCTCGCGATCGGTCCGAGGAAGCTCACCGGAGGAAGCCTCCCGAGCGGAAG
This sequence comes from Haliangiales bacterium, assembly GCA_038322185.1. GTDB lineage: Bacteria > Myxococcota_A > Polyangia > Haliangiales > Haliangiaceae > JABFXX01. Next base: position 5,572 of record JBBQFU010000033.1, read on the forward strand.
ATGCGCAGCACGAGCTCGTCGAACGTGATCGACGTGTGCGTGCGGAAGAACGGCATCGCGTACTTGGTGCAGTACGCCTCGAGGCTCTTGCAGTACTTCTCGTGCTCGACCTCGTATTGCTCGAGGAGCGACTTCGAGACCGTGACCTCACGGACGTCGCCGGTCTCGCAGTCGACGAGCGCCAGGTCACCGTGCAGGTTCGGCGACGCCTCGCGGATGTCGTAGGTCTGGAGCACGAACGGCTCGAACTTGTAGTAGCGGAGCGTGTTGATGCCCTGCTCGAAGCCCTTCGGATCGTAGAAGTCGCTGATCACCACGGCGAGGCCACGCTTCTTGTTCTGCGTGACGAAGGCCTTCATGCACTCCGCCATGTCGGTCTTGCCGCCGATCTGGCAGTTCTTCAGGAAGTCGAACACGCGGAAGATGCGGTTCTTGCCGCGCGCCGACGGCAGGCGATCGAGCAAGCGATCGGAGAACGGGATGATCGACACGCGGTCGAGGTTCGCGAGGCCGACGTACGTGAGCGCCGCGCCGACCTGCATCGCGTAGTGCAGTTTCGGTAACGGCGAGCCGATCGCCATCGAGTCGCTGCAGTCGATGAGGATGTAGATGTGGAGGTCCTCTTCCTCCTCGAACAAGCGCAGCAGCAGCTTGTCGAGGCGGCCGTAGAGGTTCCAGTCGATGTAGCGAAAGTCGTCGCCGCGCGAATAGGTGCGGTGATCGGCGAACTCGATGCCCGAGCCGACCTTACGCGTGCGGCGCTCGGCGCGCAGGTTCCCCGAGAAGACTTTCCGAGACACCATGTGGAGGTGCTCGAGCGTCTTCAAGAACCGCTCGTCGAACAGCTTGCTCCGGTCGACCGCGCGGGCCGCGCCCTGCGTCGTCGGTGCAGCCTTTGCTGCTGTTGCCACTGCTTACGCTTCCTTCGTCGCCTTCAGGATCTCGGCGATGATCGCGTCGGCCTGCACGCCTTCGGCTTCACCCTCGAAGTTGAGGATCAGGCGGTGGCGCATGGCAGGTGCCGCGACATGGCGGATGTCATCGATGGCGACCGCGTAGCGGCCTTCGAGCAGCGCGCGGATCTTGGCGGCGAGGATGATCGCCTGCAGACCGCGCGGCGACGCGCCGTAGCGCATGAACTTCTTGGACTGCGGCGTGGCCTCGGCGTTCTCCGGGTGCGTCGCGAGCACGACGCGCACCGCGTAGTCCTGGATCTGGCGGGCGAGCGGCACTTTGCGCACGAGCTCGCGCATCTCCATGATGCGCTCCTTCGCGATCACGACCTGTGGCGTTGGCGTGCTGTCCGCCGTGGTGCGGTCGAGGATCGTGTGGAGGTTCTGCTTGTTCGGATACTGGACGACGAGCTTGAAGAAGAAGCGATCGAGCTGCGCTTCGGGCAGCGGATACGTACCTTCCATCTCGAGCGGGTTCTGCGTGGCGAGCACGAAGAACGGCTTCTCGAGCTTGTACGTCTGCTTGGCGACGGTGACCGAGCCTTCGCTCATCGCCTCGAGCAGTGCGGACTGCGTCTTGGGCGTGGCACGGTTGATCTCGTCAGCGAGCACGATGTTCGCGAAGATCGGACCCTTCGCGAACTCGAACTTCTTGTGGCCGTCCTGCTCGACGATGACGTTGGTACCGACGATGTCGGCGGGCATCAGATCGGGCGTGAACTGGATGCGCGAGAACGTGGCAGCGATCGTCTCGGCCAGCGTTCGCACGAGCATCGTCTTGCCGAGGCCAGGGACGCCTTCGAGCAGTGCATGGCCGCCACCGAGCAGGCACATCACGACGCCCTCGACGATCTCTTCCTGACCGACGATCATCGTCCCGATCTCTTCACGCAGACGGCGCAGGTCCGTCGTGAAATCCGAGACGGTCGATTCCACAGCAGCGGCGGCTTGGCTCATTTCTTCTCCACGGGCGCAGGGGCAGGGGCAACAGGCGCTTCCGCCATGTTCGGGTGAATCTTCGCGAAGTAACGCTTCACGTAGTACTTGTAGCTCGACGGAAGTTTCTCGGTACGCATCACCTCTTCGACGATGCGCTGATAATCCTGATAGACCTTCTGGTAGCGCTTGCTGGCGAAGCCCTTCTGCGCCGCCGCGAGGATCGTCTCGCGCGTCGAGCCGCCTTCGTCGCCCTGCTTGCCCTGAACGTCCTGGTCCTTGGTGTTGCCGGTCTTGCCGGTCGGATCGCCCGCGAGGTTGTCGTCGTGACCGGTGCCCCAGCCGCTGCCCGAGCCCGAGCCCGAGCCCTGACCGCCTTGGCCCTGACCTTGGCCCTGACCTTGGCCCTGACCCTGACCTTGTCCCTGGCCTTGTCCCTGACCTTGGCCCTGGCCCGGCTTCCATGCGCCCTTGCTGCCTTGCTGGCCGCGAGCGCGCGAGATGAAGTCCTGGTTCTTGCCCTGCTTGTTGAACGGATCGTTGGGGCCCTTGTTGCCGCGCTGCTTCGCCCGGCGCATCGCCTCGCGCAGGTCATCCATCTGCGACGACGACTTCTTCTGAGCGGCTTGCTTGCGCTGATCCTGATCGACCTTGCCGGTCTCGCGCGCGGCGTCCTTGAGGTTCTCTGACGCCTGCTTCTCGCCCTGCTCCTGCTTGTCCTTGTCGTCCTGGTTCTGCTGGTTCGGATCCTTCTGCGGCTTCTGGAGGCCCTCGGCGGCCTTCTCGAGATCCTTCTGCAGGCGCTTCACGGCGCGGCGCTGCTCGGACTGTTCCTTCTTCTCTTCTTCCTTCTTCAGCTTCTGCAGCTCGCGCTTCTTCTCTTCGAGGCGGCGCTCGGCGTCCTGGCGCTGCTTGTCGTTCTTGGCTTCCTGCTTCTGCTTCTCGAGGCGGCGGATCTCCTGCTCGAGCTTCTCGGCAGCCTTCTGGGTCTTGTCCTGCTGCTGCTTCTCCTGCTTCTCCATCTGCTCGGCAGTCTTCTGGAGTTGCTTCTGCAGCTCTTCCTTCTGCTTGTCGTTGAGCTCCTTCTTGTCGAGCTTCTCGGCAAGCTTCTCCATCTCTTCCTTGGCCTTCTTGAGATCGTTCTTCTCGAGCGCCTTGCCGAGCTCCTTGGTGGTCTCGGACTTCTGCATCTCCTTGCCCATCTCGGCCATCTGCTTCTTGACCTCGGCCTCGTTGGGCTCCTCGCCCTGCTTCATGGCGTCTTCGGCCTTCGACAGCGCCTCGAGGAGCTGGTCCTTCGTGATCTCGCCGTTCTCGGCCTTCTCGAGCAGCTGCTCGATCTTGTGCGCGAACTCGTCGAGCTCGGGCACCTGATCGCGCTGCGCGATGTTCTTGAGCTCGGCGAGGATCGCCTCGACGTATGCCTTCTCGTCCGGATCGAGGACAACCGCCTTCTCGTCGAAGCCCGACTGGTCCTTCTTGCTGATGACCTCGAAGTCGACCTTGCCGATCGACTTGTTGTCGACGTAGACGTGCAGCTCGGTCGGGCCGGCCGGCGCGTCGTCGGGGATGCGGATCTTGATGCGCGTCGGCGTCCAGTCGAGCACGGTCACCTGGATCGCGTCGGCGGTGGTGCCGAGCGTGACCGTGGTGTCGCTGGGCACGTAGCCGTGCTCGGGCGAGCTCGTCGCAGCGACGGGAGCGTTCGGTGCACCGAGTGACGAGCGCGCACCGCTGGCGACCGGTGCGTTGACGTTCGTCATCAGCGCCTTGCCTTCGATCGTCGTCATGCTGCCGGGGCGGCCGCGATCGGGATTCGCGCGAAACAGCTCGGGCGAGCGATCGGGTGTTGGAATCGCGAGGCCTGCGGCGATCGCGGACGCGGCGAGGAAGCCGAGCGCGGTGCGCAGATCCTTGGGCGGTGAAAACGGAGCGGCAGCCCGAATGTTCGCGCGCGGTGCCGAGCGCACGCCATCACGGATCGCGGCGACCATCAGGTCGTGCGTCATGTCGGGGTCGCCCGGCTTGTTGCCCGCGAGCACGCGCTCGAATGCGATGGCGGTCGACAGTCGATCCGCGAGATTGCTCGCGCGATCGATGCGCCGTGCAACGACCTCGTCGTCCAGGCGGCGCGCTGCCGAGACGAGCGCGCCGATCACGATGATCGCGCCCGCCGCAACGAGTGCCCAGATCCCAGTAGCGGGAGCGATCGCTTCGGTACGGACGGCGAAGACCGACACCAGCGCGAGTACCGCGGCACCGATCGTTGCCGTGGCTGCGCCCTCGAGGGCCCACTGCGCGCGGATGCGAAACCGCGTGCCCCGAATCAACCGCTGGATCGCTGACGTATCAGTAAGTTGCGCCATGGCCCGTGCCTTGGTCCGACGAGGACCCAGCTCCAACAACGGTTGAGGATAGCACCAACATTCCACGCGCCATGTGAACCTCGGATCTAACCATTCGACACCCAAGGCGTCGCGGGGTTGCCTCGAGGATCTGCCTACATGTCGGCAGCTACGGTATCGGAAGGTCTACGAGAACGCGCCCCAGGTCCTCGAGGCGAAGGGCGAGAGCCGTGCCACCTGGGTCGCGTTCAGATGCTTAGAGATAGAACGACACGAGCGAGAACTTGTTCGACGTCGTGTTCACGACCTCGAATGACTCCTTGGCCCGCGGCGTCGGCAGCAGCGAGCGCATGCTCGTCGCGCGGCCAGCCTCCGTGATGATGAAGTAGCGGCGGCCAAGCGGCGCCTTCGTGCGGTCGTTCAGATACTTGATGAAGTCGACGTTGTCGGTCTTGTTGAACCCAGTCTTCATCTCGGGGACGGGCCCGAACAGCTCGTCGGCGGACCAGAAGTTCTCGCCGCGCCAGTACAGCTGCCATGCGAGCAGGCGATCGGCGTCGAGGACGCGGATCGGCGGAGGCACGCGGCGCGCCTTCGCCTTGCGGCCGACGCTGATCAGCGCGTCGATCTTCGAGCGCTCGCCCGGTGCGAACGTCACCTCGACGCTGTGATCGCCGATGCCGGTGACGCTGCCGATCATGCCCATCTCGTGCTCGGTGACTTTCTCGTCGCCGTCCTTGCGGACCTCGATGCGAATCGTCATCGGCTGGCCGATGTGGAGCGTGTCCGGAATCATCGTCTCGAACGACCACCGGTCCTTCACGCCCGCCCACTCGTCGGCGAACTGCCGCGACGAGTAGTAGACGTTCTTGTGGCCGTAGATCGTGCGCTGCTCGTAGTAGGCGCGCACGCCCTCACGCATGCCCCAGTGGCGGCCCGCGTCGGGCATGTAGACCTGGAGCGCCCACACGCAGATCGCCAGGCCGGCCACCGCGAGCGCGGCGATGCCGACGCGGCGCCAGGGCAGGGCAGCGATCGCGAGCGCGACCGCGGCGATCACCCCGAGCGCGAGGAAGCCATCGGACGGATCGATCGTCCACGGCTCCGCGGTCGGCCACGGGCGGTCGTAGCGGAACACGAACATCTCGATCCAGCGCTCCGGCTCCCACATCAGGTCGCGCGTGACGAGGAAGACGATGCCGATGCCGAGCAGCGCGTACAGCGGGTGCAGGCGATCGCGGCGCGCGAGGATGTCGTCGAGGAAGAACGCGACGAGCAGGCTGAGCGCCGGGATGGCGGGAAGGATGTAGTGATGGAACTTGGTCTGGACGATGAAGTAGAACGTGACCGCGCTGATCGCCCACAGCGAGACGATGAAGCGGACGCGGCCTTCGGTCGTGTCGTGGCGCGCTCGCAGCAATGTGGCACCAAGCGCGGCCGGAATCAGCGCCGCCCACAGCCACATGCCGTGGCCGATCACGCCGGTGTAGTAACCGAAGCTGCCGGGCGAGTTGTCGACACCGACTGCTGCGCGGTTGAGGATGTGCGTCATCAGGTACTCGTCGATGAACCGCAGGCCCTCCTTGAGATACATGCCGATGTGCCACGGCAGGAAGATCACCACCGCGAGGAGCACCCCGCGCTTGATCTCGAACCGGCCCTCGTAGAGGTCACGCCAGCGGCCGAGCAGGACCACGTAGAGCACGCCGACGAGCCCGACGACGGCGACGCCCGGCGGGCCCTTCGCGAGGATGCTGATGCCGAGGAACGCGTAGCACCACAGCAGGTAGACCTGGCGCATCGAGGTGAGCGGCGACATGCCGATCACGCGCTCGGCGACTGCCTGGGTCCTGTCCCACGAGCCGCCGAAGGCCCACACGATCGGGAACGCGATCACGCGGACGATCTGGCGATCCAGCGCGACCTCGTCCCAGCGGTCGAGCGTCGCCATCGAGATCGGCCGCTTCTTCACCGCATCGATCACGAGCTGCGTGAGCGCACCCTGAATCACGAACGGGAACCGCACGATCATCCAGCCCGTGCGCGACAGGCCGCCAAACAGCAGCGCCATCATCAGCGGGAAGAACAGGACGGGGTTCGGGAACGCGCGCACGGCGAGCCGCGGCGACGCGATGAAGTACAGGACGTAGTAGACGCACTGGACCAGCAAAAAGCCGCCGATCACGATCATGAACAGATGGCGCTGATCGAGATCGAGGCGGCGCCGCCCGAGTCGCAGCGTGGCGAAGTGGCCGAACGGGCGATCGCCATCCTCGACCGCCATCGTGAACATCGCGAGCGCACCGAGGATGCACGCGAGCAGCGGGGTGTCAGGCAGTGCCTGCCGCGCGACGAGGCTGAAGAACGGTGTCGTTCCGACCACGAGCAGCGAGAGCCAGGCCATGCGGCGTGACACCAGCCGCGCGAGCATCCACCACAGCAGCGTGAGCCCCAGGACCGCGAACAGGATGAACGGCATCCGGATCGCGACCATCGTCATCACGCTGTCGACCATCTCGCCGGAGTAGCCGCCGTCCTTGGCGACGCCGAACGCCGACATGCTCGCGGCCATCATCCAGAACGACAGCACCGGCTTGCTGCGGAAGCCTTCGTGGTCCTTCGGATCCATGCCGCCGGGCCAGTCGGTGTGCACCCAGTCGTGGCCCTGCAGCATCATGCGGCCGACTTCGCCGTAGTGCGTCTCCCACGGATCGACGAGCGAGTAGCGCCAGATGCCTGGCACCAGCACGGCAAGCGCGACGAGAACGACCAGCGCGAGCTCGAGTCCGAGCGCGCGCCTGCGCGGTGCGGTCACGGTCGCGGGCGCGAGTACGTCGTCGGACATCGGCGGGGACGGTACCTTGCGCCCCAGGATGCAAACAAGCATCCGTGCACGTGTCACGTGTCACGTGCACGTGCACGTGCACGTCGAACGCAGAGGCGCATGATAGGGTCCACCGCGTGTCACGGTTCCCGGAGCTATCCGCGGCGGGGCAGCAGGTTCCGGCCTCGATCTTCGCGCGGCTCCGCGAGTACCTGTCGCGCTACCAGGGCGAGCTCATCCCGCTGCAGATCGGTGACACCCACCTCGCCCCGCCGGCGCACCTGCACGAGGTCGCCTGGACCGAGCTGGCGCAGCGCGACCTCTACGCCTATGGCGATCCCGCAGGCTGGTCGCCGCTCGTCGAGGAGATCGCGACGAAGGCCCAGGCGAAGAATCGGATCCCGATCACGCGGGCCGGTGTGCAGATCGCCTGCGGCGCCACGCATGCGCTGTCGTGTGCCGTGCAGGCGCTGTGCGATCACGGCGACGAGCTGATCCTCGTCACGCCGCACTGGCCGCTCATCAAGGGAATCGCGATCGGCCACGGCGTGGTGCCAATCGAGGTGCCGTGGACCGCGAACGTCGCCGAATCGATCGAGCGGGCGATCACGCCGCACACCTCCGCGATCTACGTCGCGACGCCGAACAACCCAGACGGCGCGATGCTGAGCGCGGCGGACATCGATGCGATCGCCCAGCTCGCCGATCGTCACGGCCTGTGGATCCTCGCCGACGAGGTCTACGAGCACTACGCATACGACAGCGAGCACGTCTCGATCGCATCCCATCCGCTCGCGTTCGAGCGCACCGTCACCGTGTTCTCGTTCGCGAAGAGCTACGCGCAGGCCGGGCTCCGCGTCGGCTACTTGCTCGCGTCGGCATCCGTCGCTGGCGCGATCAAGAAGCTCGTCAATCACAGCGTCTACAACGTCCCCGTCGCGATGCAGCGCGCCGCGCTGTCCGCGATGCAGGGCGGTGCCGACTTCCTCGTGACCGCGCGCGATCTCTACCGCGTCGCGCGGGACCGGGCGCGTGCGCGGCTCGTCGCGCCGGCCGCCGTGCCGCCGGGCGCCGCGTATCTGTGGGTCGACTTCTCGCGCTGGTCCGGCGCGGACTGCATGCCGGTGCTCGAGCGCGCGGCCGAGCGAGGCGTGCTGCTCGCGCCCGGCAGTGCATTCGGCGACGCATGTCACGGTTTCGCGCGGCTGTGCTTCACCGGTGTCGGCGAGGCGCAGCTCGACGAGGGCATCGATCGGATCAACGAAGTGCTGGCCGCGTGGCAATGATTCCGCGCGCGCTGTGCGAACAGGCTTTTGGAGAGGCCGTTCGCTCGTGCGATCCGACGCGGCTCGTGCACGAGGCGCTGGCGCACCAGGGCATCGCAGAGCCGCGGGTCGGTCTGGCCGTCGGGAAGGCGGCGCAAGCGATGGCGCGCGGGCTGGGCTCCGTCTCGCGCGGGCTGTGCATCGCGCACATCGACGACGGCAAGCCGATGCCGCCGCGCTGGCAGATGCTGATCTCGAGCCACCCGCTGCCCGACGAGTCCAGCGTGGCGGCGGGGCGGGCTGCCGTCGGGCTCGTCGAGAGTGTGGGCGATCCGGACACGCTGATCGCGCTGATCTCGGGCGGCGCGTCGTCGCTGATGGAGCTGCCCGCACCGGGCATCACGCTCGCCGCGCTGCGGCAGCGCACGCTCGAGACGATGGCGCGTGGCGCGACGATCCAGGAGCTCAACCACGTGCGCATCGGCATGTCGGCGATCAAGGGCGGCAAGCTCGCCGATCGCGCGCTGGTCCCGATCATCACGTTCGTGATCAGTGACGTGCCGGGCGACGATCCGGCAGTGATCGGATCGGGCCCCACCGTGCGCGGCAGCGATCGCGTCGAGGTGATCGCGACGCTCGCGCTGTTCGGCGAGCACATCCACGGTGTGCTCGCGGCGTGCGGCATTGCCGTGACGCGCCACTCGGTGCCGCTGACCGGCGATGTCCTCGACGTCGCCGCATCGCTCGCCGCGGAGGCGGGCCCGCTCGTGGCGTGGGGCGAGCCCACGGTGCGCTTGCCTGCGACGCCCGGCGACGGCGGCCGTGCAACGCAGCTCGCGCTCGCACTCGCGAAGCACCTGCGTGGCAGCGAGCGGAGCGCGTTCGTGGCAGCGAGCGACGGCAAGGACGCGAATACGAATGCAGCGGGCGCCTACGTCGACGGCGGCAGCTGGGACGAGCTCGTCGCCGCAGGCCTCGATCCTGACGCCGAGCTTGCGCGCTGCAATGCGACGTATGCGCTGGCGAGGATCGGCGCGCTGTTGACACCCGGGCCGACCGGGATCAACCACGCGGACGTGGTCGTACTCGGTTAGCGAAACCGGCGCGGCAGGTACATCAGCACGCCGAGACCGGCGAGCAGCGCGATCAGCATGTAGCCCATGCGCGCCGACAGGAACGGGTTCATCGCGGTTGGGTAACACACGGCCGGCGGCGTCGTCATCGTCGTGGTCGGGTTCGTTGTCATCGCGGGGACGCTCGTCACCGGCGTCATGTCGGCCGGCTTCTTCAGCTCGGGATTGATCACGGCGTCGCCGAAGCGCTCGGCATTGACGAGCCACGACGCCGCGTTCTTGACGTAGCGCGCGGTGCCCGCGGTGTCCCACTTCATGTACAGGCGCGTGAATCCACCGTCGAGGATCGCGCGCTTCCCGTTCTGATCGTAGTACGCGGCGACCAGGTTGCCGGCCGAGCCGTAGATCAGCGGCTCGAGACCGTTGCCCGGATCGATCGTCGCGATCGTGATGCCTTCGTAGATGTTCTCGAGGCCGGTCGACAGCAAATGGTTTGCCTTGATGCCAACGCCGGGCGCGCCGGTGTCGAGCATGCCGACCGTCTTGTCGCCCATCAGATTGCCGTGCATCTGCGTGCCGAGCAGCGCCTGCGCGACGACGTTGGCGTCCGCGTAGTAGGGCTCGTTGTCGCCCCAGATGTAGACGCCGTGACCGTCGTCGTAGAACTTCTTGATCACCGCGACGTGCGCGGGCGTGAGCAAGTTGCTCGAGCCGGAGATCAGCCACAGCTGGCTGCTCTTCTCGAGGCCCTTCGCCAGCTCCTCGGGGGAGGGCGGGGTGCGGATCCAGCGAAACGTCGAGAAGCCCTTCTCGGCCAGCGCGTCCTTGGGGAGATTGAAGTCGAACGACGGGTCGACATAGAGGTGGAGCACCGCCACGGTCTGGCCCTTGAACGCGCCATCGACCGCGAGGTCGTGCTGGTTGCCCTGCGCGTTGCCCCACTTGTCGGCGCTCGGCTTGGCGTCGTAGTGCTCCACGCGCATCGCGCCGGTCGTTGCGTCACGTACCGATCGGCTGCGCTTCTCCATCGGTGCGCTCGTGCCCGCCGATGACGAGTACGGGCTGCTGTCGGAGAAGGCCGGGGTGGCCAGGGTCGCGATCGTACCGAGCAACGCAAGGGATCGGAGCATCCCGGGTAGTACGCACAGCGTTGGTGATCGATCTAGCGTGCTATACGCGGCGGGTGGGGACGTGGACCACACTGGCCGTACTTGACTGGACTACCAAGCGTTTTACGGACGCAGGGATCACGTCAGCGCGTCTCGAGGCCCAGCTGCTCCTGGCCCACGCCCTGGGGTGCTCCCGGACCGCGCTCTACACTGGCTTCGACAAGCCGCTGGCGGAGGCCGAGCTCACCAGCTACCGCGAGCTGATCAAGCGCCGCCTCGGTGGTGAGCCCGTTGCCTACCTGCTGGGCGAGCACGAGTTCTGGGGCCTGCCGTTCTATGTCGATCACTCGGTGCTGGTGCCGCGGCCCGATACCGAGACGGTCGTCGAGGTCGCTCGTTCCGCGCGCAGCGATCGTGCAGCCGCGTGTCGCGTGCTCGACCTGTGCACCGGCACCGGTGCGATCGCGGTGAGCCTCGCGAAGGAGCTGCCGGCCGCGACCGTGATCGCGACCGATATCTCGGAGGCGGCCGTCGCGATCGCGCGCCGCAATGTCGAGCGTAACAAGTTCGTCGAGCGCGTCGAGGTCCGCCACGGTGATCTGTGGGCGGCCGTGGCCGGCGAGCGCTTCGACCTCGTGGTCTCGAACCCGCCGTACATCGCGAGCGCCGTGATTGCCACGCTCGAGGCCGAGGTCCGGCGGGAGCCGGTGCTCGCGCTCGACGGTGGCGACAGCGGCCTGGTGTTCTACGATCGCATCTGTAGCGAGGCGCGTGCGCACCTGGAGCCGGGCGGCGCGCTCGTCGTCGAGCATGGCTTCGACCAGGCCGACACCGTGCGCGCACGGTTCGAGGCCGCGGGCTTCGAGCGCATCGCGCTGGTGCACGACCTCGCCAAGAATCCGCGCGTCACCTGGGGTATCGCACCAGCGTAGCGGTACGATGCCCGGGTGCGGTTTGTCGCGCTCGGGTGTGTTCTGCTTGCGGGCGGAACTGCGCTCGCGCAGCCGGCGCCCGATCCGGCTCCAACCCCAGCGCCCGAGCCGGCGCCTGCGCTGCCCGATCCCACCACGCCGTCACCCGCACAAGCGCCTGCGGCACCGACGCCCGCGCCGCCGGTCGCGAAGCCCAAGCAGCAGAGCGAGACCGAGGCCCGACTCGCAGCGACCGCATTGTGCAACGCGCGCGAACCGTGTGACTGGTTCGCGACGGTGTCATCGCTCGAGCGCGCGAGCCTGCGCCGTGCGCTCCAAGCATCCGGGCTCGAGCTCGAGCCGTCGCCGTGGGGCAAGACCATCGCGCGCGTCCACGTCCATACCGAGGACGTGTTCGCCGAGAAGAACTGGCTGCGGTTCTTCAACCTGTTTCACGTCACGACGCGCGATCGCTACGTGAAGAGCGAGCTGACGATCACCGAGGGCGAGGTCTGGGACGACGACCGCATCCAGGAGAGCCAGCGGCGGGTAAAGGACCCGCTCTATCACTCGGTCGTCGTGCTCGTTCCGGTGAAGTCGAGCACGCCCGGCCAGATCGATCTGCTCGTCGTCACGCGTGACATCTGGAGCCTTCGCCTCAATACCAAGTACCAGGTGCAGGACTGCGACTCGGTGTGGTGGAACCCGTTGAACGGGTGCTCGCTCACCGACTTCCAGGTCTCGATCTCGGAGAACAACTTCCTCGGCCGCCGCAAGACGGTCGCGATCGGGCTGGTGATGGACCAAGGCGCGATCGCAGCGGGCCCGCTCTACATCGACAAGAACTTCCTGCTCACCGAGCATCACTTCGATCTGCGCGCGAGCTTCAACCGGATCTTCACGCGTCGCGCGCTCGACGTGGTGCTCGAGGATGGAACGCGCGTCCCGACGGGCGATCCCAAAGGCCTGCAGGATGGCGGCGGGCTGCGCGCCGAAGGCACGAGCGCGACGGTGCTGCTGTCCAAGCCGCTGTGGGCGCTCGCCGCGAAGTGGGCGGTCGCCGGCAGCTTCAGCTATCGCGACGCGGTCTCGCGCCAGTATCTCGGGACCGGCCTGCGCGCGTATGACGACGTGGACACGACGGAGGTCGAGGCCGTGCCGCGCCACTACCGGATGCGCACGTGGTCGGTGCGCGCGAGCACGACGCGCCAGTGGGGCCACGAGATCAAGCATCAGTTCGAAGCTGGCTACGCGGTCTCGAGCCAGCGACCGTCGTTGCTGTCGTCGTTCAACTTCGATCCGGTGCTGGAGCAGCACTTCATGCGCGACGTGTTCCCGCGCAGCGAGGTCGTGTCGGCGCCGTTCCTCGAGTACACGATGTTTCAGGCGCGCTTCAAGATGGTGCGCAACATCGACACCTACGATCTCGCCGAGGACATTCGCTTCGGACCGGGCGCGAGCTTCGGCCTCACCCAGTCCGTCAAGACGCTGGGCTCCGACTTTCGGTTCACGCGACCGTCTGCCACGTTCAGCTGGGCCGTGCCCTGGGGCCGCGACGGGTTCGCGCGCGCGGCCATGGGAGGACAGATCCGGATCCAGGACGCCGACGCGATCGACAACACCGCAACGATGAGCGTACGCGCTGCGACACCGACGCTTGGCGGCAAGCTGCGCATCATCGGACAGGCGGGGTTCGAGACCCGGTGGGACGACCGGCAGAATCAGTTCTACACACTCGGCTCGGACAACGGTCTGCGCGGCTACCGCATCGCACAGCAGTTCGGCGATCGCCGCTTTCTCGGACAGGTCGAGGCGCGCAGCGTGCCGGTCCCGTTCTGGGTGCTGCGCCTCGGCGGCGTGCTGTTCTACGATGCAGGCTCCGCTGCCGCGTCGTTCGGCCAGATGCGCATGCTGCACGAGGTTGGTTTCGGCATGCGCATGTTGGTCCCGCAGACCTCGCGCGAGCTGTTCCGCTTCGATCTCGCGTTCCCGCTCGTCGAGGCGAACGGCACCCCCGCCTATCGCCCGCGGTTCATTGCGGGCTTCGACTCGTACTTCTGAGGAACTTCACGATCAGGAACGCCGCGGTGGCGGTGAGCCCGACCGAGAGTCCCCACCACAGGCCTGGTGCGCCGAGGTCGGCGACGAATGCGAGCCCGAGCAGGAGTGGCAGCCCGATCACGTAATGGCCGATCACGTTGGCGACGAACGTCGCGCGCGTCTCGCCGAGGCCGCGCAGCGCACCTGCCGCGATCGTCTGCGCACCGTCGGAGAGCTGGAACAGCGCGGCGATCTGGAGCAGCGTGACGGTTGCGGCGAGCACGACCGCGTCGGTGGTGAACAGGCCGGCAAGCGCACGCGGCATGATCAAGAACGTCGCTGCGAACGCCGCCATCACGCCAACGCCGAGGCGCAGTCCGATCAAACCTCGCTCGCGCGCGAGAGGCATATTGCCTGCTCCGATGGCGTGACCGACTCGCACGCTGGTGGCGCTGGCAACGCCGAGCGCGAACGAGAACGTCAGGCTCGACAGGTTCAGCGCGATGGTGTGCGCACCAGCCGCCGCAATGCCGATGTGTGCTGCGAGCACGGTCGCCACGCCAAAGATGCCGACCTCGGCGAACAGCTGGCCGCCGACGGGCAGGCCGTAGCGCGCGATCCGCTTCATGTCCGCGCGCGTCGACGGTGGCCGCGGTCCTTGGTCCTTCTCGATGTCGCGCACGCCGAGCAGATAGATCACGAGCATCATCGACTGCACGATCGTGGTCCCGAGCGCCGCACCGATCGAGCCGAGGCCGACCACGAAGATCAGCAGCACATCGAGCGCGACGTTCGCGATGTTGCCGACGACCACCGCGACGATCAGCGGCCGTGTCTTCGAGTGGGCGGCGAGATAGGAGCGAAGCGCGACGGTGATGAGGAACGGCACGGCACCGAGGGCGCGCATGTACGTGAACGCGCGCGCCTCGTGGATCACCTCGGCGTCGACATCCGCGAGCACGAGCAGCTCGGGCGATGCGAACACCACGAGTGTGGTGATCAGACCGACGAGCACCGCCAGCCGCACGCCCGCACCGACCGCGCGCCGCGCCTCGTCGGGCCGGCCCGCACCGAGCGCCTGCGGTACGACGGTGTCCATACCCATGATCACGCCGAGGCCGAGGCACGTGATGCCGAAGTAGAGGTTGTTGCCGACGCCTGCACCGGCGAGCGCGGCGTCGCTGTAGCGGCCGAGCATCGCCGCATCGACGATGCCCATCAGATGGTGGCCGGCCTGCTGCAACGCGAGCGTCGCTGCGAGCGCCCACATCGTGCGGGTCTCACTCATGGCTGGTACGGAGTCGCCGCTCCGAGCTCGGCCAGCCCGTCGCGAATGCGTGACCAGTCGCCCACGATCACGATGGTGAGGTCAGCGAGCGGCAGCGCGTCACGAGCCTGCGCCGCGCTCACCGTGGCGAGGCGCGCGGCGAGCGTTGCGTGACTGTCGAGCGGTTGCCGCTGCAGCACGAGACGTTCGACCGCGCGGGCGGTGCCGGTCGTGGTGTCGTGCGCGCTGCGTGCCGCGGCGAGCAGGTCCCGCCGGGCGGCGGCGAGCTCGTCGGACGTCGGTGGTGTCGTGCGCGCCGTCGTGAGCCCGAGCAGCGCTCTGATACCCGCGGCGGTGTTCGCGACGTCGAACGTGGCAGCGGCTGCCCACGAGCCGCCCGCTGCGCCGCGCCAGAAGCTCGAGCTCGCGCCGAACGTCAGCGCCAGCTTGCCGTGCAGCTCGCGATCGAGCCGGCCATCGACCCCGCCGCCGAGGATGGCGTTTGCGACCTCACTGGCAAGCAGCTGTGGATCGCCGACCGCGCTGGCGCGGCGGCCAACGATGACGTTGGTCTCGCGGGCGCCCGGCACGTCGACGTAGGCGACGGACGCCTTGTATGCCGGAAGCGCTGGCACCGCCGGTAGCGGGCTCGCCGGCGCTTTCCAGTCGTCGAACCATTGGCTGGCGAGCTCACGGACTTCGGTCAGCGTCGTGTCGCCTGCGACGATGATCGTCATCGCATCGGGGCGGTACTGCCGTTCCGAGAACGAGCGCACACCCTCCCGTGTGAGCGCGCGGACGCTGCGCACCGTGCCCTCGGCGGGCTCGGCGTAGGGATGCGCACCGAACACGACGCGATCGAAGATGCGCGCGGCGATCCGGCGCGTCTGCGTGTGGTGCTCGATCGTCTCGGCGAGCCGTGTCGCGTGCATGCGCGTGAACGCGCGCTCGTCGAACGTGGGCCGGCGGAGCATCCGGGCAAGCTGTGCGAACGCGGGGGCGAGCTCGCGGCTGCGGGTGACGAGCAGCTGCGCGGCGTGGTCGGTCGCGATGGCGGTCTCGAATCGAACCCCGGGCGCGCCGTCGACGAGCAGGTCGACCGTGAGCGACGCGAGCCCAGGCGGGTCCTCGATGGCGCTGCCGGCGGCGGTGTGCAGCACGCGAACCGCGACGAGGGGCAAGCGATGATTCTCGACGACCACGATCCGGATCCCGTTGTCGAGCGTGGCCTCGGCGATCGCCGGCGCGGTCCACGCGACCTCGTGCACGGCAGGTGCCTTGCGCCAGTCGATGCCAGAGCGCGCCCACGGCACGCCGCGCTCGGCGGGCGGGCGCGGCGCGCGAGGTCCGCACGCGAACAGCGTGATCGCGACGAGCCACGCGTACTTCACGGGCGCTCCGCGGTAGCGACGACGAGCACATGCGCAGCGGGGCCGAGCCAGCGCTGGATGACCGTCCGGACCATCCGAGGCGATAGCCTCCGCAACCGCTCGGGAACGCCGGTCTCTGACCGCGCGATCGCATCCGTTCGATACACGAGACCCTCGAGCGCGATCAGCAGATCGGTCTCGTATGCGATGACCGCGCTGGCAAGCGAACGCTCGATGACGTCGTCGGAGAGTCCCGCTACCTCGCGCAGCACCGCCTCTCCGAGCTCTGCGGCAGTCGCGCGCCCGGGCACCGCGGTGATGTGCAGCTCGCCTGCGTCGTGATGGCGGACAATGTGACGATCGATCGCGGTGGCACGACCGTCGGCGACGAGCGACTGAAGCTGCGACGAGAGCATGCGTGCGACGACCTCGACCACCCCGAAGTCGGCGTCGTGCGGAGCCGGCAGCCGATACGCGACGACAACCTTGCTGTTCGCATCGGTGACCCCGACCTTGACCGGGGCCTCCAGCGGCTCGACGGCATCGGCGGCGGGCGAGGTCACGCGCTCGTCGGGGATCCAGCCGAAGTAGCGGCGGGCGAGGGCGGTGGTTGTTGCGACGTCGAGCTTGCCGGCGATCACGAGCGTCGCGTTGCCCGGGCGGATGCGCGAGCGAACGAACGGCCGCACGTCGTCGAGGGTGGCGGCCGGAACTGCGCGGCCATCCCCGAGCACGTCGCGCCGGTAGCGGTGACCGGCCGGCCACAGCGCGCGCTGGACCTCGCGCGCCACGGTCGCGTACGGCTGATCGACATACGCGGCGCGGATCTCGCCGCCGATCGCGTCGCGCGCCGCAGCGAGCCCGGCGTCGGTGATGCCATCCGCGAGCCCGGCCATGCGCTCGGCCTCGAGAAACAGCGCGAGCTCGAGCGCGCCGGCCGGGACCTGCTCGTACACGCTCAGGTGATCCGCGCCGGTCACGCTGCCCGTGAAGCCGCCGGCCGCTTCGATGCGCGCGTCGTACTCGCCTGCCTTGACGTGCACGCTGCCCGAGAACATCAACCGCTCGACGAGGTGCGTGAAGCCCGCCTGCGTCAGGCCCTCGCTTGCACTGCCGTCGCCATAGCGGACGCGCACGACGACCGAGCTCGCGGTTGCATCGGGTGCCAGCACGACCGCTAGCCCGTTGGGCAACTGGACCGACTGCGTCGCCAGTGTTGCGGGCGCGCGCTCGGCGTGAGCGACGGTCGCGATCGTGATGAGTGCGGCGAGACTACGGAGCGCCACCGGTCACGGCGCTGCGCGAGGCGTCATCGGAGCGTTCATGAACGTGAGGTTCTTCGCGATGAGCTTCGCCAGCTCGAGGCGGTTCGCTGCATCGGGGCCGACCACGCGCACGTAGCACGGCGCATCGTCATCGATGAACAGCAGGCCCTGGCCGTGATGGTCGAGCGCCTTGACGCCAACCTCGACCACGACCGCGTCGTCAGGACGCTTGATCGCGATGCCTGCGTCGTTGGGCTTGATGCCGGCATCGGAGGCGATATCGAACTGCTGGACGAGGTCCGCACTCGTGCGCTTGTACTGCGCGAACAGCGCGTCGGCGCGCTGCTTCATGCCGTCGCGGCAATCGAAGTCGTACGTCCAGTACGCCACCGATGCTTGCATCGTGACCTGATACGCGCACGGCTGCGAGAGCCCGCGCGGCGGCGAGATCGCCGAGGTCATCAGCGATGCCTTGGCCGCGCCGAGCAATGTCGCGAGCTCCTCTTCCTTGACGACGGAGCCGCACTCGAACCGTTCGGGGTACACGCCGGCCAGCTTGCGCTCGGGCTCGGTCGTCTTCTCCGTCTTCTTCGCCGGCGTACCGCTTCCGCTGTCACAAGCGGCGAGCAATCCAATCAGCGGGAACACCAGGCAGCGCACGACCGAACGGTATCGCGATCTTGCTCGTCTTTGCCAGTGACCGGGGCACTCAGTCAGAGGCTGCGACACGCGTCGTCGCGTCGTACACGAGGCGCAGCTCGGCGACATCTGCGATCGCCTCGGCGAGTGCGAGCAGCGGTGCCGGGCGGCGTGCTTCGTCGAGGTGGATCGTCCCGCCAACGCGCCGCTCGACGTAGGCCACGTAGAACCCAGGGCGGCGAGCAGCGACGACGACGGCGCGCAGATGGAACAGGGGGATTGCCGCGCGGCGCCGGATCCCGAGGATGCGCTGCTCGATGCGGAGCAGGCCATCGCTGCGGTCAAACACGAGGCGGCGCTGCAGCGTGCCGAGCAGCGCACCGAGGCCGATCACGATCACGCCGCCGATCGTTGCCCACAGCGAGGACAACATCACGAGCCACGTGCCGCCGCCCGCGAGCACCCAGCCGGTCCACGACGTGCCGCGCGTCAGCTCGAGCTCGACGCGCTCCTCCGTTTGATTGCGGATCTGGACGGAACCGAGCCAGTCGAGCACGGGTCAACTGTACGTCCTCGTCGGCCGATCGGCCAGGAGCGGCTTTCCCCTACGCTTCGCCGTCGCCGGCTTCGTCGCCGCCGCCGCCGCCGCCACCGCCGGCATCGCCGGCATCGCCGCCTTCGCCACCGGCGGCACCCTCGGGGCCACCCTGCGCGCGGAAATCGCGATTGCGTCCACCGCGACCACGCCGCCGCCGCCGACGACGCTTGCGAAGCGGCTGGCCGTCAGGACCGAGCAGCGGGCCCTGGTTGCCATTGGCGCTCGGTGCGCCGCCGGTCGGCTGGAAGAACGCGACGGGCTCACTGCCGCCTTCGCCGCCATTGCTCGCGGGCGCGCCACCCGCGGTGTCACCGACGAGCTGCGGATTCGGACCGGCTCCCCCCGGCAGCGGCGCGCCGTTGCGCCGGCGCCGACGCCTGCGACGACGACGACGCTCGCCTCCTTCGGCTCCGTCTGCACTCTGCGGCGGTCCGCCATTGGCAGGCACTGCACCCGGAACACCGGGACCACGGAAGTTGTTGCCGCCGTTCCCGCCGCCACCCGGACGGCCGTCGAACCGACGCGGCTCGCCACCACGTCCGCCGCCGCCACCACCACCACCGGGACGATCCCAGCGCGTGCGTTTCTTGCCACCGCCGCCGCGTCCGCCGCGGCGAGCGACACCCGCATCGTTGGGGTTCGCCGATGCCACGGGCGATGCAGCGATCCGCATCGGACCGCGCACGTATTCGATCACGGGACCGCCACCACCACCACCGGGACGCCGCGGCTGCGCGTCGCCGAGCGGAGACGCGGTCGAGAGCACCGGACTGACGAACGCGCTCTTGGGCGGCAGCATCGCGCGCCGCTTGCGACGCCGGCGCCGGCGACGGCGCCTCGCCTCGGCCGCTGATGCAGACGAGCTCGCGTCGTCGGTGCGCAGTGGCCGCAGCTTGGGCTGCTTCGGCACGCGCTTGCGTGCGAGCACCGTGATCTCGCCAGGGCCTTCGATACCTTCTTCGGCTAGCTCGGCCGCGGTCTTGTCGATGACCTCGTCGTCATCTTCATCGTCATCGTCGTCGTCCTCGTCATCATCGTCGTCGAGGTCGTCGTCGTCGTCGATCGGGTTGCCGTGCTCGTCGACGAGGATCTCGTCATCATCATCGTCATCGTCATCATCGTCGTCGTCGAGGTCATCCTCGTCCGGCTCGGCCTGCGGGGCAGGGACGTTCTTCTTGCGAACGACGGCAACACCGGCGGGAGCCGCGGCAGCCGGTGCGGGCGCGGGCGTTGCGGTGACGATCGGCGAGCCGTTGGGCGGCGTGCCGAGCGGGACCTTGGACGATCGGCGAAGCACCGTGGCGGGCGGCTTCGGCGGTTCGGCCGCGAGCACCGGCGCGACCGTCGGTTGCGGCTGGTCGATGCGAACGACGCGCGCCTTGATCTCGCGGCGCGGCTTGGGAATCTCCACGCCGTCCTCGTCGAGCTGACGGGTCAGCGACGCACCCAGGCGCGTGGCCTCGGTCGACGCGGCGAGCGCCGCCTCGCGCGAGCGCAAGCAGTTGTCGCAGCGGCCGCACTTCGGCGGCTGCGGCTCGCCGAGGTACTCGAGGATCACCTGGCTGCGGCAGCCCGGCGCCTTCACGTACGTGAGCAGTGCATCGAGGCGCTGGCGGTCGGCGATGCGGCGCGCTTCGTACTGGCGCGCGCGATCCATCAGCTCGGCCATCTCGACCGGCGGATCGGCGACGTAGAACAGGCCGCCTTCCTTCTCGGTGATGAAGCCTTCGTCCTTGAGCAGCGACAGCACCGTGCGCGTGCGCTGCTGGCCGACGCTCGATCCGAGCGCGATGTTGACGATGTTCGGCGGTGACTCCTCGGCGAGCTTGCCGGTGGCGTTGCCGAACGCCATCAGCGCGTCGAACACCATCCTGACCTGACGCTTCGTCGGGTACGTGCCCGACAGGAAGTACTCCTGGATCGCGACGTCGTCGGGCGAGAACAGCAGGATGCAGCGCGCGGCTCTGCCATCGCGGCCACCACGGCCGGCTTCCTGGGCATACGCCTCGACGGATCCGGGCACGTGATAGTGGATGACGTTGCGGACGTTCGCCTTGTCGACACCGAGACCGAACGCGTTCGTCGCGACCATGATCAGGTCGGACGACTCCATGAACTTCACCTGCGAGGCGTCTCGCTCGTTCTTGTTCATGCGGCCGTGATACTTGCCGGTCGGGACGCCCCAGCGAGTCAGTGCCTCGTAGAGCTCCTCGACCTTCTTCACGGTCGCGCAGTAGACGATGCCCGGACGCGGCAGCTTCTTGAGCAGCGTGACGAGCGTCCGCATCTTCTCGTGGTCATCGTGGAAGATGATGACTTCGTAGTGCAGGTTCGGACGATCGAACGTGGTCGTGACGATCGTCGCGTTCTCGATCCCGAGCTGGAACAGGATGTCGTCGCGAACGTGCGGCGGCGCGGTGGCCGTGGTCGCGAGCACGGGCGGACGGCCGACATCCTCGAGCGCCTTGCGCAGCGACAGATAGGCCGGTCGGAAATCGTGCCCCCACTGCGATACGCAGTGCGCCTCGTCGACGACGAAGCGCGACACACCGATACCCGCCGACGCTTCGCGTAAGAACACGCGGAACTCGGGGTCGGCCATGCGCTCGGGCGTGGTCAGCAGCAGCTTGCCGCCGGGCGAGCGAATCATCGCGTCGACCTCACGCCGCTGCTTCACGGTCAGCGTCGAGTCGATCTTGCAGGCGCTCACGCCCTTGGCGACCATCTTGTCGAGCTGATCCTTGATCAGCGCGATGAGCGGGCTCACCACGACGGTCACGCCGGGCACGACCATCGAGGTCAGCTGGTACAGCAGCGACTTGCCGCTACCGGTCGGCATGACGGCGAGCAGGTCTTCGCCACCGAGCAGGTGATCGAATGCCTCGGCCTGGCCGGGTCTGAACGTCTTGATGCCGAGCGTCTTCTGGCCGACGCCGAGCAACGCTCCGACCTTCTTCGGGAAGGCCGATCCTTCAGCCGGGATCGGCCCGTTGAGGTCGTACACCGGGCGGGGCGGGGGCGGCGGCGCTTCGGCCGGCTTCGCTTTTCCCCGGGACTTTGCTGCGGCCTTGGGGTCGGCCTTGGGTTCGGCCTTGGCTTCGATCTTTGCGGCGGGCTTGGGGTCGGTCTTCGCGGGCTTTGGTTCCGGCTTGGTCTCTATCTTCGAAATACTCGGTCTCTCACTCTTGGGGGCAGGGGGCGGCGCCTTCGCGGGGGACTTCGCGGCCGCACTGGACGCGCCGCGTCCCGCGGCCTTTGTCGGTTTCGCCGCCGCCGCTGACTTCTTAACTGGCTTCTTGGGTGCCGGACGCTTGGTCAATGGACCAGGGCTCCTTCCCAGCGACTAGACTTCGCCGGGCGTCGCAGGCCGCTCAATAGATGAGCCGCCCGCCTACTGATCAAGACCATAGCACGATGGGCCGCGGCAAGGGCCCAAGGAGTGATCTTCGGGGTTTTGCGGTGTGTTACTGATTTCGGATGGCCAGCGACCGGCCGGTCCGGGAAGCCGAAAACCGCCTCGAGAGGTTCAATGCCGACCGCGAGAAGCTACTCGCCGCGGTCGAGCGTCGCGTCGTGGCTCGGAGAGTTGCCGAGGCGACATCGGGGGGCGATGCGTCTCTCGAGTACGTCCTCAATGACGTCGCGTACTGCGAGATCAAGCGGCTCGAGAAGACTGACAACCACGGTGCCGAGCGCTGGCGCGAGCTGTCACGTCGTCTGCTCACGATGACCGAGCAGGACAAGCAGACCGAGCTGCGCAACCTCGTCCGTCATTACGGGCGCGACGTGGTCGGCAACTTCGATCCGCGCGTCTACAAGTTCGCGACCGGCGTTGGCCCGTCGCTGCTCGGCGTGTTCTTCAGCCCGCTGTCGAGCCTTCGCGACGGCATGGCAGCGCTCAAGAATCTCGACAGCCGCATCGTGGCCGACGGCGGGGTCGACCTGGTGCGCGCGTGCGCCGAGCGCGGCACGATCGTTGTCACCCCGACGCACAGCTCCAACATGGACTCGCCTGCGATCGGCTTTGGCCTGATGCGCGCGGGCTTGCCGCCGACCACGTATGGCGCCGGCAAGAACCTGTTCTCCAATCCGTTCATCTCGTTCTTCATGCGCAACCTCGGCGCGTATCGCGTCGATCGCCGGCTGCGGTTCGAGCTCTACAAGGACGTGCTCAAGGAGTACTCGACGGTCCTGCTCGAGCACGGCTACCACTCGCTGTTCTTCCCGGGCGGCACGCGGTGCCGGAGCAACGTCGTCGAGAAGCACCTCAAGCTCGGCCTGCTCGGCACCACGGCCACCGCGTACAAGAACCTCGTCCGCGAGGGCATGCCGAACAAGCGGCTCTACATCGTGCCGGTCACGATCAACTACCGGCTCGTGCTCGAGGCCGAGACGCTGATCGACGACTACCTCGCCGAGACCGGCAAGAACCGCTACATCATCACCGACGACGAATTCAGCCGCGTCGGCCGCATGCTCGAGTTCTTTCGCAAGATCGTCGCGCACGAAGGCAGCGTGGTCGTGCGGTTCGGCCGGCCCCTCGATCCATTCGGAAACGAGATCACCGACGACGGCGAGTCGATCGATCGCGCGGGCCGCCCGGTCGATCCGGCGAGCTTCGTGCGCGGTGCCGAGGGCGAGGTCACCGACGACGATCAGCGCGACGCGGAATACACGCGTGCGCTCGGGCGCCGACTCGCAGAGGTCTACCCCAAGCTCACCGTGTTCCACTCGACGCACCTGCTCGCGCGCGTGATGTACGACGCGGTGTCGAAGGCCGCCGGCACGCGCGACATCATGCGCCTGCTCCGCGCGTCGCCGCAGCAGCTCGCCGTGGATGCGCAGGCCGCGATGGCCGGCGTCGCGCGGCTGCGCGCCCGGCTGCGCGAGAACCCGGCGTTTGGTGCCGAGCATCCGCACCACCTCGATCAATCCGACGACGCGAAGGTCGACGATGCGCTGCGCGGGCTGACGAGCTATCACACGCGGCCGATCGTCGATCGCGCGGGTGACACGCTTCAGGTCAAGGACATCAAGCTCCTCTACTACTACATGAACCGCACGGCTCACATTCCCCCGGAGAGCTCGTCGTGAAGCGCGGCGACACCGTCGGCATCGTCGGCGCGGGTGCGTTCGGAACAGCGCTCGGCTCGGTGCTCGCACGCGCGGGTCGTCGCGTGGTGCTGTGGTCGCGCGATGCCGAGATCGTCGATGCGATCACGAACACGCGCAGCTGCCCGCGTCTGCCCGACGCGCCGCTTCCCGAGCCGCTCGAGGCGACCACCGATCCGCGGCGACTGGCGACCGAAGCGCGCTTCCTCGTGATGGCGGTCAGCTCGACCGACGTGCGCGATCGGTCGACCGAGCTGGGCGCATTCCTCGATGGCAGCCACATCGTCGTTCACGCGATCGGTGCGCTCGCTGCACCTGCGAACGAGCGCGTGTCCGAGGTCCTAGCGCGCGGCCTGCCGACCCTGCGCATCGGCGCGCTCGCCGGACCCGCACTTCCGGGCGACCTCGCGGCTGGCGAGTTCGCATCGATGGTCGTCGCGTCGACATTCAACGAGGTCGTCAGCGAGACGCGCCGGCTGCTCAACGTGCCGCCGATGCTGCGCGTCTATGGCTCGAAGGATCTCGCGGGTGTCGAGCTCGCATCGGCGCTCGCCGGCGCCTACACGATCGCGCTCGGCCTGTGCGACGGCCTCGAGATGGGGCCGGGCCCGCGCGCGGTGCTCGTCACGCGTGCCGTCGCCGAGGCATCACGCCTGGGGCTCGCATCGGGCGCGGAGGCGCGAACGTTCGCGGGGCTCGCCGGGCTCGGAAATCTATTGGTGCGCGCGACCGATCGCAGCAAGGCGGCGAAGGTGCGGGGGACCAGTGGAGAGCTGCCCGCGCTGTCGGCGGACTATCAGCTCGGCCGGCGCCTGGCGGAGGGCGTGATCACGGCCGACACCGCTCGCACCGAAGGCGCGCGCGCAGCGCTCGCGGGCGCCCAGCTCGCTGCGAAGGTGCGCGTGCGCATGCCGGTGCTCGAGGGCGTGGCCGCCGTGCTCACCGGCAAGGCGGAGCCGCGCGACGTGGCCAAGCTCATCGGCGACAACGTCGCGGTCGAGGAGTAGTGAAGCGCGCCGCGCTGCTGCTCGCGTGCATGACGGCGGTCGGCTGCGGATCGCGCACCACGCCGTCCAACGCCAAGCCGCCCGAGGCCGGGATCTCGATCGCGCTCTATCGCAGCGGCGGCACCGGCTACGGTGTCGTCGACGATCGGCGCTGGGTCGAGATCAGCGGCTCGACGATCCTGCTCGGCAATATCGATCCCGGTGCGTCGCTCGCGTCGCTCGTGCTCGAGACGAGCTCCGACGTGCGCATCGGTCCCTGTACACGTGAGCGGCTTCCCGACGCGGACGACGTGCCGCGCTCGCCGCTCGATGCCGCGACGCAACAACGGCGCCTCGAGCTTGCGCGAGCGCAGGCGCGAGCCCGTGAGTACGAGCCGCGCCGCTATCGCCGCCCCGTGCCCGTACGTCCCGAGCCAGCTGCACAGCCCAGCGAGAAGTTCGCGCCGATCGTGCAGTGCGATGTTGCGGGCGCGCCGGGCAAGTATCTCGTTCGCATCCTCTACGTGTCGAGCACGCTCAGCTATCGCGTGCAGCACGACATCGAGGTGCGCGATGCGACGAAGGCGACGATCGAGTCGCGGTTCGCGTTTCAGACCCCGCACTGGCGCGAGCGCGCCGAGGTCGTGCTGTTCGACGGGCTTCCCGGTGGCGTCGAGCCGCCGCGCGAGATCACGCGGGGGCCGGCGACGCTCGACGGTGGAACCAGCGTGCTCATCGTCGCCTCGCGCGAGGTGCCGGCCCTGCTGCGGCGCATCTTCGAGGGCGCGTCGTTCGATGTGGAAGACGAGAGCTACGAGCTCGACTTCACGTCGGTGTGGGCGACGCTCGAGATCCCGAACGTCCGGCTCGTCCCCGGTCCGATCCGCGCGCACGTCGAGCTCGACGGCGAGGACCGGTGGATCGACATCCCGATGAAGCGCGCCGATCCCAAGGCGAAGCCCGACGACGACGAGCCGTTCCGCGTGAAGCTGTGGATCGACAGCGCGCTTCGTGGTGCGCGTCAGCGCGTGATGGTGGAGAACGATGGGATCCGGCAGATCGAGGTCGTCACGCTCACGATGTCGAACACCGGCGACACGGTGCGCGAGGTGTGGCTCGAGGAACACGCTCGACCGGCGAAGCGCCGCCAGATCGATCGCCCGTGGCCCAAGAAACCGAGCGCGAGCGGCAACACGATCCGCAACAAGGTCGTGGTCAAGCCGGGCCGCGTCGAGCGCGTGGGCTACACGATCCTTTACGAGCTGTAGTGACTACTGCGTGACGGTGAACGAGTAGTTGTTCACCGAGCCAGCGACGCCGGGGAACACTTCAAGGATGTGAGTGCCGGCGGTCAGCATCGGGCACAGCGGCGACGCACCCGGGCACACGAGCATCTCGCCGTCGCCAAACCCGCGCGACTGCGCGAGAATCGTGCCGTCGCTCGCGTAGAGCTTGAGATCGAGGTCGCCACCGGGGCGGCTCGTGAACGTGATCGCGATCGTCGCGGCGGTGCCCGTCGCGGTGAAGCTGTAGTAGTCGTGATCCTCGGGCGTGCCCGGCTCGGGCGGGCAGATCGCCGCGGCGCCGGTGGTGAGCTCCACCGCGGTCGCGATCGAGTCGTTCGGCTCGCCGAAGTCACACTCGGCCTGGTTGTAGACCGCGTCGATCGCTGCGTCCGCCGGCAGCGACTGATCGAAGTCGAGGATCAGCGAGCAGCCAGGAATGACTGCCGCGAGCACCAGCGGTACATACTCCCGGACCATGTCGTCAAACTAGCCGTCCACTGGCAAGAACGTCAAGTATTCTGGCGCACTTAGCTCGTGAGCAGTGCTTGACCGCCCTCGGTGCCAAGGGTAGGGTCCGCGAGCCCGCATGTACCTGCAAGATCTCATCTTCACGCTCAGCAAGTTCTGGGCGGACCATGGCTGCGTCATCGAGCAGCCCGTCGACGTCGAGGTCGGCGCTGGGACCTTCCATCCGGCGACCTTCCTGCGCGTGCTCGGCCCCGAGCCATGGAACGCGGCGTTCGTTCAGTTCTGCCGCCGGCCGTCGGACGGTCGCTACGGTGAGAACCCCAATCGCGCGGGCGCGTACTTTCAGTTTCAAGTCGGCCTCAAGCCGTCGCCGCTCAACGTGCAGGAGCTCTACCTCGACTCGCTGCGCGCGATCGGAATGGATCCCGCGGCGCATGACATCCGGTTCGTCGAGGACGACTGGGAGTCGCCGACGCTCGGTGCATGGGGCCTGGGCTGGGAGGTCTGGTGTGACGGCATGGAGGTCACCCAGTTCACGTACTTCCAGCAGGCAGGCGGCATCGATCTGCTGCCCGTCACCGCCGAGCTGACCTACGGCATCGAGCGCCTCGCGATGTACCTGCAGGGCGTGAGCACGATGTTCGATCTCAAGTGGGACAAGAACGTCACGTACGGCCAGATCCGCCACCCGTGGGAAGTGCAGTACTCGACGTATCACTTCGAGCAGCTCGACCCGAAGATCGCGTTCGCGAACTTCGACACCTACGAGGGCGAGTGCAAGCGGCTGCTCGAGCGCGGGCTCGTGCTGCCGGCCTACGAGTTCTGCATGAAGAGCTCGCATGCGTTCAACACGCTCGACGCGCGCGGCGCGATCAGCGTGACCGAGCGCCAGCGTTTCATCGGTCGCGTGCGCGGCATGGCTCGCAGCTGCGCGCAGGCCTACGTACAGAACCGCGCGCAGCTCGGCTTCCCGATGCTGCCGAAGGCGCTCGGCGCCAAGGCGAAAGAAGCGTTCGACGGTGTCGGCGAGGCTGGCGTCAATGCTGGCGCGCTCGCGGCTGCACGCGCAGTGGTCCCGCACGCGGAGGAGCTGCCCCATGCAGGGTGATCTGCTGTTCGAGCTCGGCTGCGAGGAGATTCCGGCCAAGATGCTCGCCAAGGCGCTCGTCGATCTGCCGGCGATGGTGGAAGCGAAGCTCGGTGCCGCGCGCCTGACGTACGCGTCCGTGCAGGCGCTTGGCACGCCACGCCGCCTCGCGGTGATCGTGAAGGGGCTCGTCGATCGGCAGCCCGATCTCGACGAGGAAGTCGTCGGCCCGCCGGTCGGCGCTGCGTTCGCCGCGGACGGCACGCTGTCCAAGGCAGGGCAGGGCTTCGCCGCGAAGAACGGCGTCGCCCCCGAGTCGCTGCTCAAGAAGGAAGTCCCCGGCAAGAAGGGCGTCTACGTCGTCGCGCAGCGCCATGTCGCGGGCACCGAGACGCGTGCGCTGTTGCCGACGCTCCTGCAGGAGCTCATCACCGCTATCCCGTGGCCCAAGTCGATGCGCTGGGGCTGGAGCGAGACCGCGTTCGTGCGGCCGGTGCAGTGGCTCGTCGCGCTCTATGGCGGCGAGGTCATCCCGCTGTCGTGGGGCGGCCAGACCGCGGGTCGCAACAGCCGCGGCCATCGGTTCCTGTCGAACCGGCCGATCGAGATCGCGAGCGCGGATCAATACGTCGAGACGCTGCACGCAGCGAACGTCGTCGTCGATCAGGATGCTCGCAAGACGCTCGTGCGCGCCGAGCTCGCCCGGCTCGAGAAGGAGACCGGGTTCAAGATCCGTCCCGACGAGGCGCTGCTCGCAGAGGTGATCCACCTCGGCGAATGGCCAGTCGGCGTGAGCGGTCAGTTCGATCCCGCGTTCCTCGAGGTTCCCGAGGAGATCATCGTGACCGCGATGCGCACGCACCAGCGCTACTTCGCGATGGAGGACGCCAGCGGCAAGCTCGCGCCTCGCTTCGCGACGCTGATGGCCACGATCGTCAAGGATCCGGCCGTCGTCGCAAAGGGTAACGAGACCGTGCTCGCGTCCCGCCTGTCCGACGCGAAGTTCTTCTTCGCCGAGGACAAGAAGAAGTCATTCGAGGACTGGAACGCCAAGCTCGACGGCGTCGTGTTCCAGGCCAAGCTCGGCGACAAGGCCAAGACCGTTGGCAACAAGGTCGCTCGCCTGGCTGCGCTCGTCGAGAAGCTCGGTGGCAGCGACGTCGCGAAGACCGCCGCGAAGTACGCCAAGAGCGATCTCGCGTCGCACGCGGTCGGCGAGTTCCCCGAGGTGCAGGGCACCATGGGCAAGCACTACGCGCGCATCGCCAAGCTCGGCGATGAGGTCGCGGATGCGATCGAACAGCACTGGTGGCCCAAGGGGCAGGGCGCTGCGTTGCCCAGGTCCGATGCGGCCGCGCTGATCGCGATCGCCGATCGAATGGACACGATCGTCGGCTGCTTCGCGGTGGGCCTCGAGCCGAGCGGCTCTGCGGATCCATTCGGTCTGCGCCGTGCCGCGATCGGGATCTGGCAGGTGATTCTCGAGCGCGGCTGGGACTTCCGCTACCGCGAGGTGCGTGCCGAGGCCGAGAAGCAGCTCGCCGCGCAAGGCGTGACACTCAAGGACCCCAAGCCGCTCGACGAGTTCTTCCGCGCCCGTCTGCGCGGCATCTTCGTCGACCAAGGCATCCCGGCGCAGGACGCGGATGCGGCGCTCGCACGCGATTACACCAATCCCATCGACGCGCGCGCGCGTGCACTCGCATGCGCGAAGATCAGCAAGGAAGCGCGCGAGGTGTTCAAGCGCGTCGCCAACATCCTCGACGACGCGCGTGGCAAGAAGCTCGCGATCGGCGATACGCCCGACCCCAGCAAGTTCGTCGAGCCCGATAACGTCGAGCACAAGCTCCATGCCGCGATCCTCGAGGCCCAGAGCTACGAGCACGACGCACGCGACAAGCGCAACTACGGCGCCGTGTTCGAGTCGCTCGAGCGCCTGCGTCCGACGGTCGCCGCGTTCTTCGACAAGGGCGGCGTCATGGTCATGGACCCGAATCCAGCGCTGCGGGACAACCGGCTCGCGCTGCTCAACTGGTTCATCGGTCCGTACCTCTCGATCGCGGACTTTCGCCTGCTCGCAGGAGGTGCATCGTGAAGTGGGTCCGTGCATTCGGCGGCGGCACCGCCGAGGGTCGCTCCAAGGACAAGGCGCTGCTCGGCGGCAAGGGCGCGAACCTCGCCGAGATGGCGTCGCTCGGGCTACCGGTCCCGCCGGGCTTCACGATCACCACGGAGGTCTGCCGCCACGTGATGGCGCAGGGCGTGGGGAACTATCCCGCCGAGCTCTCGGGCGAGGTCGACACCGCGCTCGCCGCGGTCGAGGAGATCACGAAGACCCACTTCGGCGACTCGAGCAACCCGCTGCTCGTCAGCGTCCGCTCGGGCGCGCCCGCGTCGATGCCGGGCATGATGGACACGATCCTCAACCTCGGTCTCAACGACACCACGGTCGAGGCGCTCGCGAAGCAGTCGGGCAACGCGCGATTCGCGTGGGACTGCTACCGCCGCTTCGTCGGCATGTATGGCGAGGTCGTGATGGGCGTGGTCGCGGCGACCGAGTCCGACGAGCCGCCGTTCGACATCATCCTCGACCAGATCAAGTCCAAGCATCGCGCGAGCCGCGACCAGGATCTGACCGAGGCCGCGTTGCGCGAGGCGGTCGCGGCGTTCAAGGCCAAGACGCTGGAGGTCACGGGGACCGCGTTCCCCGACGACGTCAAGCAGCAGCTGTGGGGTGCGATCGCCGCCGTGTTCCGCTCGTGGAACAACCCGCGCGCCGACGTATACCGCAAGATGCACAACATCTCGGCGTCGATCGGCACCGCCGTCAACGTCCAGGCGATGGTGTTCGGCAACCTCGGCGATGACTGCGCGACCGGCGTGGCATTCACGCGCAACCCGGCCACCGGCACCGCCGAGCTCTACGGCGAGTTCCTCACCAACGCGCAGGGCGAGGATGTCGTCGCCGGCATCCGTACGCCCGAGCCGATCGCCGAGCTCGCGAAGACGCTGCCCGAGGCGCACGCCGAGCTCGTCCGTGTCGCGAAGCTCCTCGAGGATCACTTCCGCGACATGCAAGACCTCGAGTTCACGATCCAGCGCAAGCAGCTGTTCATGCTGCAGACGCGCAGCGGCAAGCGCACCGGCAAGGCGATGGTGAAGGTCGCGGTCGATCTCGTTGCCGAGGGCAAGCTCTCGCAGCGCGAGGCCGTGCTCCGCATCGATCCGCAGAAGCTCGACGAGGTGCTGCACCCGACGATCGATCCGAAGGCGCGGCCCACGCCGATCGCCAAGGGGCTGCCCGCATCGCCGGGCGCCGCCATCGGTCGCGTCGTGTTCACCGCGAACGCCGCCGAGGAGTGGTTCAACAGGGGCGAGCAGGTGTTGCTCGTGCGCACCGAGACGTCGCCCGAGGACATTCACGGCATGAAGGCCGCGGCTGGAACATTGACCGCGCGCGGTGGCATGACGAGCCACGCCGCTGTGGTCGCGCGCGGCATGGGCAAGTGCTGCATCACCGCGTGCACCTCGCTCCGCGTCGACGCGGCGAAGCGCACAGCCGTGTTCACCGGTGGTGGCAAGGAGCACAAGCTCAAAGAGGGCGACACGCTGACGCTCGACGGCTCGACCGGCGAGGTGTTCCTCGGCACCGCACCGCTGGTTCCCGCGCAGATGGGCTCCGAGCTCGGCACGCTCATGCAGTGGGTCGATCAGTTCCGTACGTTGAAAGTACGTACCAACGCCGACACCCCAACCGACGCACGCACGGCCCGCAGCTTCGGCGCCGAGGGCATCGGCCTGTGCCGCACGGAGCACATGTTCTTCCAGCCCGAGCGCATCCTCGCGGTGCGCGAGATGATCGTCGCCAACGACGAGGCGGGGCGGCGCGCCGCGCTCGCGAAGATCCTGCCGATGCAGCGCGCGGACTTCGCCGAGCTGTTCCGCGTGATGGACGGGCTGCCGGTCACGATCCGGCTGCTCGATCCGCCGCTGCACGAGTTCCTGCCCCACACGCCGGCCGAGATCGAGGAGGTCGCCAAGGACGTCGGGCGGACGCCGCAGGCGATCGCGGCGAAGGTCAGCGAGCTGTCCGAGTCGAACCCGATGCTCGGCCATCGCGGCTGCCGGCTCGCGATCACCTATCCCGAGATCTACGAGATCCAGGTCCAGGCGATCGGCGAGGCCTGTGCGCTCGTGAAGGCCGAGGGCATCGATGTCCAGCCCGAGATCATGATCCCGCTGGTCATGGTGCAAGAGGAGCTCAAGCGACTGCGCGCGCTGGTCACCACCGCGATGGATCGTGCGCTCGGTGATTCCAAGATCCCGTACACGATCGGAACGATGATCGAGCTACCGCGCGCCTGCGTGGTCGCCGACCGCATCGCCGAACATGCCGACTTCTTCTCGTTCGGCACCAACGATCTCACGCAGACCACGTTCGGGCTGTCGCGTGATGACGCCGGCCGCTTCCTGCCGGCCTATGTCGATGCCGGCGTGCTGCCGAACGACCCGTTCGCGGTGCTCGATCCCGACGGCGTCGGTGCGCTCATCGAGCTCGGCGTCCGCGGCGGGCGCGCGACCAAGCCGGGCCTCAAGGTCGGCATCTGTGGCGAGCACGGCGGGGAGCCCAGCTCGGTCGAGCTGTGCCACCGCATGGGGTTCGATTACGTCTCGTGCTCACCGTTCCGGGTGCCGATCGCCCGCGTGGCGGCGGCTCGCGCAGCTTTGTTTGGGGAAACGTCGTGATCTACAACACAAAAACGGCCGCAGGCCAGGCAACGCTTTCGCCGGATCGCCGGTCGAAGCCCGTACTCATGCGGAGCGCCTGGCTTCTGCTTTGCGGCCTGGCCGCCGGATGTACTGCCGATGCGGACGAGGTTCGTCCGCCGCCGGACCAGCTGTTCTTCCCGACCGGCGCTGCCGTGTCGCCCGACGACTCGGTGCTGTTCGTGGCCAACGCGAACTCGGAGCTTCGCTACGACTCGGGCACGGTCGGTGTGATCGACCTCGCAGAAGTGGACGCGATCTCCGCGGACTGGACCACGAACGGGACAGTCCCCGACGACTGCGCGGTCGACGTCGACCATACCGAGACGCTGGTGTGTCCCGAGAGCAGGTTCATGCTGTCCGGTGCGAGCGCCCGTATCGGTAACTTTGCGACCGACATCGCGGTCCAGGACACCAACGGCGGCTCGCTGCGTCTCATCATCCCGACCCGCGGCGATCCCTCGATCGCATGGCTCGACTGGGACGGCTCGCAGCTGCAGTGCAATCGCGGCTCTCAAGGCTTCTCGCTGTGTGACGAAGACCATCGCCTGTCGTACGTGCACGACGACGACGACCTCTCGGGCCTGCCCGACGAGCCGTTCGATGCGTTCGCGGACTCGGCGGGCGGGTTCGCCGTCGTGACCCACCTCACGAACGGCGCGGTCACGCTGATCGATTCGCCGATCGGCGGCAACGCGGTGATCAGCGATGTGCTCGCTGGCTTCTTTGCTGCCGACCCGTCGACCGGCCTGCGCGGCGCGACCGCCGTCGCCGGCCGCACGCCGAACGCTGCGGGCGACATCATCTACGTGGCGAGCCGCAGCGAGGACCGCATTCAGACATTCACCGTCGGACGTCCTCCGAACTACCACCCCACCGAAGCGCCGCTGTACCTGCTGCCGAGCACCTTCTTCTTCCTCAACCTCACCGGCGGCAACAGCGGCGGGTCCAGCGACACGCGCAGCATGGCGTTCTCGCCGAGCGGCGATCGCATGTACCTCGTCAACCGCCGGCCGCCGTCTCTCCAGGTCTACGACACCTCGCTGTCGCCGACCGGCGTGCCGAAGAACGTCGGCATTGCCGCGACCGACATCTGCCGCCAAGCTTCGACCCTGTCGGTGATGGACACCGGCGATGGCGAGCGCGCCTACGTGACTTGCTTCCAAGATGGTCAGCTCTACATCATCGACCCGCGAGGCTTCTCGACGGTCGAGGACATCGTGCTCGTGGGTCGCGGTCCGTACTCGGTCGCTGCGGCCCCGTCGCGCAAGAAGGTATACGTGACGAACTTCCTCGAGGACACGGTGGCCGTCATCGACACCTCCGCGACGTCCATCTATCACAACCGTGTGGTCCTCCGGATCGGCGAGGTGAGGCCGCTATGAAGCGTCTCGTCCTGGCAGTGTCCATACTGATGGCGTGTGACGACGCGACCACGAACGCGCCGACTCAGCTGAATTTCGATCGCCCGGTCGACATCGCGTTCGCGTGTTACGGCGGTCTGCGACTCACCGAAGGTCAACCGCCGAGCGCCGCGCAGGAGATCATCTCGAGCGCGCAGCCGCTCGCGAGCTGCGAGTACCGCTCGGGCGCTCGCATGGACAACATCATCCCGCAGCCGCCGGGCCAGGAAGACATGCCGATGTCGATCGTCGGCGGGGCGTCGTTCTACGCGTTCGTGCTGCAGTCTGGGCCGGGCACCGTCGCGCTCGCGCGGTTCGAGACCAAGCCATCCAGCGGCTTCGCTGGCGGTGACGTGGTGGTGCAGGACACCGATCCACTCACGCCGGGCAAGAACGGCATCACGGTGGGTGAGGATCCGATCGCGATCGTGACCGACCGCTCCGGCTGCTACGAGGTGATCGCGAACGCCGGTTCGTGTGATCTGTCGACGCTCGAGATCAACAGCATCGGTCTGCTCGTGGGCGATGCGAACATGAAGGCTGTCGTCAAGCGCATGAACGTGGTCAACGCGGCGAACGAGCCCATCCGCGCGCGCCCGGCGGCCATGGTCGTCGAGCCCCCGAGTGGCGTGATCGGGTCGCGCTGCGCGGCCACGCCGACGGGTCTCGTCTACATCTCGTATCCGAGCTGCCATCTCGTGGCGGGCGTCGACATGGCGACCGGTCAGATCGTCACCGGCGTGCAGTTCGCTGCCGACGGTACGCCCACGATCGTCGACGGCAACGTCACGTGTCCGAACGAGTGCGGCGGTGGCGGCATTGTCACGCCGGGCTTCCGTCCGGTCGCGCTCGATCTCGAGATCGATCAGCGCAGCTCGCGGCGCCTGCTCGCCATCGGTGCCGACAACTCGAACCTCCTCTCGATCTTCGACCTCGACTCCGCCTATCGGCCGACCTTGACGCAGACGCAGGTCGCGCTCGAGAACACCAACGGCCGGCTCGGCATCTTCTCGGTGGCCATCTCGCCGACCATCGGTGTCGGCGGGTCCGCGGGCATCGTCAACGATGACACGGCGACCGGCGGCCAGCACCAGTTCATCTACTCGGTCGTCAATGACGGCACCGTGCGCGTGGTCGATCTCGAAGGCGCACCGAGCGAGTGCGATACCCAGATCGATCCGCGCTACATCCGCGAGCTCCGGGACATCGATCAGCTCGTGTGCTTGCCGCCGGGCGATCCGACGCGGCCGCGTCGCGCGGGTGCACGCGGTCCCGGCATCGAGCTCACCGGTGATGCGATGCCGACCTCGGTCGACGTGTTCCGCGTCGAGCCCGTCGCCAACGACTCGCGCGAGCCCGGCACGCCGGATCGCCTCATCGGTTACTTCGGCATCATCACGGCGGCCAACGGCCTGTCGTACGTGCTGAACATCGACGACGACGATTACTCCGACTTCGTCGAGCCGGTGAACCCGCTCGCGACCCAGATCCCGCTCACGATCGCGCATCAGCTCCGCGACGACATCCCGACGCGTGGTCTCCTCGCCGAGGAGAACGGGCGCTTCGTATGCGACGACCCGGGCCCCGATACAAGCAGCGCCGGCAACACGGCCGGCGGCCCGCGTCTGGTGGGCAACATCGCTCGCAACGTTCCGTCCGGAATCCTCGCGTCGGAGAAGACCGGCGGCCTGCCCAGCATCCGTCAGGTGTTCTGTGATGCCGAGGCGGCCGATGAAGAGGACCGCCCGGTCTCCGAGCTGTTCTTCTCCGCACCGATCGAGATTCGCGAGGAGGTCTATCCAGATCTTCGCGCGCTGCGAACCGACGAGACGTGGTCGCTGACGTGGGAGGGCTCGCTGTCGCTCGACACCGTGACCACCGCCGTCGATGGCCCCCCGGTTCGAGAGAGCCAGATGTTCGTCGATGGCGCTGGCATGCGCATCGAAGATGCGTCGAAGCCGTTCTGCGATATGGGGATCGAGCCTTACGACGTACTGCAGATGCGTGGCTGTGATCCCTCGTTTGGGGACGCTGGATGCGCGCTCGGCTACACCTGCTTCGTTCACCCGCAGAGTCAGGTCACGGGTCTGGGCGCGTGCATGCTTCTCAGCGAGGCCGAGCGTCTCGCCGAGGCGTGCCGTCCATATCTGACCTCGCTGCGCCGCTACACCGTCGGCCGCACCAAGGCTGGCGAGCTGCTGCTGATTCCCCGCAAGCACGTGCTGCGCACCACGCCGACCACCGGCTGCATCGACGACGTGCAGTGCGAGGCGCTCGCAGACTACGCCGCGTCGAACCCGAGCTCGGCCAATCCGATCGATGACCGCACGCCGACCGATCCGAGGACGTGGAGCTGCCAGGTCGATCAAGATCGCCGGCCGTCGCTCGACGCCGCGAACATGCCGCTCAAGCGGTGCCTGCTCACCTGCGACGCAGACACCGATTGCGCGATCGGAACCGTGTGCACGGCGAACCCGGAGTCGCCGCGGACGGGCTACTGCATGGAAGGCGTCACGCCGCCCCAGTCGTGCGTGAACGCGCCGCAGCGCTACGAGGTGCGTGCCGGCGAGGCATTCGCGGTCGTCGGCACCCGCCACGGCTTCCAGCATCCGATCATCGCCGACAGCACCGGCATGTGCGTGCGCGACCCGGCCGCGAACCCGCTGCTCCAGGGTCGCATCCCGCTGCGCGCACCAGCCTGTGACCCGCTCGCAGATCCGCGCACCGGCCGCCGCATGGACGGCACCTACGACGCGAACCCGTGCGAAGTCGTGGTCGACGAGACCGAGTACCAGATCAACTACGTGCCCGACACGTGCACGTTCGCGAACCCGGACGAGTCGATTGTGACGCGCGAGGCCAAGGCGCTGCGGCTTCGCAATCGTGCGCTGACACTGACGCTCGTCGATCCGACGTACCAGGGCGACCTGCGCTGTCATGGCGATCGTGCCGGCACGCTGCAAGACATCCCGCTGGTCTCGCCGGGCTTCCAGCTCGCGTTCCGTCAGGCCGCCGGCTTCGCGCCGATGGTGATCAGTGGCATCACGCCGAGCTTCCCGATCAAGGTCACGCGTGGCCCGGGCGAGAGCATCTGGATCATCGACGAGGGCGACTTCCTGTCGACCTCGATCGCGCAGCCCTCGACGCGCGGCAAGGTCTACCGCGTCGAGTCGCGTGCGCTCGGCGTCGTGAACCTGCTCGAATGAGCAGCGGCGACTGAGCGGAGTCCCCCGGGATCGCTCATTTCTTGCCCCCGATCCCCGGTACCCCGAGGCTCGTTGGTATGTCGCGCGAAGCCGAGCTGTACAAGGACAAGATCGAGGTCAGCCTCGACGGTCGTCAGATCTTCTATCTGTTCTTCGGTGGCAGCGTGATCGTCGGCATGGTGTTCGTGCTCGGCGTGATGGTGGGGCGGCGAGTCGAAGCGCGTGGTCACGTCGATCGCGCGCGCGTGGCGGCCACGGTCGATCCGCTCGCAGCGCTCGACCGGCTCGAGGGTGGTAGCGCGCTGTCATTCCAGGGTGCGCTCCGCGGCAATGAAGGACCGGCCAGCGACGTCGAGAAGCAGATCGCCGCGATGGAGGCCAAGCCCGTCGACGCGAAGTCGGACAAGAAGAAGGCGCCCGACGTGAAGAAGGCCGAGGAGGCCAAGGTCGAGCCGAAGAAGGACGAGCCGAAGAAGGACGAGCCGAAGAAGGACGAGCAGGCGAAGAAGGACGAGCCGAAGGCCGACAAGCCGAAGGTCGAGGAGTCCAAGAAGGCGGCCGAGCCCAAGAAGGCCGAGGTCTCCAAGGCCGACGAGCCGAGGAAGGAAGACAAGAAGTCCGAGGAGAAGAAGCAGCGCTTCACGCTCCAGCTCTCTGCGTTCCAGGAGAAGAACGATGCCGAGGCGCTGCTCGCGTCGGTCAAGGCAGCGGGCTACGACGCGTACATCGCCGAGGG
>JBBQFU010000034.1:0-43180 GCA_038322185.1 Haliangiales bacterium
CGCGTCGCCAACGAGCTCGGCAAGCTGCCGCAGCTGGAGGCCGAGCTGGCGAGCGGGGCGCTGCCGTACTCGGCGGCCAAGGAGCTCTCGCGCGTGATGGCGCCCGAGACGCAGGCGGACTGGCTCGCCGCGGCCCGCGGCAAGAATCTTCGCGACATCGAGGAGATGGTCACGGGACGCAGGAAGGGCGACAGCCCCGATGCTCCACCGGACCCAGAGCTCGTCGTGCACGAGGTGCGGCTGAAGCTGACGGCGCGCACCAAGGCGCTGTGGGAGCAGATGCAGGCCGCCCTCGAGGCGGAGTGCGATGGCCACCTCGAAGACGACCAGCTCGTGGAAATGGTGACGCGCCGGGTCCTTGGCGGTGATGCGTCGCCCAGTGACAAGCCATCCCGGCCAGCGCATCTCATCGTCGTTCACAAGTGCGACGACTGCGGCCGCGCGCGGCAGGAAGGCAGAGGCCGGTGGATCGAGCTGTCCGAGCCCGACCTCACCCTCGCCGAGTGCGACGCGATGATCGTCCACGACAACGACCACGACGACGACCACCACGCCGCGGGCGACCAGAACAATGCGGCCAAAGCGACCAGGGCGACCTCGGACATTCCCGAGCGGACGCGGAAGCGCGTGTGGGCGCGCGACAAAGGTCGCTGCTGCGTGCCCGGTTGTCGCGCCACGCGGCACCTCGATCTTCATCACCTCATTCCGCGTGCACTCGGCGGCACGCACGACGAATGGAATATCGCCTTGGTCTGTTCAGGCCACCACAAATTGCTTCATCAAGGCGCTCTCTCGATCACGGGCCGTGCGCCCGACGCGCTGGTGTTCACCCGTGACGGTAAGCGTCTCGTCGATCCGCGCATCGAAGCGTTGCCTGTCGCCCCATTGCGGCCGTTGACCACATCGCCGAGCACTCGGCATCGGTTCGCAGATGTCGCCAAGCTCGAGCATGCAAAACAGGCGCTGCGTCAGCTGGGCATGTCTGCTCGTGCCGCCCGGGCGGCACTCGAGCAAGCGAACGCCCACGTGGACGCCAACGCCGACGTCGCGAAGCTCGTGCAAACCGCGTTCGAGCTGAGCCGCCCGCAAGCGCTGACGATCACCGAATCCGCGACTGGCGAAACAGTGGACGACGACGCGCCGAGGATGATGGCCACGCAGGCGCTCGTACAGCTCGGCTATCCACGCCCGGTCGCCATCCTGCGTCCACGTGGGCACCGGCGATCTGGCAACGCTGATCAAGGAGGCGCTGCAACGAACTGGTTCGTAGCCGAGGCACGAGGGCGACGGCTCTCGTGGAATGATCCGGACCACATCGGGTGCACCGTCGAGGATGCACACGCCCGTTTGCATGGAAGCAGTGATGGTCGCTCACGCGGGTGGGCGCGCTCGTAATTGCGTGATCTTGCGTGGGCTCCGTCGGTGCTCGTCTTGCACAACTAGCGCATGAATGCGTCTGCTAGCTGTTCTCGTAGCCACCTCCCTCGCTCCCTCGATCGCGCTCGCCGCTGATGCGACCACGAACCCGCACCCCGGGATCAAGCGAATCCACCGCACGACCACGAGTCAGAACATCAACGTGCTCGTCGTCGATCTGTGCGCCGCTGGCGTGAGCGTTCGCGCGACGAAGACCGGCGAGCGGCAGCGAACCGTATCGAGCTTCGGCACCCTCGTCGGCGCACAGGCTGCGATCAACGGTGACTTCTTCAGTTTCGAGACCTATAGCACCAACGGTCCTTCGATGGGTGACGGCGTTGCATGGGGCGGCACCGATCACAACTACGTCGCGCCTGCACAGTTCGGCGCGAACATGGTCGCGTTGCCGGGTCACGGCTCGACCGCTGGCGTTCAGCCATGGGCGCGCCAGGTGGTCGGTGGCCATCCGTCACTGATCGTCGACGGCACCAAGCGCGACAACACCGGCGATTCGCTGTGCACCGCGCGGCACCCGCGTACTGCCCTCGGCTTCACGGCCGACAAGAAGAAGCTGATCCTCGCGGTCGTCGATGGCCGCGCGACGGGCCGGCTCGGCTACACGTGCGCGGAGCTCGGCAACCTGATGGCCGAGTTCGGCGCAGATGACGCGGTGAACCTCGACGGTGGCGGCAGCTCGGCGATGTGGGTTGCCGGGAGGGGCGTGATCAACTATCCGTCGGATGGCGCGCAGCGCGTGGTCGCCAATCACCTCGCGGTTCGCGCGAAGGGAACGGGCGATGCGCCGCATTGCCCCAAGCCGACGTACAAGGCCACGCTGAGCGCCGACAGCGGCGCGGTGGCGACGCCGCTCGAGCTTCGCGGTGGTGAAGAGTCGGTGGTGTGGCTCGAGCTCGAGAACACCGGCGACGCGACGTGGAGCGCCGCACAGACGCGTGTCGGCACGCAGGAGCCGCAGGACCGAGCCTCGGTGTTCTTCAAGAGCGAGAACTGGATCGGTGCGAACCGCCCGACTGCCCCCGACGCGACCACTGCCCCTGGCAAGGTCGGCCGGTTCACGTGGGCGATGGTCGCGCCCGAGGTCACCGAGACCACGACGTTCGAGGAGACGTTCCAGCTCGTCGAGGAAGGCGTTGCCTGGTTCGGGCCCAAGACGACGCTCGCGATCACCGTCCATCCGGCCGCTGGTCCCACGACCGGAGACGAGACTGATACCGACGAAGACGCTGACGCAGCGGCAACAGGATGTTCGGCGGCCGGTGGCACTGGCAGCGGGCTTGTGTTCGCTCTGCTTGCCCTCGCCTCGTTGCGTCGACGCCGTCAGTAGTCAAGCAGCGTCGATGCGTCATACACTTGCTGGTCATGTACCGCCACGATGACGTCCTGCGTGACGTGCGCGCACTCGCGAAGAAGCTAGACGCCGAGGCGATCGCGGGTGCATTCGTCGCGAGCCTCGGTGTGAAGCCGGGCTTCTGGCGCGCTCCGCTGATCGCACTCGCCGCCGCGCGCGCCGTCCCAAAA
The DNA here is from genome assembly GCA_038322185.1 of Haliangiales bacterium. Classification (GTDB taxonomy): domain Bacteria; phylum Myxococcota_A; class Polyangia; order Haliangiales; family Haliangiaceae; genus JABFXX01. The sequence continues at coordinate 2,956 of JBBQFU010000034.1, forward strand.
CATAAACTCGAGCAGACGACTTCCGATGGCAACTGCAAGGAGTGCGGCCTCCACGCCGACGTCGAGGTCGAGGAGATGCACGAGGGCGGTCAGCTATTACCCGGCGATCTCGCGGACGCACTCGGTGCGCTGCAACGCGCAAAGACCGATCGCGCCGTACCAAGACCCTCACGCGATGACGTGCGCCGCTTCACCGAGCTGCTCGCGCTGGTGAAAGATTTGCCGTCTACCGCGCGCGAAGCTCAGCTCGAGAAGGCGATCGGAAGCGCCAAGCTCGTCGTCGGCAATAGATACGATCGCCGGCACGTGCTCGAGACGCTCGCGGCCTGCGGCATCCTGGAGACACCGGACCATCCCGGCTTCACCACGCGATGGTCGAGCTTCGCGGCGCGTCAGGAGCGCCCGTCGATCAACATCGAGTGCGATCCACCGCTGGCGTTCTGGCTCGCCGCCCACGGTGTCAACGCCGCGAACGTCAGCACCTGGTTTGGTTCGCTCGGAGTAAAGACGCCTGCCGGAACCAGTGCGCGAACGGCGGTCGTCGCGAGTGCGGCCAAACGCAAACGACGCGCCGCTCGGTAACTGATCAACGACGGCCGAAGAACATGCCGCCGCCGCCGAGGAGAACAAGAATAAGCAGGATGATGAGGATGGTTGTCATGCCTTGGAGAAGAGCAAGGCACGTGCCGCCGGCGTGGAGCCTCGTGAGTGCGTTTACGGCGACCGCTGGCCCTGACAGCGCGCAGGTGTGCGCCACGCGCGCTCGGTATCTCAGACCTCGTGCGGCATCGGGCGACGCGGCGCGCGGAAGTAGCGCAGCGGCGAGTACGGCCCGAAGTTCGACACGCGTGACGTGTAGAGGTCAGCGTAGTCGTTGACCTGCTCGCCGAAGCGCGAGTTCTCGTTGCCCTCGCGCAGGCAGCTGCCCCAGTGCGAGTTGTAGGAGCGATCGATGCGCTTCTCGAGGGAGTCGACCTCGGCATCCATCAGGTTCGCGCGAGCGCGAAGGCTGTCGACACTGTCGCGCATCACCCGCCGCTCGTCCTCGAGGCGCGCACGCAGCGACGGGGAGGTGGCCGGATCGTCGAGGTGGCGCTGGATCTTCTTGATCTGGAGCGACTGGTAGTCGATCTCGGATTCGAGGTTGCGGTGGCGACGGTCGAGGAGATCGAGATCTTCGATCTGGTTCTCGATGCGGTCGGAGACCGAGATCTCTCGCTCGAGCTCCTGGAGCACCATCGCGGTGCGCCACATGTGCTGTTTGCGCAGGCGCAGGATGTCGCCGTAGATGTGATCGCCGATGTAGAGGACCTGCTCGCCCTTGATGCCGGTCATCTGCTCGAAGGCGATCACGTTGCCGCCCTGATAGATGCGGTCACGCGAGAGATGCTTGATCTCCGGCTGCGTCTCCATCGGCTGCATCGTGGTCTGATCGATCTGGATGAACGGCCGCAGCTCCTGGAAGAAGGCGGGCTTCGCACCACCGACGATCACGATGTCGAAGTAGTTGCGCCACGACGGGTAGGCTTTGCGCTCGCCGTCGAGCAGGTAGCTCATCACGACGGTCGTGTAGTCGAAGAGCGAGTTCGTGAGCAGGAACAGCTTTTTGCCCGAGCTGCGGAACTTGTGAAGGGTCTCGCCGAGCAGCGGATCCTTGATGATGAAGCTCGGCAGGTCGGCCTTGATCACCGACTTGAGCGTGTCGTCGCGGTGGGCCTCGTCGATGGCGGTGCGGACGTCGCCCATCAGCTTGTCGTAATCGACGGTGCCGGTCTGCTTGTCCGCCCAGTCGACGAGGGTCATGTACATCACGGCCTCGGGGAGGCCGAACAGGGTGTCGATCCACTCGAAGCGATCGGAGGAGAGGTTGATCTTCTCGTTGCGGTAGGTCGCCCGGCGCTGGTCCTGATCGAGCTCGCGGAAGCCGTGGTAGCAGCGGCCCACATAGGCGTGCCGGTCCATCTTGAAGACGTGGCCGAACTGGCGATCGACCATGAGGCCACGAATCGCCCAGCGCGGATCGTAGGTGAGATTTCGGATCTCCTCGGGGTAGCCGTGCTTCTCGATGAGCTTGGACAGCGTCAGGGAGATCGACAGCTGCTCGAGCTTGTCCTGGTGGTACAGCGCGAGCGTGTAGTCCATGTCGAACCCGATCATCTCGATCGAGTCCATCCGGATATTGCGGTTGCAAAACACCCGGTTCTTGCGGGCGACGTCGATTTCGGTGGTCTGTTCACCGAGGAGCGCGCCGATCGTCGGGTCGAGATCGAGGCTGGCGACCATGCGGGTAAATTGTCCCACGGGGACGCATTCGGGCCAAGGTGCGCGTGTCCATCGGCAGCCCTCGGCTGCCCTCATTTGTTAGCGCGGTTGCGATACATTCGGGGGCATGGCCTCGCACCCCCCCGCCTGGAACCGGTCTCCCGAGCCGTTCGCGGAGCTCATCTCCGCGGAGGCCATCGCCACCCGCGTGGCGGAGCTCGGGGCACAGATCACGGCGGAGTACGGGCCGCTCATCGAGAAGGCCGACGTCATCGTGATTGCCGTGCTGAAGGGGTCGGTCATCTTCTTGGCCGACCTGGTCCGCCACATCGCGCTGCCGGTGAAGGTCGACTTCATGGGCACGTCGTCGTACGGCGACGACACCACCTCGTCGGGCGTGGTTCAAATCACCTTGGACCTGACCAAGCCGATCGAGGGCAAGCACGTGATCCTGGTCGAGGATATCGTCGACACCGGACACACCGTTCACTACCTGCTCGCCAACCTCGCGACCCGCCAGCCGGCCAGCCTCAAGCTCGCGTCCCTGCTGCACAAGCCGTCGCGCCAGGAGCGGGACGTCAAGATCGACTACCTGGGGTTCACGATCGAGAACAAGTTCGTCGTCGGATACGGTCTGGATGCCGGACAGCAGTACCGCAACCTGCCCTTCATCGGATACGTTACGAACGCATGAAGCCGGACGCGCTCGCTCGGCTCCCCGCAGTGCTGTTCGAGATCGGAAAGCTCGTCGGATCGGATATCGATCCGGGGATCCTGATCTCGCGCATCGCCGAGCTCATGTGTCAGCTCGTCAATGCGAAGGCATGCTCGGTGATGCTGCTCGACGCGAGCCGCAAGCGCCTGCTCGCCAAGGCGGCCTACGGGCTACGCACCGAGCGGATGCACACGCTGTCGTTTGCGATCGGTGAGGGCGTGGCGGGCTGGGTCGTCGAGAAGGGTGAGCCCGCACTGATCCACGATGTCACCAAGGACGCGCGGTACTTGATGCTGCCCGCGAATCAGACGCCGATCGTCTCGATGCTGTGCGTGCCACTGCTGTCGCGTGGCGAGCGCGTGGGCGTGGTGACCGCGACGGCCGAGCACGAGAACGCGTTCGACCAGGATGATCTCGAGCTGGTCCGCTTCATCGCGAACATGATCGCGCTCGATATCGAGAACGTGCGGCTGCACCGCGTGGCGGTCACCGATCCGCTGACGGGCACCTACAACCGCGAGTTCCTCCAGCAGCGACTGCCTGCCGAGATCGAGGCTGCCGTCGATCGAGACCGGCCGCTGTCACTCGCGCTCGTCGACATCGATCACTTCAAGGCGGTCAACGATCAGTACGGCCACGGCGTCGGTGATTCGGTGCTCGCCGAAGTGGCGCGCAGGCTGCGCAGTGCGATCCGTGGTGGAGACTTGCTCGTGCGCTACGGCGGCGAGGAGTTCATCGCGGTGCTGCCGAAGGCCGATGCGGGCCGCGCCTGGGAGGTCGGCGAGCGCATGCGGCAGCGCGTGTGCGAGCGTGCGTTCGATGTCGGCGATGGGCTCGCGCTCCTGCTGCGCGTCTCGGTCGGCATCGCGCAGTGGCGCATGGGCGAGAAGATGGCCGACTTGATCGAGCGCGCGGACGTGGCGCTGTACGGTGCGAAGCATCGCGGGCGGAACCGAGTCGAGGTCGCGCCGTGAGCACCGAAGACGATCCGCCCGGCGGGCCGCCGAAGGATCCGTCGTCGACAACGCCGCCGTCCACGTCACCGGCCAAGCCGCCCACTGACACGTCCGCGTCGCCATCGACCACGGCCAAGCTAAGCGAGAGCACGCCATCGACCACGGCCAAGCTGCCGAACGAGAGCACGCCATCTGCCACGGTCAAGCCGCCGAGCGAGGCCACGCCATCGGCCACGCCGACCAGCGAGACGCCGTGGGCGTCGCCGAGCGAGCCCCGGGCGAAGCCGCCAGCAGCACCCGTCACGCCGACGAGCGAACTGCCGAAGCCGGCTTCAACGAGCGCGGTCACCGAGACCGGTACGGACTTCCTCGAGGCCGCACCCGCAACCGAAGACTCGCTCCTGCCGACGACCTACGACGCAAACGCGCTGCAAGATGCCGTTGGTGCGCGACGCAAGAAGCGTCGTGAGCCGCTCGAGGCCGACATGCTCGACGAGGACGCCCTCGTGGACGACAACGGCAAGTGGAGCCGCAAGACGATCGCGGTGATCGCGCTGTCGCTCATCGTTGGCCTCGGGATCACGGCGCTCGTGCTACTTGGGCGCGTCAACTCGCAGCGCTACGTGCTCGCGTGCCGGACCTCGCAGGCAGTTGCCGAGCAGGGCCGCGCGTTCCCGCCGTGGGGTAGCGCGCCGCTACCGGGTGCCGAGTGGAAGCCCGTCGCACTACCACCGAACGCGCAGTGCACGCCTCGCGATCTCGACGACAAGAGCCAGCTCGAGGGCGTGTTCCTCGACCTCCTCCTCCAGCGCTCGAGCGCGACGCTCACCCTGCATAACTTCCTCGACCCGCCGACCACGACCGCGAACCCGCTCGAGCTCGTGAGCGAACAGCTCGAGCAGGCGCTCCTGCTGTCGCGTTCACCGGCGCGTGGCGATCAGCGCAAGCAGGTCGAACGGCTGCAAGGTGACGTCCAGTACTGGCGGGCATCGTTGCGCCTGCGTGACGCGGCCGCGGCGATGACCGAGGCGTCGCGACAGTTCGATCAGGCGGCACTCGCACGACCGATGCACGTGAGCGATGCCGGCGCGTGGGCCGAGTTCCTGCGTCGCCTCAACGAAGAGCTGAAGGCGGGACCGAACGGCGTCCCCGCGGGATTCCCGCCTGCGCCGATGGGTGAGCGACCTGCCGGTGCGCCGATGGGTGCCGCGTTGCCCGTCGAGCCGCCGCCTGCGGAAAGCGATGAGGCACCAGCGCCGAGTCCAGATGCCGGCGTTCCGACGGGCGGGGTGCTGCTGTGATTCTCGACCTCCGGTAAGTGGTGATCGCGGTGGCAGCGGTCCTGCATCTCCTCCGGGTGGAGGAATCATGGACATCGCACTCATCGTCGGAAGTCTTCGCAAGGGCAGCTACACCCGCAAGATCGGCCATGCGTTGCGCGACCTCGCACCGAAGTCCCTCAAGATCGCCGAGGTCTCGATCGGCGCGCTGCCGCACTACAATCAGGACCTCGATCCCGACGCGCCGCCGCGCGAGTGGGTCGAGTTTCGCGAGCGCGTGCGCAAGGTCGATGGAGTGCTGTTCGCGACCCCCGAGTACAACCGCTCGGTCCCCGGTGTGCTGAAGAATGCGATCGATGTCGGCTCGCGGCCGTATGGGAAGAGCTGCTGGGAGCACAAGCCGTGTGCGGTGATCAGCGTGTCTCCCGGCCAGTACGGTGCGTTCGGCGCGAACCACCACCTGCGCCAGAGCCTCGTGTTCCTCGACATGCCGTGCATGCAGCAGCCCGAGGCCTACGTCGCGCAGGTTGCGAAGGCGTGGGATGACGCCGGCAAGCTCGAACCGAAGACCGAAGAGCTGCTGAAGAAGTTCGTCGACTCGTTCGCGCAGTGGTGCGAGCAGTTCGCCTCGAAGCGCGCGCATCACTCCGCCGCGTGATCGCGCCTCGTGTCCGGCGAGCCGCTCGGGCACAGCGGTTGCTGTGCACGGGCCCATGCATGTTCGATTCGATCGCGGAACCCTGGTATTCGACCACATCCCGGATGCCCTGAATCCAGAACGATTTCTTGGAGCTAGCTGGGACGCAGAGCTCGCCGCATGGCGCGCACCTGCAAACCGCTTGTCCGAACTACGTGGCCGGCTGGCGGCCAAAGATGTCCGGTTCACGGACACGCTGCATCCGCCGGCTCTCGCGTCCACGTGGTCCCTGCCGGAGCTGCGCTGGTACCAGCACGCGGCTGTGTCCGCCTGGCGTGACTCAGGTGACCGCGGCGTCATCGTGCTGCCGACCGGCGCGGGCAAGACGGTCGTCGCGCTCGCAGCGATCGCCGCGCTCGGCGTGGCGACACTGGTGCTCGTTCCCACGCGAGTGCTCCTCGATCAATGGGCGCGTGCCCTGGGCCTCGCGTGGCCGCATCCGATCGGTCGGCTCGGCGATGGTGACCACTCGGTCGCGCCGATCACCGTGTCCACCTACGCGAGTGCCACCGCATGGGCGCCGCGGATCGGTGACCGCTTCGGACTGGTGATCGTCGACGAAGCCCACCACGTGGGGGCGTGGTGTCCGAGCGAGATCCTCGAGATGTTGATTGCCCCCGCGCGCCTCGGTTTGACCGCCACGCCGCCTGCCGCGCCGAACGAGTGGGCACTCGCGCGCCAGGTCGGCCCCACCGTCTACTCGCTCGGTATCGATGCCCTGCGCGGCACCGCCCTCGCCGACTTCGATCATGCCCTCGTCACCGTCGAGCTCGACGTCGAGGAGCGCACGCTCTACCGGCGCATGCGGGGCGAGTTCAGCGCGTTCTACACGCAGCAGCAACGCTCGCTGCCCGGCATGGTGTGGCGCGAATTCTTGAGTGCAGCGCAGCGAAGTGTCGTCGGTCGAGATGCGCTCGCTGCCTGGCGTGGCTCGCGCGCGCTGCTCGCCTACCCTGCGGCCAAGCGTGCTGCGCTGCGAGCGCTGCTCGAGAAGCACGCAGGCGATCGAATCCTGATCTTCACCGCCGACAACGCGACCGCCTACGCGATCGCGCGCGAGCTCCTGGTCGTACCGATCACCTGCGATATCGGTCGCGCCGAGCGTGCCGAGATGCTCGACCGGTTCCGGACCGGCGAGTGCTCGGTGCTCGTGTCATCGCAGGTCCTCGACGAGGGGTTCGACGTGCCCGATGCCGAGGTCGCCATCGTCGTCGGTGGGACCGGTAGTCAGCGGCGCCACGCGCAACGCATCGGTCGCGTGCTTCGCCCACGACCTGACAAGCGTGCCGCGGTCTACGAGCTCGTCGTTGCCGACAGTGCCGAGCAGCGGCAGATGCACGGTCGACGCGGTGTGCTGCGCGCACCTGCTCGGGCTACCGCGCCACGCGCGTCAGAGTACGGTGCGCTTTTCGCCGGCTCGGCGCGAGCCTCGCACACGATAACGCCGGCGACGGTCGAACCGAGCGATGGCTCGGCGCGAACCTCGCACACGATAACGCCGGCGCCGGTCGAACCGAGCGACCGGCCGGTGACGATGTCTGCGACGGCGAACGGCGCGCCCACGGTACTGCGCCGTCGTCGCGGTGGCCCTCCGCGGCTGATCGTTCGCTCAGGTCCTTTGGCTGGACGCGACGCGGATCTGGATCCATCACTCGACGTGAAGCGAGGTGTGTCGTGATGAACCTCCTCGGGGAAGCCGACCTGATGTGGATCGAAGCGGTCGTCGATGTGATCGTGGGCGCCGCCGGTCGGCCGTGGCGGACCGCGCTCGAGCAGCTCGATGATCTTCAGCGGGCAACGCAGCCGACCTCGCCGCGCCGATTCACCGCGGTGGTCGGTGCGCTGCAGCGGGTCATCGGTGGACGCGCTCGAAACGCGCGCATCGCTCGCCGTGCCCGCGGGCTCGTGCTCGGTCATCCGGTATTCTCCGTCGAGGACCGCCAGGCGCGGATCGATCAAGCCGCGCTTCTGCTCGGCACGAGCGCGCAAGCTGTCGAGACAATCCTGTGGTCGGACTTACCGCGCGAGCGTCTCATCGAGCTACCCGACGGCCGTCCGTCGGAGCTGGAGGTCGCGGCGTTCGCGAATGTCGCGCTGCTGCAGCGGGCGTTGCGGCGCGCGCAGTCGGTGCAGCTGACGATTCGCGACGACGATCCGGGGCCGATGGTGCGCGCGGCTTCGCAGCGAGGTTTGCTGGTCAGCGCGACCGTCGGCTCGCGCGTGGTGGCGACACCGCCGCGGAACGCCGGCGCGCACGGCCCGACCACGATCGACATCGCGGGTCCGCTATCGCTGTTCCACGGCACTGGCGTCTACGGCCGCGCGCTCGGCGAGCTGGTGCCGCTACTCGCGGAGCTCTCGCACTGGTCGCTCGAGATCCGCGTCGAGCTGCCGCTCACGAGCTACTCCACCCACGTGAGCTCGCCTGCGCTACTTCCTGCACCGCCGGCACGCCTGGTCGCATTGCCCCATGCGGTCACCCGCTTGATGCGCGCTCTGCGACGCCTCGAGCCGCGGTGGGAGGTCACGCCCACGCCCGCGGTATTGCGCGCTGACTCGACGCTGCTGTGGCCAGACCTCGTGCTCGATGACGGGGCGTCGCGCTGCTTCGTCGAGCTCGTCGGGTTCTGGACACGCGACTACCTCGACCGGCGGCTCGCGGCCTATCGCGCGATCGGCGAGGACGTGATGCTGTGCGTCGACACGACACGCGCGGCCGGTGATGGTGACGCACCGCCGGAGGTCGTGGCCTACGCGAAGACGTTACGCGCCGAACAGCTGCTCGAGGCCATCTGGCGCCCGCGCGGCAACGAGCGGGAGACGACGGGCGGCGCCCCACCCTGCCTCGACGCCGCGACTGCATAGCCCCACACCGTCGCCGCGCGCCTGCGCTCACTCCCGTGGCCCGGGCCTCGCGTGGAAACGCGTCGGAAACATTCGCGATCCCGTGCCGAAACGCGGGATCGGAAACGAAATTCTCGACGCTGCCAACGCCGATCTTTTTCGGCGGAACTTGCTAGTGTGCCTTCACCAACCAAGGAGCGTTCGTGAAGAGAATCCGCGCCGAGTACATCTGGATCGACGGACAGAAGCCGACCTCAAAGCTGCGGTCGAAGACCAAGATCCTCGAGGGTCCCGTCAGCAAGCCGGAGGAGCTGCCCGAGTGGGGCTTCGACGGCTCGAGCACCAGCCAGGCCGAAGGCCACTTCAGCGACTGCCAGCTGAAGCCGGTGCGCGTGATTCCGGATCCGACGCGCGGCGAGCACGATCGCCTCGTCCTGTGCGAGGTCTACAACGCTGACGGCAGCGTGCACTCGAGCAACACGCGCGCGCACCTCGCCAAGGTCGCGAAGCAGTTCGCCGACCACGAAGTCTGGTTTGGTATCGAGCAGGAGTACACGCTGTTCGACGGCAACAAGCCGCTCGGCTGGCCGGACCGTGGCTTCCCTGCGCCGCAGGGTGGTTACTACTGCGGCGTCGGTAGCGACGAAGTCTTCGGGCGCGACCTCGTCGAGGCTCACACCACGGCCTCGATGGCCGCCGGCCTCGCGATCGTCGGCACGAACGCCGAGGTGATGCCGGCGCAGTGGGAATTCCAGATCGGCACACTCGGCCCGCTCGACATGGCCGACCAGCTCTGGCTCGCTCGCTTCCTGCTGTACAGGCTCGGCGAGGAGTACGGCATCAGCGCGACGCTCCACCCCAAGCCGATCAAGGGTGACTGGAACGGCGCCGGCGCACACACGAACATCTCGACGAAGGCGACCCGCGCCGAAGGCGGCATCAAAGTCATCGAGGCGATGTGCGAGAAGCTCAAGCGCCGCCACGAGGAGCACATCAAGGTCTACGGCGCGTTCAACGACGAGCGCCTGACCGGCAAGCACGAGACCTGCTCGATCCACCAGTTCCGTTACGGAACGAGTGATCGCGGCGCATCGATCCGCATCCCGATGGCCACCGCGAACACCGGCAAGGGCTACTTCGAGGATCGCCGTCCCGCGGCGAACATGGATCCGTACGAGGTGTGCGCGATCCTCATGGAGACGATCTGCTCGCCCTGATCGCTTCGTAGTTTACCGACGAGAAACGGGCTCGGCTTGATCGCCGGGCCCGTCGTTTATTTTCGGCGTTGCAGCGTCGTCGTTGCGCGCAGGGGCCTAGCCGCCGCTCGTACCGATAGCAAGCCGCGTGAGACCGGCTTGCTTCGCGCGTTCCATCAGATTCACGACGCGACCATGCTGCACGCCCTTGTCGGCCTTGAGCACGACCTGCGTGTTCTTGTCGCGCGCGAACGCGGCACGAAACAGGTTCTCGAGCTCGGCATCGGGGATCAGCTTGCCGCCGACATCGACGTCACCGGAGAGCGGGATCACGATGACGAGCGACGCCTTCGATGGATCGATCTCCTGCGCCTGGCCCTGCGGCAGGTTCACCTTGAGGCCCGAGCGCTTCTCCACCTCGGACTGCTCCTGAGCCTCGGCGGTCTTCTCCTTCTCCTGGCGAGCCTCGACCTGCACGGCGAGCGCACTCACCATGAAGATGATCACCATGACGAGGAAGACGTCGGTGAGCGGGGTGATGTTGATCTCGGCGAAGATGCCCTCGGCACCCTCCTCGGAGGAGTCGTCCTCCGGCATCTTGATCGACACTACGCGGCTTCCCGATCGCCGTCGCCATCGCCCTTGGTGCGCGACTTCTCGGGCTTGTCCTCGGTGGACTTCACGTCCTTGTCGGCCTCGGGCTTCTTGGCGCGCGTCGGCTGCGTGTCGCTCGGCGCTTCGAGCAGGAGCTCGAGGAACTCGTCGGTGAGCAGCTTCATCTCGGTCGCGATGCGACCGGCCCGCTGGCTGAAGTAGTTGAACAGGATCACGGCCTCGACGGCGACCAAGATGCCGGCGGCGGTCACGATGAGCGCCTCGGAGATCGGGCCGGACACCATCGAGAACTTCACCTCGGCGTCGGCCTTGAAGCCGCCCATGGCGGTCATGATGCCGACGACGGTGCCGAACAGACCGACGAACGGGGCGGTCGCGCCGATCGTACCGAGCATCCACAGCCGCGAGCGCAGGTCCTGGTTGACGCGGAGCCGCTCGCGGTGGACCGCGGTGGCGACGTGCTCGGGCTTGGCGCGGCCCAGCCGCTCGTAGCCGACCAGGAAGACATCGGCGATCGGGGATGGCGAGCGCTCGCAGGCGGAGCGGCCTTCCTGAAGAGCGCCACGCGAGAGGCAGCGCGTGACGGTGTCACCCAGCGCGCGGGCGCGAGTGACAAACTTCCACTGCGCGAGAGCTCGTTCGACAGCGACCGCGAGCGCGATCACCGAGAATGCAACGACGACCCACATGGCGCCGCCGCCGTGGTTCAAGAGCTCCCAGATCGACTGATCCATGCGGTACCTTTGTCTTAAATAGCACAGGCACTAGGCCGGGCTAGGGCGCAAATGGGGCCCGATATCCCCCGCCATCGAAATCCACAAACACCGGTGAGGTAAAGGCCGCGGCGGCAATCCCGAGCCCGCGCAAGGCGTCGGCAATCGCGGTCATGTCGCCTCCAAGGATCACGGGCAGCGTCGAGTCGTCCACCGCGTTGTCCGGGAGCACCGGGAACGTGGCGCGGTCACCGCGAACCCGGAACACCAGCCAGGCATCTTTGCCCACTGCACCGGCACGGGTCACGATGTCATTGACGTCGAGCGTGACCTGAATGGTTGCCTCGTATCGCTTGAAACCTCCGCCACCGGGCAAAGTCGCGAGCGGGATCGAGACGTTTTCCGGCGCGATGGCCGCCTGGCTGCACGGGTCCATGGCCGACAGCGTGCCGAGGCTACGCGTGGTCCAGCACTTGAGCGGGATGAGCGTCGTGACGTCACCCGAAGGAACCGGGCCGGGAGTCGAGTTCGCGAAGACCTCGAGGGTGTCGACCTCGGCCCACTCGGGCGAGGCGATGGTGACCTCGAGCGTGATCGAGCCGCCAGACGCGGTGACCACACGGGCGAGCGCGGGGGCCGTGCCGACCTTGACGTCGAGGAAGGGGCCGTTGGTGATCACCACGTCGCGCGCCGTGTTGTTCGCCCCCGTCTGGGCCGCGAGGACCGCGTCGACCGCGGTGCCGCTGGACAGGGCGGCTTCCGAGTCGTCCGCAACCCGGACGTAGGTGCGGGGCATGCCGATCGGATCCTTCGAGGAAGTGTGCGAGTCGCTGTTGCCGGTGGGCGTGACGTAGAAGCCGAGCGACAGCATGTTGAGCCAGTCGCGCATCACGCGATCGAGGCGCTTGTTCTCGCGCAGCATGTCACCGTTGGCGTCGGCCATCGAGAAGCCGTTCCAGACCTCGAAGGCATTGAACCCGTCGCTCCACAGTGACTCGCCCGGCAAGCGCAGCCAGTCGTTCGGCGTGTTCGCATTCTCGTAGTCGCCGAAGATCGTCTTACCGTCGAAGTCGTACTTGACGTTCGCGCGGTCGAACGCCGCCTGGAACTCCGAGGTCGCGCCCTTCTCGCGCGCGTGGTTGACCTGGATCATCTGCGCACCGCGCTCGCGCATCGCCGCGTAGATCTCGCTCGGAACCATCGCGAAGCCATCGTTCATGCCACGCGCCCAGTCGATCGCGCCGCGGTTGGCCGACGAGTCGTCGGGCGTCATCGGCCACGCGTTGAAGTGACCGTACGCAAACGGCGTGACCTCGATACCGGGCATCACGCGCACCTTGTCGCCGAGGCCCATCTGCTCGACGAGCGGTTGCAGATCTGCGACGTAATCATGGTCGGTGACCGCGAAGACCTCGATGCCCGCAGACACCGCGCTGCGCACGCGCTCGTCACTCGCGACCGGCGAATCGGGCGAGCCGATCTGGTGCACGTGGTAGTCGCCGCCGAAGTAGCCGGGCGTTGGCACGACGTGCTTGAGCGTGAAGGTCAGGTCGACATCGGCCGTACCGCTCACCGGCTGCGACGCGACCGACCACTCGGTGCCACGCGACGCGAAGATGCGATAGGTGCCACCCGACGGCAGGTAGAGCGCCGGGTCGACGCCATCGCCCATGTCGACGGTGGTGCCGCGGATCGCGTGCAGCTGCTGCACGATGCCGGCGACGCGATCGTAGACCTCGAACACGCGCGAGTCGGGATAGGCGGGATGCGTACCCACGACCACGAGGCGGCCGGGAATCGGCAGCGAGGTGTCCGCGTCGACGATCTGGAAGTCGACCTTGATCGGGCTCGGGATCGTGAGCGTCACCGTGTCGGCGAGCGGCACGGCCTGCGAGCGGCCGACGTTCTTGATCTCGGCGCGCACGAGGATCGCGCCGGTCGCGGGGACCTGGCCGGAGAATGTGCCGTCGGCTTTGACATCGATGTAGCCGAGCGAGCGCTCATCGGGGATGGAGTCGCCGGTGCTGTCGGTGCCGCCGGCGTCGAGCTGACCGTTGCCGTTGGTGTCCTCGAAGATGCCGACCCGCGCGCCAGCCGCGGCACCACCGCCGGACCACGAGACGGTTCCGGAGATCGCGCGAGGTGCCGCCTCGGCGCGCCACACGAGATCGACATCGGAGGCGTTGTTGCCGACGACGAGATCGTAGTGCTGCATCACGCCCTTCCCCTTCGCGACGCGCAGGTAGTACTTGTCCATCTGCAGGATCTCGAGGAGGAAGCTGTTGCCGGTGAGAAAGATCGAGACGCCGGCGATCAGGATGTGCGCGTGCGGGGTGCCTGCCTCGTTGCGCGGGATCAAGCCGTACGCGACGTCGGGGCCCTGATACACGATGTAGTCGGACGGGTTCGGCGAGCCGAGCGTGGCGAGTGCACCGATGTCAGCGCGCTCGAAGCCGCGCGTGTTCGACCACGCTTCGATCGTGCCGCCGCTGTCGCTGAGCGCGCCGAGCGGGCCCCGGACCTCGTCGGGGCCGCCGTTGTACATCGAGTGATAGACCTGGAGCGTCGTCGAGCCGGGCTCGAGGATGTACGTGGTCGCGCAGTCGACGTTGTCGGGCAGATCGGGATCGATCGCAGCGACGATCGGCAGCACACCGACGGCCTTGATGTTGATGAAGTCGTTCGTGTTACCGCGGCCGATCGCGCGCAGCACGGCGGGGCCGCCCTTGGAGCCGTCGCGGACGATCTCGATCTCGTCGTGCTCACACGTGCGGCCCGCCACGTAGATCAAGCTGAGCTCGCCGAAGTGATCCTGCACCGTCTGCTGGCCGCTCTCGTCGAGCAGCGCGGCGTCGACGAGGTTGCCGCCCTGCGGGATCACGCCGATCACGCGCGTCGGTGACTGCACGACGAACGCCGCGCGCTCGTTGCGAATGAAGTAGTCGCCGACCAGGCCGCTCTGCGCGGGACCGGTGACGAGCTGGGCCGCATCGGTGACCTGACCTGCCGACGCGCCCTGTGCACCACCCGTGGGTGGTAGCTCGGGGTAGTAGTCCGAGAGCCCGCCACCATCGTCGCCGCAACCAACCAGAGAGAGGAATGTGACGAGAATGAGCCGTTGGCGTCCCATGGCCGCATCCTAAGCCAATTGGTCCGGCCAGATCTGTGAGGTTTTCGTGCTATTCCCCCCGGCGATGAGCAGGATGGTCAAGTGCGCAAAACTCGGGGAAGAGCTCCCCGGTCTGCCTTACAAGCCCTTCAATGATGCCCTCGGGCAGCGCATCTACGACTCGATCTCGCAGAAGGCCTGGACCGACTGGATCGAGCATTCGAAGAAGATCGTGAACGAGTACCGCCTCGATCTGACCGCGAAGAAGTCTCACGACGTGCTCAAGGAGCAGTGTGAGGACTTCTTGTTCGGCGCCGGTGGTTCGCTCCCCGCGCAGTACGTCCCGATCGCCGAGAAGAAAGACTGAGCTCGTCGGTGCGATGACTCATCGCGCCGCGCTGTTTCGCTGGCTACCGCAGCTCGCTGCGCGTGTGCCGTGGGCCGGCATCGGGAACTGGCCGACGCCGCTGGTGTCCGTGCGGGTCGACGGTCGCCCGCTGTGGATCAAGCGCGAGGGTGACTCGAGCACACACTACGGCGGCAACAAGGTCCGCACGCTCGAGGCCTGGCTCGGCCACGCCCTCGCCCGTCGCGCGCGCCGCATCTGGGCGATCGGTGCCTACGGCTCGAACCATGCGATCGCGACCGTGGTCCACGCGCGTGCGCTTGGTCTCGATGCGGGTGCGATCCTGTTCCCGCAGCCGGGTAGCGAGTGGGCGTTCGAGAATGCCGGCGCGCTGATCGCATCGGGCTGTCCGATCGTCCGGCTGCGCAGTGTGGTCGAGGTCCCGTTCGTCGGCGCACGGATCGCGGCACGCGAGCGTGACTCGATCGTCATGCCGCCCGGCGGTGCAACGCCGATCGGTACCCTCGGTGCCATGTCGGCTGCGCTCGAGGTCTGCGAGCAGATCGCCGAGGGGCTCGCGCCACCACCGGCTCGGATCGTTCTGCCCGCGGGGAGTACGTGCACGAGCGCTGGCCTGCTCGCCGGGTTTGCACTCGCGCGTGCGCTCGGTGCGTGGCGCGGTCCGCCGCCGGTGATTCACGCAGTGCGCGTGACGCCTTGGCCGGTGACGTCGTGGACGATGATCATGCAGCTCGCCGCGCTGACGCTGATCCGGATCGCGATGCTCGGTGGTCCGCATGTCGGGCTGCGAGGCAACGCGCGGCTCGTCATCGATCGACGCGAGCTCGGCCGCGGCTACGGCCGCACGACCACGCAGGGTCTGGCGGCGATGGAGCTGTGCGCAGCGCTCGAGGGCGACGCGGCGTGGCCGCGCCTCGACGGCGTGTACTCGGGCAAGGCGGCCGCCGCCCTGCTCCGCTTGCATCGAGCCGGTGAAGGTCCGTTGCTGTTCTGGTCGACCAAGTCGGAGGCGGTGCTATCGCCGCCGTCGCTCGATGCGCTGCGCGGTGCGCCGCGGGCGCTGGTCGACTGGCTGCGCTGACGGCTTCGCCCGTCGTCGTGCTGTCCCTCGGTGACTACTTCGTCGTCGCGGCGGGCTCGTCGGCGTTGACGCGCTTCGATGCGCGCGCCTTCTGCGTACGCTCGGCTTCCTTGTCACGCTCGGCGTTGATGTACTGAGCGCACTGCTTGAGCGAGCGATCGGTCGCCATGTTCTGCGAGTAGTAGCTCGCGGCACGGGTGCTCACGCTGAGCGCGACCTTCGCTGCACCGCCGCAGTCGCCGTTCTTCGCGAGCGTCACCGCGCGTGCGTGCTCGCCCTTGGCCCACGCGATGAGCGAGGACTCATCCTTCTTGGCTTCCTTGGCGACGGGCTCGGCCTTGGGAGCCGCCACCGTGGCAGTGCGTGGCGCTTCGGCCGGTGCGGGCGGAGGCGACGGAGACTTCGACACCGTCTTCGAGGGCGCAGGTGCCTTGCGGTCGGTTGAGCTCGGTGCGGTCGGCGTGGACGTGGCGGTCGCCGAACCAGTGCCGGTCGTCGGACCCGCTGCGCCACCCTTGCTTGGCGAGCTCGCAGGCGGCGGCTGCGCGTAGACCGCGCTGCTATCGGTGCCTGGACGCTGCGCGGCCCCGGCACCCGAGACGGCGTTCGCGTTTCCGCCGCCGTAATCGAGAGCGTATCCATCGCTCGACTTCGCCGCGACCTTGCCCGGCTTGGGCGAGGGCTTGGAAGCGGCTGGCGAATCGCCATCGTCGCTCTTGGCGTCGTCGAAATCCTTGGGCGCGCGCTCGGTGTTGACCACCATGCCGCGCGACGGCGCCTTCTGCTTTGCGAGCTCGTCACGCGACCGCTCGGCGTTCTTGTCGGCGGACTGATCGTTCCAGCGGTCGGCGGCGCTCTCCTGCGCGGTGCCAAGCGCGAGCTCCGCGTTGCCCTGGTCCTCGTAGAGATCGGCGCGGTAGGCCGAGCCTTCGTCAACCGCGGCACTGCCGGCCGCCGGCGCAACGACCTGCATCGACGAAGCGGACTGCGGACCGACTTCGCGCTCGGCGAACTGCTGGTCGCCCTTCTTCATGTACATGATGCCGGCGCCGCCCATCACGAGGACGAGCATCGCGGCAGCAGCCATCGCGGGATGCGCCATGAAGTTGCGCGTGAACCGCGCGAACCAGCTCTGCTTCTCGTCGGGAGCGGCGACGTGCTTGGGTGCGCGGCGGTGCGCTTCCTGGAGCAGGAGCGCGGAGACGTGCTGCGGCGGATCGAGATGGACCGCGAAGATCCGGCTGTCATGCACCGCTTGGCGCGCGACCTTCAGGTCATCGAGTGCGCCCCGATCGGTGGGGTGCGACTCGAGGTGCGTGGCCAGCCGGGCCTCTTCAGCGGGCGTGAGCTCGCTGTAGAGGGCGCCAATCAGCAGCGCGTCGATGTCCTGACGATCCATGACCTGGGTTGTCCTTATACTACGTGTGTTTCAATTCGCGACACACAAGCCTTTCCGAGCACTTGGCGTAACTGCCGCCGGCTCGGGCCTGTGTCTCTGTCGCTTGTTGATTACAAACGCCGGACAGTGTCGTTGGATCTAACGTGCTGCGAGATCGGGTTCTCGCCCGTCGTCGCAGGTCCAAACCTTAGTCTTTATTGGGTTCGCAACCCCACTGGACCTGGTCGAGGGTGAAGGAATCATCACCGCACATGGCAGCTGACGCCTCGAGCGTCTGCTCGGTGCCTTCCTTGAGCGTGAACTTCTGAGTCTTCGCGTGTGCGGCTCGTCGCTTCGGCGCATCGGGCGCGCAGACCACGCGCCACGCGACCTTGCAGTCCACCGGCATGCTGCAGCTGTTATGGACGTTGATCGACAGCGTCGACTCGTCCTTCTCGGTCTGCTTGAACGCGGTGCAGTCGGCGATCGACTTGCGGGTAGCGGTCTTCGCGAGCGCGGGAACACAAATGGATAGAGCGAGGGCACAAGTAGCCCAGCGCGCCCAGCGGGTGGATCGCATGACAAGCCTCCGGCAGGCGCACATAGCGCCCGGTTGAAAGACTGCTCGCGTCCGTCGTGTAGACAGCGGCGTCTTGTTCGAAGCAGTAGACACCCGCGGTGCTCAGCGGTTTCGGATTTTTCGCGAGGCAGGTCTAAGATGCGCCAATGCCAAGCCCTCTCGCCGTGTTCCGCGACGACGTCCTCGCTGGCCATGTCGCCCTGGTCACCGGCGGAGGTACCGGGATCTGCCGAGGCATCGCACAGGCCTACGCGCGGTTTGGCGCCGATGTCTGCATCGTGAGCCGCAAGCCGGATGTGCTCGAGCAGACCGCGGCCGAGATGTCGGCAGCCACGGGTCGCACGATCCTCGCGGTCGCCGCGGACGTCCGAGATCCGGACGCTGTGGCCAAGGCCGTCGCACAGACTATCGAGCGGTTCGGCAAGCTCGACACGCTCGTCAACGGCGCTGCCGGCAACTTCCTCGCGCCTGCCGCCGGCCTGTCGCCGAACGGGTTCAAGACCGTGATCGAGATCGATCTCGTCGGCACCTTCAACGCGAGCCGCGCGTCCTTCGAGGCGCTGCAGAAGAGCGGCGCCGGTCTCGTGCTCAACATCAGCGCGACGCTGCACTATCACGGCACGCCGCTGCAAATTCACGCGTCAGCCGCCAAGGCCGGCGTCGATGCGATCACGCGCAACCTCGCGGTCGAGTGGGGGCCGTTCGGCATTCGCTCGTGTGGCATCGCACCGGGGCCGATCGGTGACACCGAGGGCATGAAGCGCCTGGCGCCTCCGGGTGACATCGCCGAAAAGGCGAAGCGCGGGATTCCGGCAGGCCGGTTCGGCACCATCGAGGAGATCGCGGCTGCCGCGGTGTATCTGCGATCATCGGCCGCAGCCTACGTCACGGGGCACGTGCTGGTCGTCGATGGTGGTCACTGCATCGCGACGCCATCGGTGATCGGAAGCTGATGGCGCGACGCACGCTCGCGAGACCGATCGCCAACAAGCGCACCCGGCGCGCAGCATCGGCAGAGCCGTCCGCGTTCGATGTCGCGGCACCCGCGCGACCGATCACGATGGAGCTGATCGGCGGACGCGGTCACTACGATCGTGTGCTTGCTGCGGTGCTCGAGGCAAAGGTGAGCGTGTGGATCGCGACCGCGAACGTGAAGGAGCTGATGGTCGAAGACCGTCGCGCGCGCCCCGGTCGCAGGCGCTCGATGAAGAAGAGCGCGTACGTCTCCGTGCTCGCCCACCTCGATGAGCTCGCGGCACGTGGCGTCGAGCTGCGCCTGCTGCACGCCGAGATTCCCTCGCGCCCGTTTCGCGAGGAGATCGCGCATCACCCGCGGCTCGTCGAAGGCGGCCTCGCCCTTCGGCGGTGCCCACGCGTACACATGAAGGCCGTGATCGTCGACGGCGAGTTGCTCTACCTCGGCAGCGCGAACTGGACCGGCGCCGGTCTTGGCGCGAAAGGTAGCGGGCGCCGCAATTTCGAGCTCGGCTTCGTGACCGACGACGCGCAGCTGCTCGACGAGGTCCAGGCGCTCTACGAACGGCTGTGGACCGGCGGTGAGTGCGACGCGTGCAAGCTGCGCGAGGACTGTCCCGGGCCGCTGGTGCAGCTCGAAGCGCGACCGCGTCCGCGCTGACGAGCCCGGCTAGCGTGTCCGAGGCGTGGACAACGGCCCCGGGTTGTCGGCCTTACGGATCCGATGGTGTCCCATTTAGGCCAAGTGTTCCGTTTGGTTACAAACGATGTAACCGGGACCGCGGAGTGGGTCACTATCTAGGCGGTGACCGTGGCCACGGCGTATGTCGAAGATGTCCTGCTCGTCGACCGGTGCATCACCGGCGAGCCGGCCGCGACGCGTGAGCTGTTTCGCCGCCACCGCGCGCGCGTTCACGCGTCCCTGTTTCGCGTGCTCGGCAGCAACCGCGACATGGACGACCTGCTGCAGGAGGCGTTCATCCAGGTGTTCCGCTCGCTCAGCAACTGGCGCGCCGAGGCAAGCCTGTCGACGTGGATCGATCGCGTGAGCGTGCGCGTCGCGTATCGCTACCTGTCGCAGCGCGGCCGCCGCATCGTGACGACCGAGCTGCTGGAAGACGACGGCGGCGGATCGGTCTCCGATGGTGAGACCGCGATCGACGGTCCTGGCGCACGCCGCCAGCTGGCGCGCGATGGCGTGAAGCGGCTGTATGAAGTACTCGACGAGCTCGGCGCGGCATCGCGCCTGGCGTTCACGCTGCACGAGATCGACGGCCGTCCACTCGCGGAGGTCGCCAAGCTTGTTGGTTCGAGCGTGACGGCGACGAAGCTGCGCGTGTGGCGCGCACGGAAGAAGATCGAGCAGGCCGCAAGTGCGGATCCGGTCCTGCGCGAGTTCATCGATCCGGCAGCTGCGGCCGCCGCGCTGAGGGAGATCGCATGAAGCTACAGGGACGAATTCCCGTCGAGCAACTCGAAGAAGAGCGGCTGACGAATATCGAGCGCAAGCTCGTGGTCGCGGTCTCCGACATGCGCGCGCCGGCCGAACGTACGTCGAGGCGCACTCTCGCCTTCGCGGGCGCTGTGATGGCGGTCGCCGTCGCCGGCGTCGTTGGGTACAAGCTGCGCCCCGACGGATCCGCGGTCATCTCGGCGAGTGACGAGCCGCAGACGTTCGCGGTCAACACCGACAAGACGAACACGGTGCGCTTCGGCGACACGCAGCTGACCGCGGGTCCGGGTACCGACGTGGTGGTCGAGCGCACGCGCAAGCGCGTCGTGATCCAGATGCATCGCGGCACGATCGACATGGTCGTGGCTCACGATCCGAGCCGGCTCCTCGTGGTGCGGGCCGGTGACACCGAGATCGAAGATGTCGGCACGCGCTTCGTCGTCGACTACGACGGCAAGAGCAAGCTCGCGGTTCGCGTCACCGAGGGCGAAGTGCTGGTGAAGCGCGCCGGCAAGCACGAGAACATCGCCGCGGGCTTCGCGTGGTCGAGCGATGCCGGCAAGCAGACGATCGCCGCGCTCGACCGCGTGAACGTCGTCGCAGTCGCACCCATGGCACCGGCCCGGCCCGCCGACAACGTGCCCGTCCCTGTCGTCGTCAACCCGGCACCGATCGACGCGACCGGTAGCGCAACGCCACCCGCCGGCGTCGGAAGCGGCAGCGCGTCGCAGGTCGTCGTGCGCAAGGCGGGCAAGTCGAACGGGCGCGTTGCGCTCGAGAAGCTCGCGATCGAGGAGCCACTCGATGTCGGCACCAAGGATCTCAACACGGCGATCGCGAAGTACCTCGAGCTCGCGCTCGGCATGGCAGAGAGCCAGGACAAGACCCAGGTGCTCTACAGCATGGCGGTCGTGCAGCACCGCGCGCATCAGGACAAAGCGGCGCTCTACACGCTCAGCGCGGTGATCAAGCGCCAGGGCGGCAAGGCCTACCGCTCGGCGCTCTGGCTCAACGTCCGCATCGAGTGCATGCAGCGCTTCGACGACGAGTGCCGTCAGGCTGCCGACCTGTATCTGCGCAAGGTTCCCGACGGCGTCGCGGCCGGGGTCGCCCAGACGATCCTGACCGAGATCATGCGCCAGTAACGCCCCGATCCAGCAAGACTCACGAGCGGCGCGGGATACAATGGTTCCCGTGTCGGACCGCACGGTCGTGCTGGAGCTCGCAGGCGAGCACAACAAGCTCGCGCGTGACCTGATGGCGGGTGGCGTGTTCGTGCCCGGTCATGACCTGCCGCTCAACGAGGACTGCCAGTTGATCCTGCGCGGGAACGGCGCGCAGCTCCACCTACTCGCGCGTGTCGTGTGGTCCAACGAGTCCGGAATCGGCCTCCAGCTCGAGAACTGCGACGCCGACATGAAGCAACGGATCGCCGCGCTCGCAGCGCCGCCGGGCCAGACACCGCATCCGATCGCGACACCGACGAGCCCGCGCCCGATTCCGCGCGTGGCCGCCCCGCCACCCGCAAGCGCCGCCGACAGCGACGGCGCAATCGAACGCATCGATCTCGGGGACGACGACCCCGCGACACAAGACCTCGGCGAGACCGCCGATGCCGACGACGCCGATCCCCAGAATGGGGCCAGCGATGGCAAGAAGCCCAGCAACATGCACGAGCGGCTCCGCGGGCTCACCCTCGCGCAGCAGATCAAGGTCGCGCATCACGGCGAGGTCAGCGAGCGCATCATCCTCGAGCGCATGTACGGCAAGAATGTGTGGGAGGCACTACTGCGCAACCAGCGCCTGACGGGGCCTGAGGTCGCCCGCATCGCACGCATGGGTTCGCTGCCGCGCCCGCAGATGGAGATCATTCTCAACAACGGCGGCTGGCTCCAGATCCCCGAGGTTCGCCGCGCTCTGCTCTCGAACCCGCGTCTCGGCACCGATCAGATCATGCGCATCTTGCGCCTGGTTCCCAAGCACGAGCTCAAGCTGGCCGCGCTGCAGACCGCCTATCCACTCGCGGTGCGCGACGTGGCCAAGCGCATGCTCAAGGATGCGGGCGGCGGGTAAGGCACAAAAACTCGTCCGACGCGGCTCGATCTTCCCGCGAGACGGTCGAATCACAAGGCATGGCGGTACCCTGCGGACGAATCCTGATCTTGGATGCAGATGCCGCGAACGCTTCGGTGCTGGCGCGGTTGCTCGAGGCTGCGGGTCACCGTGTGCAGCTCGTGGTCACCGGCGAGCTGGCTCTCGTCGAGCTGGAGAAACAGCGGACCGATCTCGTTGTGATCGCGGTCCAGCTCACCGGGATACAGGGCGTAGAGGTCTGCACGAGGATCCGACAAGAGCTGGGCGAGCAAACACTGCCCATCATTGCCATCGGGGTCGACGAGCCTAAGTCGCGAGTCGCGATGAAGGATGCGGGAGCTGATGACTTCCTCGCAAAACCGGTGCACCGCGATGAGTTGGTTGTTCGCGTGCGGAATCTCTTGGAGCTACGCGCGCATTACGTCATGTGCGAGCAGCGATCGCTCGAGGCAGAGCGCGAGGCGTCACGTTGGCGGCTGATCTCGGACGTCACGATGGCCGTCGCAACTTGCTCCAACTACTACGAGCTCTCGGAGTCGCTACGCTACATATTCCGATCGGAGCTCGAAGCGGAGTTCGTGGGATATCTAGAGTATCGAGACCAGATTCTCGATCTCGCTGGCAGCGCGGGCGGTCGCTGCTGGTCGGAAGTGCTCGGTCGCGTGCGCTCGTCCTGCACGACGTCGGATAGGAATCCACTCGAGATTCGGACCGGCGACGGTCATGACGTGCTCGCCATACCACTGTGTGCTGATGGTGCGGTTCGTGGGTATCTGTGCGTAGGCGCAACAACGACGATGACGCCGAGCATGCGATTGCTGCTGGCAGACATGACCTCGCACCTCGGCAATGCGATCGGGAAGGTTCGCGGACACCTTGATGCCAAGGATCGCGAACGATCCCTGCGCAGGGTCGTCGCGCAAGATCTTGCCCAACCAACGCAGGTCCTCAAGGCGAGCCTCGATCGACTCGCCGCGACCGACGCCGGCGGCGTGCTCGACGAGAGCGTGGCTGCGCTCCGGCAGATCGAGAGCGTGATGAGCGACTTGGTCGACATTTCGCGTGCCGAAGACGGCATGCTCCCGTACGAGCCAAACGCTACGCACATCCGGAAGCTGCTGAACGAGGCGCTCGATTCCGTGGCCCAGGTTGCGCGGCGCAATGCTGTGCGGCTGCAGATCGAAGTTGCCCCCGAGCTGTCCGCTGTACTCGATCCCGACCTCATGGTTCGCGCCCTGAGAAACGTGCTGCTGGATGCCATCCGCCACGCTCGCGCCGGCGGGAAGATCGAGATCCGCGCAATGCGCGTCGGATCGAAGCTCGTTCTCGAGATCGCGAACGACGAACGAGCGATCGCACCGGAGGTGAGGGAGCAGTTCCAGCGCAAGTTCGGGGCAATCGCCCATCATCCAAACGTCGGGGTCGGGCTGTACTTCTCGAAGGTTGCCGTCGCGCAGCACGGCGGGCACCTCGAGGTAGGCGAGCGCCAAGGTGGCCGCGCGTGGTTCCAGCTACACATCCCGGTCGAGCCGTGCGTGTCGTCCATCGGGGGCCCACACGTCGCGGTCACGATGCGCCTGCCTGGCACGTAGATGACGTCGGGTACCTGACGGGTACGGACCCATCAGCGTAGGTGTGGCGTGGCCGAATTACCCGGCATATGGCCAACAAGCGATCGATGAGGCGATTGAGGAAGGCCCTCAGCGTCCGCCTGCATTGGCAGGGACACGAGCAGGCCGCCACAACGATCGATCTGTCGGCCGGTGGAATGCTGCTTTCGGCGCGCAGCATCATCGCACCCGGCACACATGTGTTCGGGACCCTCGTGATCCCCAACGGTCCCGAGATGACATTCGAGGCGCAGGTGCGCTGGGCTCAGCAAGCCGACAAGCGCGTTCCGGCGCTCGCAGCCTCGCTCAATCGCATGGGGCTTCGTTTCGACAGTGCGCCGGCCGAGGCCTACTACCAGCTGCTGAGCTTCTTGTGGAAGCGGAGCTCGTCGCGTGCTCGCGCTGAATCGATTGAAGCCAGCGGAGCATTGCGATGATCGCGGGCACGACACTCAGCGGGCGTTACCTACTCGCGGACGAGATCGGGAGAGGGGGCATGGGCGTCGTTTACCGTGCCCGTGACCTGCTCGAAGATCGCTTGGTCGCTGTGAAGATTCTGAAATCCGACCTGATGAATGATCGCGCGCTCGTGGAGCGATTCCAACGGGAAGCCACGATCGCGAAGGGACTGCGTCATCCCCACATCGTCGGTGTCCTGGACCATGGGCAACATGCCGGCCATCACTACATGGTCATGGAGCTCGCCGCTGGCGATACGCTGACGCTGTTGATGTTCGCGCCGATGGAGGCCAGTGAGCTCATTCACATCGTGACGCAGCTCCTCGACGGTCTGGCTCATGCTCACGGCGCCGGGCTCATCCACCGCGATCTCAAGCCAGATAACATCGTCGTTCAGCACCGCCCGACCGGCACCTTCGCCACGCTCGTCGACTTCGGGATCGCAATCCGCAACGTAGAGATCGCGGGTCCGAGGATCGACCGATTGACGGGGCTGGACGAGACCGTGGGAACGGCGGAGTTCATGGCTCCCGAACAAGCATGCGGCGAAGCGATCGACTGTCGGGTCGACCTGTTTGCACTGGGTGTGATCAGCTATGCGCTGCTTGCCGGCATGATGCCGTTCGATGGTTCCGGCGTTCGCGTGATGATTGCGAACATGACTACGCCCGTGCCGCCCATCTGGGCTCGTGCAGCAGTTGCCGTCGATCCCCTGCTCGAGGCTTTCACACGCTGGCTGCTGCAGAAAGATCGCAACGCGCGCCCGGCCTCGGCGATGGAGGCCAAGCGTACTCTCGAGCTCATCGCGCACGATCGAGGTGAAGCCGCACGCGTGCTACTCGCGCGTGCCGAGCCACGGCCGTGCGTGCTGGCCTCCCTGCTAGCGTCGCCGTCAGACATCGACTTCGAGCCTCCGACGCTGCGACGGATGCGTAGCGGCGTCCATCCCCACGTCGTCAAGCGCGAGAGCAAGCCTGCCGGGTAAGCCCAAGCATTGACCGAGCGGCGCGGCTAAGCCTGCTGCACGTACGCGAGCAACTGCTGCTGGATCGACTTCATCGCGCGCGAGCGATGCGATAGCTCGCTCTTGGTGCCGAGGCCGGCCTCGGCAAAGGTCATGGCGAGCTCGGGCGAGAAGAACAGCGGATCGTACCCAAATCCGCCCGTCCCGCGCGGTGCGGAGAGGATCATGCCCTCGCACGTCCCGCTGGCGGTGATGATCTGATCACCGAGCTTTCCGTGCACGTCGGCGAGCGCGAGCACGGCGCGGAAGCGTGCGGTGCGCTTGTCGGCAGAGATGCCCTTGAGCGCCGCGAGCAGCTTGTCGTTGTTGCGACGATCGTCGTGCGGCTCGCCGGCATAGCGAGCGCTGTACACCCCGGGCGCACCGTCGAGCGCATCGACCTCGAGGCCGCTGTCGTCGGCGAGCGCAGGGAACGTGGTGATCGCCGAGACCTCGCGCGCCTTCTTGCTCGCGTTGCCGACAAACGAGTCAGCATCCTCGACGACGTCGGGGATCACGATACCGAGCTGCGTGGCGGCCTCGTCGAGCGAGAGCACGTCCACCGTGGGCAACAGCTGGCGCAGCTCGACGAGCTTGCCCTTGTTGCGAGTCGCGAACACGAGGGGCCTTGGCTTCATAGTCCGGCCGCCTTGCGTTGCGCGATGGTGAGATCTTTGATGCCCGCGAGCGCGAGGTCGAGCATCGCGTCGAGCTGCTTGCGATCGAAGGTGTTGTGCTCTGCGGTGCCTTGGACCTCGATGAGCTGACCCGCCTCGTCACCGACGACGTTCATGTCGACATCGGCCTTCGAGTCCTCGATGTACGGCAGGTCGAGCACGACCTCGCCACCGACAACCCCAACGGATACGGCGGCGACCGGCGGCTTGAGTGCCTTCATGTCGGCGAGCTGTCCCTTATCGACGAGCTTCTTGATCGCGATCGCGCACGCGACCCACGCGCCGGTGACGGAGGCCACGCGGGTGCCGCCGTCGGCCTGCAGCACGTCGCAATCGACATGGATGGTGCGCTCGCCGAGATGCGCGAGGTCGACCGCCGCGCGTAGCGACCGGCCGATCAGGCGCTGGATCTCCTTGCCGCGGCCGCCGGGGTCACGCTTGCTGCGGGTATGCGTCGAGCGCGGTAGCATCGCGTACTCGGCGGTCAGCCAGCCCTTGCCCTTGCCGACCATCCACGCCGGCACACCATTCTCGACGCTCGCGGCGCACAGCACCCAGGTGTCGCCGAGCTTGATCAGCGCGGAGCCTTCAGCGTGCTTCTGAAAGCCCGTGACGATCTCGAGCGGGCGGAGCTGGTCGGGGCGTCTTCCGTCAGGTCGCATCGCGCGGAGGCTACCCTGCGATCGGTATCTGAGCGAAGCTCCCCGGCATGCGTTTGCTCGCGATGGTCCTCGCGCTCCTGGTCGGTTGCAAGGACGGCTCGCGTCCGCCGAACGCCGAGGTCGCCGCGCGTGCATTTGCGGAGTCGCTCGCCGCCGAGGTCATCCCCGCATGCGACGCCACCAAGCTCGCCGCGCGCATGGAGACCAAGGACAACGCGACCGCGTCGCGCCTGATGTGCGAGTGGCTCACAGGCGTCACCGCCTACAAGCTTGTCAGCATCCGCACCGTCGACGGCCAACCGCATCCGATCATGCGGCGCCTGCTCTCGGATCCCGCGACCGGCGCCATGTTCGTGGCGTTCGACGAGCTGGTGCTCGCGCGCCCGGCGAAGTCGACGGACCTCAAGCTCACCGACGCATTCTCGTTTCGCCAGGGCGTGTGGATCTCCGAGCTCATCGCGGCCAACACGACCAACCTCCAGACCGACTATCTCGGCGCGTCGTCGGCGCATCCCGCGGTCGTCGCCGCGCAAGGCATGCTCCGCAGTGGTGACCGAGCCGGTGCGCTCGAGGCGATCGACGCCCTGCCCCCGGCCGTTCGCGCCGAGCGCGGTGTGCAGATGCTTCGCGTGCGCACCGCGGTCGGCATCGACACCGACGCCTACAAGCAAGCGCTCGCCGAGCTGGCCAAGGCGTTCCCCGACGACCCCGCGGTCGCCCTGATCGAGATCGATGGCGCACTCGACGTCGGCGACTTCGATGGTGCATGGCGGTGGATCGACGTGCTCGAAACAGCGGTCGGCGTCGATGCCTACCTCGAGGCGACCCGCGTCGTCGCGCTCGTCCGCAAAGGTGACCTCGACAAAGCGCTCGAGCGCGCCGAGGCCGCGGTGAAGCTCGAGCCGACGCTGACGCGCGCGCACGAGATCAAGCTCGACGTGCTGATCGCCCGCAAGCAGTGGGGCGACGTCCTACACACGATGACCGAGCTCGAGACCCACCACGGCTCGCGGTTCGACGTTGCCAAGCTGCGCGCCGAGCCGCGGCTCGCCGAGCTGGTTGCCTCGCCGCTGTTCGCGCAGTGGGTCGACGAACGCGCCGCTCGGTAATATTCCGACCTAGATCTAGAAGTGCCGCCTAACGGGCGGCTGCTGCTGAGCTGCCATCGAAGTCCGCTACCATCGCGAGCCATGGGTGTGGAGGCGACGTCGATCGAAGAGCTTCGCGCGGAGAACTTGCGCCTCCGGGCGGCACTCTCCGCACGCGACGAAGAATTGCAAAACCTGGCCGCCCAGCGACGCGCCGGCGAGCGGGGCGATCAGCAGTTCAAGCAAGTCGCCGAGGAGCTCGAGAGCTTGTACCTGCTCACCACCGACCTCGTTGGTGTCGCGGGCTTCGACGGTCACTTTCATCGCCTGAACCCGGCGTGGACCGCGGCGCTTGGCTGGACAAGCGCGGAGATCTGCGCGAAGCCCTGGCTCGACTTCGTGCACCCCGAGGACGTGGCTTCCACGGTCATCGCAGGCAACAAGCTCGCAGCCGGGGATCGCGTCGCGTACTTTCAGAACCGCTACCGTACGAAGGAGGGCTCCTATCGCTGGCTCGACTGGACGGCGGTCCCGCTCGTCGCGCAGCGCACGATCTATTGCATCGCGCGCGATGTCACGGCCGCCAAGGCTGCCGATGAATCGAGGGCCGTGCTGGAGAAGCGGTTGGTCACCGCCGATCGAATGGCGTCGATCGGAACCCTGGCAGCCGGCGTCGCACACGAGATCAATAATCCGCTGGCGTACGTCACCGCGAACCTCGACATGGTGATCGAAGAGGTGCGCGCGCTATCCGGTGGTTCCACCTCGGGCCGCATGAAGGAGCTCGAAGATCTGGCACTCGAGGCACGTGAGGGCGCCGAGCGCGTACGCAAGATTGTCCGCGGCCTCAAGACGTTCTCTCGCGCCGAAGGTGAGCGACGCGCGGTGATGGATGTCAAGCC
Source organism: Haliangiales bacterium (assembly GCA_038322185.1). Taxonomy (GTDB): domain Bacteria; phylum Myxococcota_A; class Polyangia; order Haliangiales; family Haliangiaceae; genus JABFXX01. Next base: position 31,672 of record JBBQFU010000034.1, read on the forward strand.
GGCGATCGAGCTCGCGGTCAACATGGCATTCAACGAGATCCGCCACCGGGCGCGGCTCGTCAAGGACTACGGCGACACGCCGCTGGTCGAGGTCGACGACGCGAGACTCGAACAAGTGCTGACGAATCTCCTCGTGAATGCCGCACAGGCGATTCCGGCCGGAGACGTGGAATCCAACGAGATCCGGATCGTGACGTTCGCAGACGCTGAGGGCCGTGCGATCATCGAAGTGCGCGACACGGGCCCTGGGATTCCGGACGACATCGTCGGCCGCATCTTCGAGCCATTCTTCACGACGAAGGCCGTGGGAGTCGGGACCGGGCTCGGGCTATCGATCTGTCACAACATCATCACCGGGATGGACGGCGACATCTCGGTGACGAGCGAGGTGGGTCGCGGCACCACGGTCCGCGTCACGCTTCCCCCGGCCAGCGTTCAGCAACTGCCCGAGGCCACTGACGTTGGCGTGCCCTCGGTCGTCACGGGTGGACGAGTTCTCATCGTGGACGACGAGCCATCGGTGGGGCTTGCCATGACCCGGATCCTCCGCGGCCACCAGGTGACCGTCGTGACCAGCGTGAAGCAAGCGCTCGAGAGCCTGTCCTCGGGCCAGCGCTTCGACGTCATCTTCTCGGACCTGATGATGCCGCAGATGACCGGCATGGACTTTTATCGCGAGCTCACAAAGCGGTCACCCGACGATGCCGGTCGCATCGTTTCGTGACATGTGGGGCATTCACCCCTGATGCCGCACAGTTCCTCGAGCAAGTCGCGAACGAGCGCGTCGAAAAACCGTTCACGCCAAGGACCATCCGGGACCTCGTGACCCGGTTTCTGCCCCAGCCCACGTAGGGCAAATGCGGACAAGAGAACGAGACGGCGCCCGATATCGGCCTGGCGACGGCGTCCGTAGTGTGGACCGGTGGATCGCCTCTGCGCTGACGACCTACAGATACTCGTCGACCATGTTGGCGAGGCGGTGTTCCTGCTCGACGACGCCGGGAAGCTCCTGACCTGGAATCCGGCCGCAGAGCGCATCTTCGGCTACGAGGCACAGCACGCGCTCGCGCTCCACATCCGCGATCTGTACCCGGCTGGCGCTGACGTTCTGGACGGCGCCGCGCAGAGCCGCATCACCACGCAGGGTTGGCAGGTGCACCGCACGGGTCGGCGGGTCTGGCTGTCGACGGTCGTGTGCCCGGTTCGGTCCGCCGAAGACACGCTGCGCGGATACGCGATGATCGTCCGTGACGACACGGTGCTGCGCGAAGCGGAGTTGCTGCTGGAGACCCGCACGAAGGAGCTCCAGCGCAGCAACACCGAGCTCGAGGCGTTTGCCGGGATCGCGGCTCACGACCTCCAGGAGCCGCTGCGAAAGATCCGCATGTTCTGCGATCGCCAGCGCGTGCGCTGCGGCGCCGACATGTCCGCCGCTGCACTGGCGCTGACGGATCGCATGGAGGACGCAGCCGCGCGAATGCAGCGCTTGATCGACGCCTTCCTCGACTACGCGAGCTTGAACCGGCGCAATCAGCGCCATGCACGCGTGAACCTCGACGACATGGTCCGGCTCGTCCGAACCGACCTCGAGCAGTCCCTCCACCAATCGGGCGGGATGCTCGAGGTCGAACCGATGCCAACGATCTCAGCCGATCCGACGCTGATGCATCAGCTGCTTCAGAATCTGATCTCCAACGCACTCAATTTCGCGCGGCCAGGCGTCAAGCCTGTCGTTCGCGTCACCTCCGACGTCGACACCGCCGGCACGTGCACGATCCGCGTCGAGGACAACGGGATCGGCTTCGCCCCCCACCACGCGGAGCGAATCTTTGGGCTGCTGCAGCGGCTGCATGGTCGTCACGAATACGAGGGCACAGGAATGGGACTCGCCATTTGCCGGCGCATCACGGATTTCCATGGCGGGACGATCGTCGCCGTTGGTTCGCCGGGAGCCGGCGCAGTGTTTACGGTGAGCATTCCCGCGCAGCCACTGGAAGAAGGTATCAGATGAGTCGAAAGAGCCCGATAACGATCCTGGTGGTTGACGATGATCCAGACGACCGCGAAATGACCAAGGAGGCGCTGGAGGCGAATCGGTTGTCGAATCCAGTCTGCTTCGTCGAGGATGGCGAAGCGGCGCTCGATTATCTGAATCAGCGCGGGAAATACGCCAACGAGAGCCTGCCCGGTTTGATCTTGCTCGACCTGAACATGCCGCGGCAGGGTGGCCGCGACACGCTCCGGTTGATCAAGTCCGATCCGCGCTTCCGATCGATTCCCGTCGTCATCCTCACGACCTCAAAGGCGGAGGAGGACATCATCCGCAGCTACGATCTCGGTGCGAGCTCGTTCATCACGAAGCCGGTCACGTTCGACGCGCTGGTTCAGGTCGTGGCGACGTTCGGTAAGTACTGGCTCGAGCTCGTCGCTCTGCCACCGGCGGGTGCACCGTGAGCGCGAGCGCCATACGCATCCTGCTCGTCGAGGACGACCACGACGACTACGAGCACACGCGGGATGTCATTGCCGAGATCAAGAGTCCCCGCGATCTGAAGCTCGAGTGGATCCCCCGGTACGAGGATGCGCTCATGGCCATCGCGCACGGGCAGTACGATGTGTGCCTGCTCGACTACTTCCTCGGGGAGCGCCACGGACTGTCATTCATCCATGACGCCATCGTCGCAGGCGCAACGGTTCCGATCATCTTTCTGACCGGGCGGGGCGATCGGTCGACCGAACAGAGCGCGCTCGCAGCGGGTGCCAGCGACTACTTGATCAAGACCGAGATCCGCGCCTCGACACTGGAGCGAGCCATCCGACACTCCATCGAGCGCGGCAAGACGCTGGCCGAGTTGCGCGAGAGTGAGCGGCGGTTTCGCGCCGTGTTCGATCACTCACTCGACGCGATGCTGATCACGAACACGCACACGCAGTTCGTGGATGGAAATGCAGCGTCGCTCAAGCTCCTGGGCGTCACGCGCGAGCAACTGTTGAACCTGAAGCAGACCGACATCGCCGCAAACCCGAACATCGCGGCCAATCACTGGGCGGCGTTGATGGCGACCGGAAGCGCAGTGGGTGAGCTCGTGCTCAAGCGAAGCGACGATGGCGTACGCATCACCGAGCTTCGCTCGGTCGCCAACATCATCCCGGATCATCACCTCACCGTGTTGCGAGACATCACGGTGGCTCGCACTGCCGAGTTGGACCGGATCCGGCTGATGACGATCGTCGATGCCGCGGACGATGCGATCGATGGCACGACGCTCGAGGGAATCATCAATTTCTGGAGCAAAGGCGCCGAGCGGCTCTACGGCTACTCGGCGGATGAAGTGATCGGGCGTTCGAAGGCGATGCTCATGCCACCCGAGCGTGCGGCCGAGCTCGCAGACGCGCACCGTCAGCTCCAACGAGGTGAGAGTATTCGCGATTGGGAGTCGCTCCGCCGGCGCAAGGACGGGTCCGTCTTCGAGGCATCCATCGCCATGTCGCCGATTCGCGAACACGATGAGGTGGTCGGGATCTCGGTGGTGACTCGAGATATTTCGGCAAAGAAGCGCCTCGAGAACCACCTGGCGATCAGCGATCGCATGGCAAGCGTCGGCACGCTTGCAGCGGGCGTCGCCCACGAGATCAACAACCCCCTTGCTGCAGTCGTGGCCAACGTCGACCTCGCGATGGAACAAGTCGAACAGATGGTCGTTGGCGCGGCGGTCTCCGCGCCAGACATCGCGGAGCTCCGCGAGCTCCTCGACGAGACGCGCGCGGCGTCCATGCGGATTCGCAACATCGTTCGCGACCTGAAGCTGTTATCCCGGCCCGACGAGGACCGGAGAGGTGCAGTCGACGTCCGCAAGGTTCTCGATTCGTCGGCGCGGATGGCCTGGAACGAGATCCGACATCGCGCCGAACTGATTCGCGAGTTCGGAGAGACACCACTGGTTTTCGGCAACGACTCCCGGTTGGGCCAAGTGTTCCTCAACTTGATCGTGAACGCCGCGCACGCGATTGACGAGGGCAATGCCGCCGGCAACTCGATCACGCTGAGCACGTCTACCGATGCCAACGGGCGCGCGGTGGTCGAGGTCCGAGACACCGGACAAACCGTTCAGTCCCCTGCATTTGCGGGCGATCGTGATGGATCGACTCCGGTAGCGAGTTAGACTTGTTCGGAGGGCGATGTGAGCGCAGGTGCAAGCGCGGTTGAGCTGCTTCGTCTTCACTACGACGTGACGAAGGCGCTGATCGAGCGCGAGCCCGCCTAGAGTCCTGTCGGCCATGGCCGCCCACGTGGATTCGCAGGTGGGGATCTTGTGGGAGCTCGAACCGGACACGCAGCATCTCGTGCTGCGCTCGATGTGGTCGGCCGTGGACTCGCGTCACCTGGAAGCCGCGTCGCGATCGTGTCGTTTCGGTGAGGGTGACGGTAAGCCTGGAGAGGTCTGGCGTCGTCGCGCCGCGATGTGGACGAGCGACCTCACGAACGACCGGAGCTTCGTGCGGAAGGTCGCGGCACGCCAGGCTGGCCTGCACTCGGGCATGTGGTTCCCCATCCAAGCGTTTGATCAGTTCTTTCGAGTGGGCCCAAGCGGATGCCCGCGCGCTACATCGGTTGATGACGATTGGCACCGTCCCCACTTACGAAAAGGAATTCATTCGCAAGGATGGAACGCGCGTGCCGGTGCTGTTGGGCGCAGCCCTACTCGAAGGCACGGATGCGAGCATTTTCTACGTCCTGGACATCAGCCGACAGAAGAAGGTCGAACGGGATCTCGCGGCGCTGAACGCACGACTCGAGGATCGATTCCTGGAGCGAACGGCGGAGCTGCGCGCGAGCGAGGCGGCTGCAGCCGAATCGGAACGTCAGCTGCGTGCTCTCGCGCGTCTGATGAGCTTGCGCGAGGACACCGGGGCCCGGATCGCGCGCGAGATCCACGATGTCCTCGGACAAGAACTGACCGGCCTGAAGATGGACGCCGCGTGGCTGCTGCGACGCATCTCACAAGCAGCTTTCGATGGTCACGAGCAGCTGATCGAGCGTGTCGAGGCGATGTTGAAAGCAATCGATCGCACGGTGAGCTCGATCCGCGGAATTGCGAGCGAGCTGCGGCCGCAGATGCTCGATGATCTGGGCCTGGTTGCGGCCCTGAGCTGGTCTGTGCGCGAGTTCTCCGCGCGGTCCGGGATTCACGTCGAGACGCACCTGCCCGACGACGTTGTTCTGGACCGTGCGCGCTCGACCGCGATGTTTCGCATCAGCCAGGAGCTCCTGACCAACGTCGCCAGACATTCAGGCGCAGAGAAGGTGACGTTGGCGCTGTCGGTCGACGACGGCATTGCCGAGCTGCGGGTGTGCGATGACGGCAGAGGTTACGATCCGATCGGAACCCGATCGCTTGGCATTGTCGGCATTCGTGAACGTGCTCTGGCGTTCGGCGGCACGTTCACGATCGGCAACGTGGATCCTCCAGCCACGGGGACGGACGCGCGGGTGAGAATCCCGATCGCGAGGGCGACGACGCAATGAGGATTCTGATCGCCGACGATCACGCTATCGTTCGCCGCGGAGCGCGTGAGCTGCTCGAGGATGAGTTCCCCGGTTCGCAGTTCGTCGAAGCCCAGACCGGAGAGCAAGCTGTGGCGAGCCTGACGGGCGTCTTCGATCTCGTGATCATCGACGTCAGCATGCCAGGACGTGGGGGGGTCGACGCGGTGAAGGAGATCCGCGAACGAGCTCCGCGCGTACCGATCATCGTATTGAGCCAGCATGCCGAAGCGCAGTACGTCGTGCGCGCCCTACGAGCGGGCGCGCGCGGGTACGTCACCAAGGACAGCGCGACCGATGAGCTGGTTCGCGCCGTTCATAGCGTCCTGCAGGGTCGGAAGTACGTGACCGCCGCGATCGCAGAGCAGCTCCTGGATGGCATGACATCGAATCCCGAAGGTGCCCAGCACGAGGCATTGTCTGACCGCGAGCTTCAGGTCCTCCGGATGCTCGGCAGCGGGCTGTCCATCAAGGAGATCGCGCATCAGCTGGCACTCAGCGACAAGACCGCCAGCACCTATCGCCGCAGGATTCTCGACAAGCTCGAGCTCAAATCGACGGCCGACCTCATCCGGTATGCGTTGAAGGAGAAGCTGTCCGAGTAGCGCATCGTTTGCGTAGGGCAAATGCGGACAAGAGAACGGCACTGCGCCCGATATCCAATGTCCACGGGACACGTAGTCTAGCCTTGTGACGCGCGTCCTCCTCGTCGACGACGAACCCGGTATCCGGCGGCGGGTCCGTGCGCTCCTGGTCGAGGCGCTGCCAGAGGGCGAGATCGTGGAGGCGGGCACGGTGGAGCACGCACGTGCCCACATCCAGACTGGCCCATGGTCCTTGATCGTCCTCGATCTCGGGCTGCCCGATGGTTCGGGCCTGGACCTGCTGCGCGAGGTACGCGAATTGGACGGCACGGCACCGGTGCTCGTGTTCAGTGGGCACGAGGCCGATGAATACGCGCCGATAGCCCTCAACCTCGGCGCGTCTGCCTACGTCGAGAAGTTGCGGACCAACGAGGACTTCTTGCCCGCCGTGAAACGCATCCTCGGACCGAAATCCTCCGCGCAGCCCATGGAAGAGCAAATCAAGTGATGAGCATGCAGGTAAGCCAGGAGGCCGAAATCGCGCGCGGCAAGTTTCGCATCGCCGAGCTCGAGCAGGAGGCCATCGCGCAAAGTGGCGATGCCGAGAAGGTGCTGCGGATCCAGCTCGCTCGTTATCAGACACTTGTTCTCGCCCTTGCCCAGGTGATCTGGACCAACGACCCCGACGGCGAGATGGCAGGAGAGCAGCCGAGCTGGGAGGCGTTCACCGGGCAGACCCCCGCGCAATACCAGCGGCTCGGCTGGCTCGACGCGATCCATCCCGAGGACCGGACGCACACGGAGGCGATCTGGCAGCGGGCCGTCGCCGCACGCGGCCCCTGCGAATACGAACATCGACTCCGTCGCCGCGATGGCGAGTATCGATATTTTTCCGTTCGCGCGGTCCCCGTGTTTGCCGCTGACGGTTCCATTCGCGAGTGGGCGGGTATCCACAGCGACATCACCCAGCGCAAGCTGACGGAGCACTCGCTGCGTGAAGGCGAGCGACGGTTCCGCGAGCTTGCTGACGCCATGCCGCAGATCGTCTGGGCCGCGCGGGCCGACGGTCACTTCGATTATTACAACTACCGCTGGTACGAGTTCACCGGCCGGTCGCGTGCGGCCGACGGTGACGCGAGCTGGTCGGATGTGGTCCATCCCGACGATCAGGCGGAGCTGCTGCGGCAGCAGCACTCCGCGATCGCATCAGGCAGCGCCTACGAAACCGAGTATCGCCTGCGACGGAGCGACGGAGTCTATCGTTGGCACCTCCGGCGCGCGCTCCCCGTCCGCGATCCGGCGGGACAGATCACTCGCTGGTTCGGCACCTGTACGGACATCGACGTGCGCAAGCGAACCGAGGACGAGCTGCGATCGGCGACCGTGATGCTCACGCAGGCAAATCGCGAGCTCGAGGCCTTCGCGACGGTCGCATCGCACGACCTCCAGGAGCCTCTGCGCAAGATCCACTCGTTCGCGGGATGCTTGCGAGAAGAGGTCACCGACCTCACCCCCGAGGCCCTTCGTTACCTCGATCGCATGCAGGACGCCGCGACGCGGATGGCGTCCCTCATCTCGGATCTACTGTCGCTGTCGAGATTGTCCTCGAAGGGACAGCCGTTTGTTCCGGTTGACCTGAACGAGGTGATCGCTGGCGTGGTCTCGGACCTCGAGGCGCGCCTGGCCGAGACCGGCGGGCGCGTAGAGATCCCGACGCTGCCGATGGTGGCGAGTGATGCGGTGCAGATGCGCCAGCTGCTCCAGAACCTGATCGGCAATGGGCTCAAGTTTCACAAGAAGGACGTGGCACCCATCATCACGGTGAGCGCCGAGATCATCGATAGCGGCCTCGATGCCAACGGGCGAGCGCAGCCAGGCGGGACGTGCCGCATCTCGGTCGCCGACAACGGCATCGGGTTCGACGAGAAGTATCTCGATCGCGTGTTCACGATATTCCAGCGACTCCACGGTCGCGGCGAATACGCCGGGACCGGAATTGGATTGGCCATCTGCCGAAGAATCGCCGAGCGACACGGCGGCGCCATCACCGCGCGGAGCCAGCCGGGTCACGGTTCGACCTTCGTCGTGACGTTGCCACTGCTTCAGAACAACCGAGGAAATCATGGCAACTAGCGCAAGACCCTTCGTCATCCTGCTCGCCGATGACGATGTGGACGATCGGGAGATGACCCGCAAAGCGTTGGCCAAGAATCTTCTGGCCACCGACTTCTACACGGTCTGCGATGGCGAGGAGTTGATGGACTATCTTCATCATCGCGGCGCGTTTGCCCCACCGGCGCTGTCGCCGACGCCCGCGTTCATCCTGCTCGATCTGAACATGCCCAAGATGGATGGGCGCGAAGCCCTCGCCGAGATCAAGGCCGATCCCGCGCTTCGTCGGATCCCGGTCGTCGTGATGACGACCTCCAAGGCGGAGGAGGACATCTATCGCACCTACGACATGGGCTGCAGCTCCTTCATCAGCAAACCGATCACGCTGGCCGGACTCGTCGAGGTAACGAAGGTGCTCGGACAGTACTGGTTCAACATCGTGACGCTGCCGGACGCGGCGGCGGGAGGCTGACGTGACCGCGCCGATACGCGTGTTGCTCGTCGAGGATGATGAGGAAGACTTCCTGCTGACGCAGCGGCTCCTGAAGGGCCACGGCGTTACCAAGTTCGAGCTGTCCTGGGCGCGATCATGCGATGCGGCGCTCGAGGAGCTTCGGCAACCGTACGCCGTCTGCCTGGTGGACTATCGCCTGGGCCCCGAGAGCGGCCTATCGTTCATCGAGAAGGCGATCGCGAATGGTTTTGCTGGCCCCATCATCCTCCTGACAGGTCAAGGCGGTCACGATGTGGACGTCGAGGCCATGAAGGCAGGGGCTGCCGACTACCTCGTCAAAGGTCAGATCACGTCACAGCTACTGGAACGTGTCATCCGCCACGCCATCGAGCGCAAGGCCGCGCAGGCTGCGCTGAGCCGGAGCGAGGAACAGTTTCGTCAGGCCCAGAAGATGGAAGCGATCGGCAGCCTTGCTGGTGGGATCGCTCACGACCTGAACAATCTCCTGTCGGTGATCCTCACCTATAGCGAGCTACTGGCCGAGAACCTCAAGGTGGGCGACCCCACGCGCGACGACCTCGTGGCCATCAACGAAGCCGGCCGACGAGCCGCGGACCTGACACGACAATTGCTCGCTTTCAGCCGCCAGCAGGTGTTGCAGCCCACGACGACCGACCTCAACTGCGTGTTCGCTGGCATCGAGAAGATGCTCAGGCGTGTGCTCGGGGAGGATGTGGAGCTCACCTCGCTCGCGGCCGCTTCGCTCGACAAGATCATGGTCGACCCCGGGCAGATGGAGCAGGTCATGATGAACCTCGTCGTGAATGCGCGCGACGCGATGCCGAGGGGTGGCAAGCTGACGGTCGAGACCACGAACATCCTGTTGACCGAGCGGGACTGTCTCGAGCACGCAGGTCTGGCCCCGGGGCCGCACGTCATGCTGACGGTCGCCGATACCGGCACGGGCATGGACAAGGCGACGCAGGCACGCATGTTCGATCCGTTCTTCACGACGAAGCCGGTCGGCAAGGGCACGGGCCTCGGACTCTCCACCGTGTTTGGAATCGTCCAGCAGAGTGGTGGCGTGATCTGGGCATCCAGCGAGCTGGGCAAGGGGACCTGCTTCAAGACCTGTTTCCCGGTGACCGACGATGTGGCGCCCCGAGCCGTTCGTCCGACGGAACCGCCACTGCATCGGAGGGCGCTGCGTGGATCGGAGACCGTGCTGGTCGTGGAGGACGAAGATCCGGTCCGGGCGTTGGCGTGCGCGATCTTGAGGAAGTACGGCTACCACGTGCTCGAGGCACAGAGTGGAGGGGATGCGCTGATCGTCTGCGAGCAGCACACCTCTCCCATCGACCTCCTGCTGGCGGACGTGGTTCTGCCCAGGATCAGCGGGCCCCAGTTGGCGGCGCGACTGCTGAGCGCGCGACCAGAGATGAGGGTGCTCTACATGTCCGGCCACACCGGGAGCTCGCTCCATGACTTCGATTTCGCAAGCGTGGCGTTCCTACAGAAGCCCATCACGCCTGACATGCTGGCTCGCCAGGTACGCGAGGTGCTGTCCCCGGACAGGCTGCCGAAGACCGCATCGAGTGGTTGATGCTTCAATCGCCAGCTAGCCAACGTCGACGCCGGGGCTGCTGTACGCTCGACCACGAAGATGCTCCCGAGCGAAGAGCAACATGCGGGCGCCGAGCGGCTCGCGCCGCTGATCGACCTGCTCTTCACCGTCAGCTACATCGACGGCCAGATCGAGCCGGGCGAGCGCGCGTTCATCCAGCAGTACCTCGAGTCGGTCGTGCGCATGATCGAGCAATCGTCCGCCGGCGCACGCGAGGTGTGGACAGCCGACCTCGACGAGCTCAGCCGTCGGATCGAAGCGGAGATCGCGGCGATCGCCTTTGTCGGCGCGGCCGCGACCCTGCCTCTGCGAGCGCGCGCGCTGGAGCGGTTCCGCGGCCTCCCGCTGCACGACCAGGCGACCGCCCTCGAGCTCGTCACATCGCTGGTGCATGCCGATGGCATGGTCACGGTGCTCGAACAGGACCTGCATCAGGAGCTGATGGCCGCGTTCACCACGCCGGCCCCGCATGCCCCACGCACCCAGCGGGTCGACACGCAAGCGGCGCCCCTGATCATCGCGCCCACGGCGTGGCGCGAGCTCGTCGGAGTTTCGCACCCGCTCCTCGATCCCGTCGAGCAGACGTTCTCGCCGCACCCCATCGAGCGCCAGGCCCAGGTCGAGTGGGACTACAAGCTGCTGCAACAGGCGATCCTCCACTGGCAGCGCCTGCGCGCCACCGGCACCGGGCGGCTCGGCGGCATCACGAAGATCGAGCAGCTGCCGGTAGGCACCGCCTTCCTTGACGACTTCGTCCACGTGTTGCGACCGGCTCGCCCGCTCGAGCTCGTCGTGCTCGGTGACCTCCACGGCTGCTACAGCTGCCTCAAGGCGGCACTGTTGCAATCGAACTTCATCGAGCGCGCATGGGCGCACCAGTGGGATCCGCAGACGTACCCCGACGTGAAGCTCGTCCTGCTGGGGGACTACATCGATCGCGGCCGATTCAGCTTCGATGGCGTGCTGCGCGCGGTGCTTCACCTGTTCGTGTCGATGCCCGACCACGTGATCGTGCTGCGCGGAAACCACGAGTGGTTCCGCCGGTTCGACAACCGGATCCAGAGCGGGGTGTACCCTGCCGAGGGCATCGCGTCGATCGCGCCCTACGTCCCGTTCGAAATGCTCGAGGCGTACCGGCAGCTGTTCGAGAACATGCCGACGTCGCTGCTGTGCGAGCGCACGATGTACGT
>JBBQFU010000035.1:0-41849 GCA_038322185.1 Haliangiales bacterium
TGGTTCCGCCGCCTGGCGTGCCCGCTGCATTCTTCTCGATCACGATCTCGCGGTAGCCGGACGCGTTCGCATCGAATCTCGCGGTCGCGCGGATCAGGTAATGTCCCGTTGCCGGCGCCACGAGTCTCGCCGTGTTGCTCGACGTCGAGTGATATCCGTCGGTATCGTATGACTCCGAGTTGCAGGTAAACAGCGAGCGCGTGCTGTTGCCGAGTGTGCTGATCGATCCAGAGTTGTAGACGGAAACCCCAGAGAACACCGCCGCCCCGCCAGCGCCGCTGCCCCCGCCCGAGACGGCGCCCCAGCTGCCGTCACCGCGCAGAGCGTCAGTACTGCTGCCAGATAGCACCGGCATGAGCCCTTTGACCGATGCCGTCGCTAGATCGAGGAGCGTGGTCGCTTGCGTGCCCGTGAGATACGACGGGCTCCCCGCTGCGGTGGCGCCGACGATGCCCGCCGCGCCCGCGTCCACGATCTTGTCCATCGTCACGTTGTTGTCGGCGATCTTTGCCGTCGTCACCGCGCCTGCTGCGATCTTTGCCGCGATCACCGCAGCGTTGTCGATGCTGATCACAGTGCCGCCGCCGCTGATCGCGATGTCGCCGTAGTCGCCATCCGCGAGCCCGGGGTACGTGCCATCAGACAACGCGCCCAGTGCGAGCTGAAACACGTAGCCATCGCCACCATCGCCACCAGCGCCGCCGTCGTTTGCGGTAAACCCACCGCTCGCGGTACCGACGCCACCCAGGCCACCGACGCCGCCAGTCACCACGGTGGTGGGATACGAGCCCGCAGCCTTGGCGACGACGATGCAGCCGCCACCGCCACCGCCCGAGCCCGAGCCCGCGTGATTGAGATTGCCGCCGCCGCTGCGCCCGGCCGCGGTGCTGCCCTGCACTCCGTCGCCGCCCTTGGCCTCAATCGATCCAGCGCCGGTGATCGCCTGAAACATGACCACGACGCACCCGCCGCCGCCACCACCGCCGGGCCCGTCGCCTAACGAGACGCCGCCGCCATCCATGGCGCAGCACCCGCCGCCGCCGCCGCTTGACCATTTGTATTTTGCCGGCGTCTCGGTGCTCGTCGCGCCGATCGACAATCCAGACAGCATGCCAATGATCGGGAACAGCGCCGCGCCCTTTGATGCTGCTGCAGTGACGGCGCCGCCACCTGCCCCGTCGTTACCGTAGTTGCTTCCGCCGCCACCACCACCGGCAGAGCGACCGCCGGCCGCACCGGGCGGATGCGCACCGGGGGTTCCGGCCACACCGTTACCGCCCGCGCCAGGCTGCCCGACCCACACGGCCGCGTTGGTGATCGCTGCTGTCGTCGGTGTGGTGTTATTGCCGAGAGCGCCAGCGCCGCCCGTGCCGCCGCCGCCGAGGTCGCCCGCGGGGGCGCCGACCCCTGCAGTGCGGACACCTACGCCGCTGGTAGGTGCTCCATTCGACGAGATCACCCCGTCGAGCGTCAGCGTGCCGGTGCCGATGATCATGTAGCCCGCTGACTTGATCCGGACGCCAGTGGCCACGGTCATGTTAACGGGATTGATCGAGCGATCGAGTGTGTAGACCTGCTCGGCGCCGACGGTCGCCGGGACGAGCCCGACCACGGTGGCGATGCCGTCAAAGGCTAGCGTCCCATCGTATCCGGTGCCGAGCACGAACGTGGGAGCGCCGCCGCTCGGTGCCGTCCAGTTGCCGGCGTCGTCAAGGTAGTAGCCGAGACCGCCATTGTTCGGCGCGGGCACGAGGCCCGGCCGCGTCTGCGAGAACAGCCGGCCGAGGAATGATCGAATGACGCCGCTCACGTCTAAGGCTCCCCGTCGACGAACGTAATTGCGATTCTGCTGCTGTCGTACGCAGCGATCTGACGCGCATTGATCTCGACCGTAGCGTCCGAGGTCGGCGCCGGTGCGGACCCGATGGAGATGTCGAGCACGTCGAGAACGGAGTCGTGAACGAAGGCGAGGCCGGCGAGGCGCTTGGCCACCGAGTTCTTGCCGTTCGTCTGGTCGCCGCCCCACGCGATGATGGCGTCCTTGATCAGCGTCTCGAGGTCGGCCGGCGCCTGCGTCGGATCGCGCTCCACCGTCATCTCGATCCAGATCTCGACTTCCTCAGTGCGCGAGAACTTGTATGTGTGAGGGCGGCCGCGGCGATCGAGCGCGGTGCCGACCTCGGTGCCGTGAGTGCGGATGCCGCCGCCGACCGAGCGATGGAGCGTGTTCCAGATATCCTGGTCCTCGCCACCCATCACGAGCACCTCGACCGAGTGCGGCGGAACTCCATCGCCATCGGTGAAGTCGCTCGTGTTGTTGAACACCGTCACGGTGATCACGCCGGGTACGTTGGCCTCGTTGAGGATGTCAGCCTCGATCGCGGCGACTGGGCCGGTCCCGCGCTTGGCGAGTTCGACCTCGCGGAGCTCGCGGAGCTCGGCGTTGGACATCTGATTTCGACCGGGTGTCGCATCGAGCAGGTTGATGACCCCGAGCCAGCCGCCGACGGGCGTAACGAACTCAGTGATGGTTCCGCTGTTGGCCGTGAGCGGCCCGGTCTCCGTCGCGGTCGCAGGCGCGTCTGCCGCCGCCTCACCTTCGCCGAGGTAGCGCCAGCGCACGGTGCCGTCGGTGATGTCCGCCGCGGTCGTGGTCGGCCCTCCGGCGCCGGCGGCGACCCCGGACTCGATGCACACATACGCGTTGCCGCCGTTCGTCACGCGGGCGTAGAGCGCGTACGCGCCCAGGGCGGCCCATGGGTCGAGCGCCTCCAGCACCGCGTCGGCGGTGGTCGCGAACTGCGGCCCGCTCGGAACCCGGGCGATCGTTCCTGTGGAGATCGCTGTCGTATCGTCGCCGGTGAGCGCGAGCACCGTCGATGACCCCGCTGGGCCGCGCCGAAACGTTCCGGTTAGGAGACAAACGGCATCGAGCGCCGCGTCGACCGCCGCGTCCGGATCGAGGAAGAGGTTCGACTCCTCCCCCATGTTCCACGCAAGCACTACCTGCTCGCAGACGATCGCGATGACCTGACCCTCGTACGAGTAGTCGCTGAGGTCCAGGGTGGGGCTGATGGTCGCCCAGATGCGCGCGTTGACCTTCGCGCGCAGTTCCTCGAACGTCGGAGCCGAGAAGCCCTGCTCGGTAAGCCCGTACGGTTCCGGCATCAGAGCTCCAGCTCGAGGGTCTCGCGCGGGGTGTCGCCCCACACGGTGCGCGCGACGAACGTGATCGCGAGCTTGCGGTCGGCCGCGGCGAAGGCCATCAGCAGCGTCGGGATGTCACTGACGCCGGGGGTCGTCAGAATCACGCGGCGGAGGGCGGCACGCGCCTTGGACTCGTCGAAGGCCTGACCCAGGATCGCGGCCCGCTCCTCGACGCTCGCATTCGCGACCCAGGGGACGCCCGCCTCGAGGTCCGCGAAACACTCGCCGGCGAACAGGGCGATGCGCGCACGCACGCCGATCGCGGCCGCCTCGAGGCCTCGGGCGAGCTCGAGCGGGAACTTCACGTCTCCATTCGCGTCGCGGCGAAAGCAGACGGGATCTGTGACTAGCAGCGCCACCGTCGGCAGCCTGCGGTCCGGCGCCGAACGGTCGGAGGTTTACTCGGCCTTCACCTTGGCCGAACCAGTGACCGGGTGCGTCGCAAAATAGGCTGTTACGGCGGCCTCCAAGGCGACCGCGCCGCCCGGTGTGCTGACCGCGAGGATCGCGCCGGCGATCGTGGGGTCCGAGAGAGCGCCCATGAGCGCGGTCTGCACGTCGTTCACGCGCGTGATCGCCTGCGTGGCCGCGGGTCCTCCGAGCTTGAGCGCGGCCGCGTGGACGACCGTCGCGTCTGTAGGAGCCGTCGTCGGATGGTCGACCAAGAATGTCATGCCGGGGATCGCGATCGCGTCGCTTAGCCGGTGATGACGGTCGTCGCCGGGGTCGCCTTCCCTCCCGGTGAGCTTCAGCCGCGCGATTGAGCTTGAGGCGCAAATCAGCAGCACTGCGTCTCCCACGGCGATAGGGAACGTGGTCCGGTTTGTACCGCTGCCGGGCCACTGGATCGGCACGTCGGTCACGACTGGAGGCTTCGCCACGCGACGGTCTCCACGCTCATCCTGGTAGCCGTGGTGCACAAGAACCTGCACCTCAAGGGACTGTCGCTGCTCGTCGTACTTGGTGACTCGAGCGGGCAACGCCACCCGGAGCCCTGCCAGCGCTGCGGCGATCTTGCGCTCGACGAACTCGCGGAGCGACGGGGTGCTCGGGCGATCGGTGTCGTCGGTCACAGCGACCGTCCCTCCACTTCCGTGTACCACTCCTGTCCGTCGCTATCGAGATCGTGCTTCACCTCGAGGAGTCGAAACCAGCCACGCGCATCGCGGTGGTCGAGCTCGATGCGGCCGCCCGGCACGAGCTCGGGAAACAGCAGCGCGCGGACCGACAGCTTGGGCTTCTTTTTCTTCGTGCCCCAGTCCCATTTTGGATCGCCGATCAGGCCGCGCTCTGTGTCGAGTAGCCAGGCCTGCTCCTCGCGTGTCTGGTCGTCACGAAGGATCTGGAGCTTGCCCGACTGCACCGACCACCCGTAGCCGTACGGCGCGAGCAGTCGAGTCAGCTCGTCCGCGGCTTCGCCCTCAAGCACGAGTCCGGCGGCTAGCCGCTGATCGAGCTCACGGCTCGCTGCGAATTGCCGAGGCAGGTCCCACCCGAGCGCGCGAGCGACATCACGCATGATGGAGCGGAGCGGCGTTCCCGCCGCGTAGCTGCGGTTGACGCGTGCAGCAGCGTAGGCGCGGCCGCCGTCGAGCAGCTGCAGGCGCGTGTCACGGCTCGCGCCTTCACGTGATGAGAGCGGTGAGGTCTTCAGGTGACCTAGGAACAGCGACTTCAGGACGCCGTCGTAGCCAGCCTCGAGGTGGACGGTGGTCGCGCCGACGTCGAGCTCGGCCCGCGCACGGTCGGACAGGTTCGTGATTGTGAGGTCGCACCGGTTGGGCGCCTTCCCGATCGACTTGGTGACTTGCGCACGGATACGCAATCCGGTGATCTCGTAGCCGTTGTCGAGTCGCTCGAAGAACTCGGGGTTTTGGCCGACAAAGCCGGTCGGTTGGCGATACGCCGTGATACGCCAAACGCGATCGAACAGATCAGTCGTCACGGGAACAGCTCGTCCAACGTGAAGTTGAGCAGCACGACGCGGCCGCCGAGGTCGTCGAGCGTCGCCTCCCGATTCAAACGGGAAAGGTCGACGAGGCGCAGCAGATTCCGCTCGAAGAACGGGTGCGTCGACCGCCGGCACAGATTGACGCCGAGCACGAGCTTGACCCCGAGGATGATCGCCTGCTCGTTCTCGTCGCGCACATCCATGAACCAGGCACCCGCATCATTGTTCGCGCGCACATTCCATCGAAACGTCAGTAGGACTGGATCGCTGCCGAAGAAGGTTAAGATCTCGAACAACGGCGATCCAGCAGGTCGATCGAGAGCCACCTCGGTCGGCATTAGAACTGTCCCGGCAAGAGGATGAATTGACCGGCGCTCGTACCTGGCACGCCTTTCTTGTCGACGGGCACGAGCGCACCATCACGTTGCTCCGCGATGAGCTGCCGGTATTCCGTGTCGGTCTTGCCCCGCGGGTAGCCGAGTGGCGTGCCCTTGAAGTACTCCCACTTGTTCGTCGTGGAGTTGTACGAGGCGCCCTCGCGCCAGGCGTTGATGTCGGGATCGAACCAGGTCCCGTCATGCGCATCGACCCGCCG
Source organism: Haliangiales bacterium (assembly GCA_038322185.1). Classification (GTDB taxonomy): domain Bacteria; phylum Myxococcota_A; class Polyangia; order Haliangiales; family Haliangiaceae; genus JABFXX01. The sequence continues at coordinate 5,754 of JBBQFU010000035.1, forward strand.
CTCTACCATCTTGGATGGCTTGGCCGGCTTCGTGCCGAGCTTGGCCTTCTTTCGCGCGATCGTCACCGCGCGGACCGTGACGCGCTTGTTCGTCAGGATGCGCATCTGCCGGAACGAGACCGTGAACAGCGCACCGCCGGACGTCTCCGCGCTCTCGTTCCGATCGAGCTCGGTCATCCCCATGTTGTCGTACGTGCGCCGCGGGGTCTCGATCGTGACGGGACGACGGCGGCCGCGGATCTCAAGCAGCTTGTCGAACGCGGCCTCCGAGTGGAGCGGCGGGGTGGGCTCGGCGAGACGCGTCGGGTGGAACTCGACTTCACCGCTCGGCGTGTCGCTCACGATGCACGCAAGCGTTAGCTCGAGCGCACCCGTGCGAATGTGGTCGCTGAGGTCGGCGTCGGCGTCGACCGGGTGCTCGGTCACCTCGCCCGGGTACGAGCTGTCCTGCGATACGGCGAGGTCGAAGGGATATCCGTCGATCCAGATCACGTCAGTCCTCCAGGCGCAGTGCGTCGTTGAGAGACTCGCGGGCGGCTGCACCGGCAATCTCGCCGACGCGCTCTTCGCTCATGCCGGGCGCCGCGTGGACTTCGATGGTCGTCGAGCCGACGCTGATCGAGCGCGTCGATGCTCCTGCCGGCGGCGTGTACGCCGGTGCGGAGGAGCCCGCCGGAGACTCGACGATCTCGTCGATCGCGTCGAGGTGCGTGTCGCCCGAGATCCAGTTCGCGGCCGCGCCCGCGCCTTCGCCAAGCGCTCGGCCGAGGCGACCGAGTACCGGGATGCGGCCGGGGAGCTTCTTCGCCTCGGCGATGATCCAGTCGAACAGGTCGCTGAAGAACTCTTTGATGCTCTCCACCATCGCTTGGAATCCGTCGACGATCCGGCCTGGCAATGCCCGGATGTAGTCGACGAAGCCTTGGGCCTTGTCCTTGATCCAGTCCCAGGCACGGGCTCCGACTGCCCGAACTCGATCCCAGTTTCGGATCAGTTTGATGATGCCGTACGTAATCGCGGCAACCGCAGCAACGACGGCGATGATGGGAGCCGCCGCGGCGATCCAGCCGACCGCCATCGCCGCGAGCGCCGGCACGACGAACGCCAAGATCGTTGCTCCGATCGCGACCAGCGCGGCGATTGCCTCGTCGCCTCCGCTCGTGAGGAAGCCGAGGATACCGACCACGGCATCCAGCGCACCGCCGAGGACTGTGCCGATCACGTTCGCCATCGTGTCGATCGCGGCGCTGTTCTTCTCGAGCCAATCGTTCGCGCCGGCGAGCAATGTGGACAGCTTCGCGAACAACGGCGCGGCCACACGACCGAGGGTCTCGGCAACGTTGGCCTTGAACGTGTCCCAACGACCTGACGCGGCCTTGCTCTGCGCGTCGGCCATCTGCGTCAGCTGGCGCTGCGTCAGCGCCTCTTTCAACACCGCCGCGCGTCGCGCCTTGGACAGATCGTTGAACCGCTTCCGGCCCTCCTCGCCGATGTAGCCGAGCGAACCGAGGATGCGACCGGTGAGCTGATCGGTCGAATGGAACTGGCCCATGATGGCTTGGTTCACGTCGCGCGCGCCAGCCTCGAGGTCGATGCTCATCGCCTTGGCAGCGACAGCCGCGCCGACTGTGATGTCCTCGAGGTCCTTGAGCCCGATGCCAGCGTCAGTGATCGGCTGCGCGATCATCCCGAGAACCTTCGTGTAGTCGTTCAGTGAGCCAGGCAGTTTCTTAGCTCGCTCCTGCAGCGACTTCATGAGGACGTCGGTGTCCTCGAGCTGGTCGGCCATGTCCGTGTGCTTCGCGAGCGACAGCATGCCGGCGATCTGGTTGCGGGTGTCCTCCATCGTCGCGTTGAAGCCGATGCCCGCTTTGATGGCCGCACCGAAGCTGAACCCGGCCAGCGCCCCGGCAGCTAGTTTGGCGAGCGAGCCCAGTGCGGACTGCGCCCGGCCGATTGCATCGTCGCCTTTCTGCCACTCGCCTTTGTTGACGCGCAGACCGAGCGTCGAGAACAGCGACGCGACTTCAATCGCTGACGCCACGGCTACCGCCCTCCGGGCGGAGCAGCCTCACGCGCCGCCGCTTTCCATGCGTCGAGTGCGAGGTTCAGAAGGTCTACTTCGTCGAGCGTCATCTTCTTGATCTCGGCCCAGGTCGCCTTGTCTTCGAGCACGAGCCGGTAGCAGGGCCAGGCCCGCTTGTGCTCTGGAAGGAGATACCGGAGCTCTACGGCGCCGCGGCCTTGGGGCGCTTTGCGCCAGGTAGGAGCGCTACGACGTCGGAAAAATTTCCGTACGTCACCTCGAACGCGAACGCGGCGATGGGAATGGCCGCCCACATGCGACCAGCGAATGCGAGGCTGAACGTCGCGCGGTCGGTGATGCGGTAGTTCTCGCCGCCCGGCGTGGCAATGCTCGTGGTCTTCAACAGACGAACAAGGAGCTCGGTCAGCTTGCCGCCGCCGAGCGCCTGGCCAGCAATGCGGAGCGCGTCGCCGATGGTCTCCCCCGAGACGTCGAGCTCGATGTCGCCCTCCCCTCGCGCGATCGCCTCGAGCGCGGCCTTCATCGGCGCCTTGACTGAGTCTCGGAGCCGAAACAGGGCGCCGAGCACAGGTGCGAGCTCGGGGAGCAGGTCGTATGCGTCGGCCGGCTCGAGCGAGACGCTCGTGATCGCGAGGCCATCGATCGTCTTGGTGTTCTGACCACTCATCAGCGAACGCTTCCGCCGACGAACAGCTCGAGATCGGCGAGACCGAGCACCCAGTCACGATTGTTGTGGTCCATGCCAAATCCGAGACCAGGCGTTTCGCGCAAGTAGGCGGTCTTTGCGAATGCGCGCGACGTACCGAACCGGTGCGCGAGGGTGAGCGGCTTCTTGATGAGGCCGCTGCCGTTCTGCTGCTGCGCGAGCGCCGCGGAGAACAGGTTGTTCGCAGCGGCCGCTTGGCCAAGAGTGATCGTCGCAGTGCCCTTCTTGCTCTTCGTGAGCAGCACCGTCACGTCGCCGTGACCGCCCTCGTGTTCCTGAACGCGCGGGCTGTCGTAGGCGATCTCGATGAAGTTGCCGTCGCCGGCGCCTTCGATGATGAACGACCCCCACGTCAGCATGACGTCGGTCAGGTCGAACTGGCGTACTTGGGGTGGCATCCGGGACTCCTTAGAACGTCAGCGTTCCCTTGACGGGAACGACCTTGTTGATGAACGAGCGCATCTTCGCGCTCCACTTGATCTTGCGGAGCGCGCGATCCGACGTGTCCTGGCTCGAGATCGACTCGGCCTCGGGCAGCTGAAGGGTGTACTTCGGCGTATTCAGCAGCGCGCCCTGCTCGATGCCCTCGACGAGAGCGCCCTCGACGCCGCCACCGATCGCCTGGATGCCTGGGGTGTCGAAGCCGACGTCGCCGCCGGCGAGCACGCCGACGATGTTCGTCATCATCGCGTTCTTCAGCCAGTCGCCGTTGCGACGGACGTCGATCCACTTGTACGTGGTCGAGAACACCATCCCCTCCCACGTGAAGCTCTGCTGGTACGCGCGGCGGTAGTAGTTCATGCGCCGGTTGGAGAGGTTGGTGCGCTGCGTTGCGGTGAGCAGCGTCGCCGTGACGCCCTCGAGCGGCTTCCACGCCGGGTTGCTCTGTCCCGGGAGCGAGGTGAGCCATGCACCCATCCATGCATGCGAGAAGAACTCGGCCGGGCTGTGGTGGTGCGAACCCATCACGCCGGAGTAGCCGAGCGCGAGCTGCACCGTACCGACGTCCTCGGTCACGCCCACGACCAGGGCGTCGAGCGTCGTGTCGTTGTCGACGACGTCGAACGCGTAGGCCTTGTCGTTGGCCGCGCACCACTCCGCGCAGTCGCCGACGTAGTCCACGGAGTTGAAGTGCGTGAGCAGTAGATACCAGTCGTCGTTGATCTGGCGGATCGCGTCGAGGTCGCCCTGCAGCGCGACGTCCGAGACCGAGTGCGTCTGGCGGATTGAGAGCAGGCCGCGGCTCGGGTTCGGTCCCGCGATCGAGAACCATTCGCCCGGGTCATCGGCCGTGACGACGACCATGTTCGGATCGCTGCCGTCGACAGCGGCCGTGTAGTTCTTGTCGACCACCGCGTTGAGCGCCGTGACCAGGTCGCCGGCGATGTCGGCCTCGTCGTCGCCAGTCTCCGGCGTAACCGAGACTTCGGCATCCTCGAACCCGTGACCCGCGAGGTCGAGCGTGTACTCGACCTCCTCCGCGTCGTTGACGATGATCTCGTAGCGCTGCGTGACCGCGGCCGTGACGCGCCCCACCGCGACGAGCGGCGGCTTGGGGTTCTGCGAGAACATCTTCGTCAGGCCCCGCACAACCGGGTGATCGCTGTCGAACCCCTCGGTCACAGCATCGCTCGCGTCCTCGTACAAACGGACGAAGTCACCCCATGGCGCGTCGTGCGTCAGGATGAGCGAGAGGCCGAAGCCCGCGCGCGTCGGGCCAGCGTTCTGGACGTCCAGGTCGATCTGTACGATGTCGTTATCGGGCATGGTGCTCCTCAGGTCTCCACGGGCGCGTCTGGCACCCAGATCGTCTCGTCGCCGAGGCCGACGTTGCCCTCGACTTCGACGTGCTTGATGGCGGGGCCGAGCTCGGTGAACTCGGAGCCGAGCGTCAGGTAGATATCGACCACGGCGCGAGGCTCGAATGCCGAGCCGCGCGTGGCCTGGCGCCACTCCACAGCGCCCTCAGTGAGAACGCCAACGCCGGCGAGCTTCAGCGGCTCCGCGAAGCTTGGCAGGTGGCGCTTGCCGATGACCTGCTCGAGCAGCGCGATGCACGAGGCCTCGCCGCCTTCCTCGCCGGCGATCAGCTGCAGCTGCAGCGTTGCCCGCCGGACCGACCGTGCCGTGTACAGCACGTTGTCCTCCGCGGCCGCCGTGCGATCGACCCAAGGCCGACCGAAGCCGCCGCCGGCGTCGACGCGCATCAGGATCCACGCGCCGGTTGGATAGGGGTGTCGCCCCTCCCAAACGATCTGCTCGGCGGCCAGGCCGGAGGCCAGGCGCACCCAGTCGTGGATCGCGTCCTCGGCCGTGGCGTTCACGGTGGTGAGAGTGCTGTCCAGCCTCAGGTGCTAGGAGGTTTACGGGGGAACGCGTTCGACGTAGGCGCGGTACCGCTGTGCGAATACCCGCGCCTTCTTCACCCGAATCACGCGCCAGTCCTCGCCGTCGATCGTGACAATGTCCGGGTCGACCGTGTCCGACTTTGCGATCAGCTCGGTCGTTGTGAACAGCACCCGCACATCCTCCGTGCGCACGCCCTCGGGCAGGTCGCGGAGCTGCGCACCGGTGACGTCCTGGAGATTCGCCACGATCTCGAGCGTGGACGTGTCGCCTGCCGTATAGCGCCCCTTCACGAGCTCGCCGCGCTCCGTGCGAGTGACCGTGTAAGTACCGGTCGGGAAGAAGACCGAGCCGAACGCCATCAGGCCACCACCACGAACGTCACCGCGCCCACGAGCTGGCCGGTGTGGATGAGCGGCTTGTCACTGCCCTTGCGGCGGATCGTCGCCGGCTTGAGCGGCGCGAAGTTGCCGTCGCGCGTGATCGTCGCTTTGATCGCACCGACGGCCCAAGCGCCGAGCAGGCCCATTGCCTTGTACTCGGTGATCTTGCCGGCGATGAGCAGCTGCGCGAGCTTCGCCTGCAGCGCCACGAGCTCGCCGCGCCGCGTCTCGAACGTCTGGCGTAGGAACGAGCGTGCCGGGATTCCGGCAGCCGGGGCCCCGTATTCATGGATGAGCCCGATCTCGGCGTTGCGGCCATCGAATACGCCGATCTTCACTGCTGCGTCACCCGCCTGACGGACCGTTCGGTAGATCTTCTGCCAGACCCGCGTGTCGGATCCGGATCCAGATCCAGATCCACCACCGCCCACGAAGCGGCCTTGCGAGTCGCGCGCAGGAGCCATCGGGAAGACTCTCGATCTTGCCGGCGACCGCCGAGAGGTTTAACGCCGCGACTCGATCGCGAGCTCGAACGCGGCGCCCCACAGCTGACTCACCTGCGACCAGGTCCTCGAGGCGAGCATCTGTTGCGCGTTGCGCCGGCCAGCCGCGCGCACGTGGTCGAGGTTGTTGCGGCACCAGGCGAAGGCCTCCGCGAACGCGGCCGGGCTGCGCTCCACGATCATGCCGTTGTCCCCGTGGCGCACGAGCTCGGGCGCGATGCCGACGTCGACCGTGATCGGGAAGCACCCACAGGCCATGCCTTCGATCAGGGGCCGCGGGTCGCCCTCGGCGTCGCTCGCGCAGGTGATGACGTCGAGCGTGTTGTAGAACGCCGGCATCTCGGCCTGCGAGAGCGAGCCGCCGGCGATCCGCAGCGCGGGGAAGGCAGCGACGAGCAGCGCGAGGTTCTTGTCCTCGGCCGACTCATTGCCGGCCCAGCCGACAGCGAGGTCACCGCGGCGATCGCCGGCATCGCCGAACGTCTCGGCGTGGAAGCCCTTGGGGCATAGAGCAAAAGGCCGCTTGGAGACCGGCGCGAGCTCCGCTTCCAAGCGCTTGGACGGGACGAAGATCGCCACGTTGCGGCGCAGGTGCGCGACGGCGAGTCCAGCGGCATCGTATCGGCCGTGCCGCGGCTTCGCCCACCGGTGCGAGCTCACCTGCTTGGCGCAGCGATTCGGGAACCGCCGGTGCAGCGTGCCCTTCCACCAGAAGTCCACGACCAGGTCGAGCTCGCTCGAGCGGATCTTGTCGAGCGTGTCGCGGTAGAAGATGCACAGCTCGAACCGCTCCGCGAGGTGCTGCTGCAGCGCGATCGCGGTCAGGTCATAGGACCAATCGCGCGTGTAGGGGACGAGGCCGACGCGATACAAGGTCACCGCGGCCGCGGCGGACGCACGCGTGGAAACACGACGTGGTGCCCGGTGATCATCGCGCCGCGGTCGCCGAACAGCTCGGCAACACCGCGCGGGAACAGCGTGCCGTCTCGCTCGCGATTGAGCTCGAGGTGGAGCGTCGCGCCGATGAACGGGTCGAGGAAGCTGGACCACTCGCGCACGCCCCACAGCGCCTTCGAGCAGTGACCGTTGAAGCACACCATGTGCGCGGTCACGACGTCGAACGGTGGCTCGATCTCAGACGTGGACGGCAGGATCGAGCCCGGCAGGATCGAGCCCGGCTCGATGCTGTGACCGACCACGGTGACTCCGAGCAGCTTGGTGACCGCCTGGTACAGCGGGTCCGGCAGGTCGACACCGATAGTCTCGTGGCCGAGCTCGCGGCAGACCAGCAGGAAGTAGCCGAACCCCGCGCCGAGATCGAGCACGCGGCGAGGTCGGCCTTCGAACAGGCCGAGCAGCTCAGCGCGAGCGACGTTCGTGGTGACCCAGCGGCCGGCGTCGAAGTACTTCGCGGACGAGTGACCGTCGAACTGTCGCTTGAGCGCAGCCAGCCCAACCTTGTCGATCCGGTCCAGCACGCGCCCAACGAGCTGCTCGCGCTTCAGCATGTCGGCCTCATGTTCATGATCCGGCCGGGCATCGAGCGGACGAGCTCGTCGAACGCGCGACCGTGGTGGGTGGTGGAGTGGGAGCCGGTCAGCGACATCGATGCCACCGCGTAGCTCTCGGACACATCGCCCTCAGACCTCGAGGTCACGGGGCCCGCAGCTCCAGCAGCGCCGCTCGCAGCCGTCGCGTATGGCGCGCCCATGTGCGCAGCGAGGAGCATCCGCGCCATCTTGTAGCGGGGGTCATCGACGCCACCGAAGTAGGTGGCGGACAGCTTCTCCACGCGCGCGAGGATGACGGTCTGTAGCCCGTCCGCGACGTTCGCGAGGCCCGCGTCTAGGTCCTCGACGTCGTCCCAGGTGATCGCCGCCACGAACCTAGTCCGCCTTCAGGACCGGATGCCGCTCCGGCTTCCGGCGCACCTGGTGGTGAAACCAGCTCCCCGCGCTGTCGGCCTTGCGCCACTCCTCGAGGAGTTCGAGGGTGAAGTTGCCGTAGCGGTACTCCTTGCCGTCGGCGAACGTCACCGTCAGATTGCCGTCAACGTCGAGGATCGCTGACCGCACGTTGGAGCTCTTCGCGAACTCGACACGACCGACCTCCGCGCGCGTGTACGGGGCGGGAACGGTGTCGCCCGATTCGGTGTGCGCTTCGATGTCGATGTCGACGTCGACGTCGCCGACCTGTTGGCTGGGCTTGACCTCGACTGGCTCCAACGGGTGCAGGTGCTTCGTACGCGCGTGCGTTCCCTCGCAAACCACACAAGCGTCTGCAGCCTCCAGAATGCGGTGGCACTCCTCGATCCGCTCCTCGATCCGCTCCGGCGACATGAACGCTGGGTACTCGGGCGTGCCCTCGGGCCCGGGCGCCGGCTCCAGGCTATGGTCGGCCAGCGCGTTTTGAATCGCGCTGACGTGGTCGCCATCGAGCGCCAGCGGCTCAAGTGCATGCGCAGGTCGCCCGAGCGAGCGAACCTTCTTCGCGCGCGTTGCGATTTGCCGGCGCGAGCGCGCGCGGATCCGATCAAGGTACGTACTCATCGTAGCGGAGACCGGATTTGAACCAGCGTCTTCGGCTTATGAGGCCGACGGGATACCAGGCTTCCCCACCCCGCAGCATCGCGGCGATAACCGTCGCCGCTCGGTTCCAATAGCCGTCGCGACTACGGCGCGGCGAGGAGCATGTAGCTCATCGCGACCTTGTAGCGCAGCGCCGGCGGGCCCGCCGCGGTCCACACCGGGACCTCGACGTCGAGGCCGACGAACTGCGGCGGCTCGCGCACGAACTCGTTCTCGGCGATCGGGAAGCCGAGTGCCATCGGGTCGACCGGCAGGCAGAGCGCACGCGGCTTGCCGCCGGTGTGGATCGTCTGGAGGACGTTCCACTCGTCGATGCCCGAGACCCAGCGCGCGTTGTTCTCGAGGAAGATCTGTCCCACCGAGCGGGAGACGGTCGCCGATAGCGGCGTCGTCATCACCTGGTAGAACTCGGTCGGCGGCAGCACCACCCGGAACTGCGCGAAGGCCGGAACCTCCTCGTGGATCATCGCGGCCTGCTCGAGACGCCCCCGCGTCTCGGCCACGAGCTTGTTCAGCGACGCGAGCCAGTCGGCGGGCGTGGCACCCCAGTTGGCCTGAGGCGTGACCGAGTTGTTCGCGAGGATGCTGGCGTCGTTCGCCAAGCCCGTAACCCCGAGCTGCAGGTCACCGGTCGCGCCGAGGCGATCGATCTTGCGCATGATCGAGGTGGAGGCCGCGCGAACGGTCATCTCCTCGATCGGCTTGCCGAGGCGCATCGCAGCCCGCAGCGTCGTGACGCTGAAGCGCATCTTTGCGGCGATCTGCGTGAGGCCCACGGACACCGGGCGCCGGCCGACCTCGATCAGGGGCAGGTCACGAGCATGCTCGCCGACCAGCTTGGCCTCGCCGGTCGCCGACCAGACCTCGTACTCGTAGGTACGGTCGGTCGAATCGATGCCGGGGATCTTCGGGATGAAGCCGCGGGACTGGAGACCAGCGTAGAGCTCCGTGAAGGTGCGCGGGTCCTTGGCCTTGAGCTCCTCGTTGAGGAACTGGGCCATCTCCTGCTCGTCGTTGCGAAATTCGCGTGTCATGGCTGCTCCTAGGTCTCGTCCGGGTCGATGGCGTCGTCGTGGATGTGGATCTCGACGACGGCGATGTCGTCCTCGCCCGAGTTGACGAACTTGATCGCCGACGCAGGGACGAGGCGGTTGTTGCCGGGGTCAGCGGTCGAGCTCAACGAGCCGGCAGGCTCGGTGACGCTCGCGTCGTAGCGGACGTAGACCGGCAGGGCCGGTCCGAACTCGCCTGCGACGAACACGTGGCTGCGGCCCGTCTTCTTGACGGCGACGACCGTGCCGGACTTGTACTCGCCGTCGTCAGTGACGCGGTCACTCGCGATGAGCTCCTGCTTCATAACGAGGCCGAGCAGCAGGTCATCCGACGCGTCGAGCTCGTCGGCCGTGTAGTCGGCGTCGCCCTGCATCACGAAGAGGCCCGGGGCGATGTCCGCCTGGAGCGTCGCCGAGACGGGATCGGTGTTGCCGGTGTCGGCGCAGGAACCCGGCGACCCGATCGGTGGATTGGTGAACACTTCGTCGATCGACATCGCTAGGGCTCCTTCCGCAGCATCTGCGTGGAGGCGGCGGGCCGCTTCCACTGGTTGTTCCAGTCGTCGTCAGTCTTGCGCTGACGACCCTGGTCCTCGCTGTGCGAGCGCGAGCCGCTGCCGAGCGTGTCGGCGGCGTCTGCGTACTCCTTCTTCGCGCGGTCGAACCGAGCGACGAGCTGCTTGAAGTGGCCGCGCAGCTCGGGGAGCGGGGTGTTGACGACATCGATCGACGAGTCGAGGCGCTTGACGACGTCGCGCACGACGTCGGCCTCATCCTTGTCGTCCATGCGGTAGCCCTTGCCGAGCACCGAGGTCGAGACAACGGTCAACGCCGTCCAGTTCTTCACCGCGTTGATGAAGCCGCCCTTGTACGCGTCGAGCCGCTTCTCGGCCTCGTCCGCGCGATCCTGTGCGGTCTTCACGGCCTCGGCCTCGGCCGCGTCCATTCGCTCGCGAACGCGATCCGCGAGGGAGTCACGCTCCTTCTCGAGCGTCTTGATCTGACCTTCGAGCTCCTGGACCTTCTCGGTCAGCTCGTCTTCTCGGGACTTCTTGTCTGCCATCTCATCGCTCCGGTTGGAGTGAAAGCCGTCGGTCCGAAGCGGATCGACCATGACGTGCAGCGCACCCAGCATCGGGTCCTGCACGATCTCGTGCGTGTGACCGCCGTCGCCGGCGTCGTCCTCGCGGATCTCTTCGCCGTCGAGGCGCATCTGCAGCGAGTCACCGCCGCGCGCCTTCTCGACCAGCGCGATGTGATTGATCTCGATGTCCGCCTGGATCGCGTCGTAACGGCCGTACTTCGGGTCGACGCCCTTTTGGACGATGATCTCCGACAGGTGGCCCGGAGAGACCTGGCGGTTGCGTGCCTTGGCATCCGCGATCGCGGTCTTGTCCTTGATGATCAACGTCGCGGCGAGCCGACCGTTGACGACTCGCGCCGGGCCATCGACGCTGCCGACCTCGTACTCGCGCACGTTGCTCGCGTCTACGCGGACACGCTTGCCGTTCTTGCGCGGGTGACCGATCGTGATCGAGCGCGACCGGTAGGTCTCGAGGGACCGCTTGGAGGTCACCTCGGAGTCGGGTCGCAGCTCGCGGCGGTACTCGCCCTGCTTGCCCAGCCCGTCGAGCTCGTCCTCGCGGGTGTTCTTGTAAACGTAGATACCGGGGCGCGACACGAACGCGTCGACCACGAGGAACCCTTCGGGGGTCTCGCGGGGGGCGGACAGCTCCACCCCCTGGTCGAATCGCTCGCGGCGCACTGCCATAACGCGGCCACAATGCGGAGTGGCAGCGCTGCGCTGGAGGATTACGTTGTTATCTGAGCGATTCCTCGAACGCAGCGAGCAGCGCGGCCGCGGTCTCCAGCCTCGCCTGGTCGGAGCGCCTCACGTGCTCGTTGTAGAACGCCGGCGTGAGCTCGCGGAGCTCGAACGTCCGCCCTCGGTGGTCCTCGAACGCGAAGTGGTCGGCGTCATCAGCGATGACACGCGCGACATCGTACGCACGCTGTCGGCCGCCCGGGTTGACCCAGGTGATCGCGCCCTGCCCGGCGTTTGCCTCAACGCGCACCAAGCCGGCGACGAGACCGCCCTCCTCGCCGCATGAGTACAGCGTGGTGTTTCGGAAGTGCATGATCAGCCGGCCTTCTTCACTTCACGCATCGCGAGAATGCGCATCCAAGGCCCCACCGCGAGCCCGAGCTCGGAGGCTAGATCGGCCCAGCGCTCGCGATCGGTGCCGCTGCACCGGATCTGGATCGTCTCCGTCATTTCCTCGCCGTGCAGGCGTGGACGACCTCGAGGTCGTGGCGCCTTCGGTTTCTTCGCGGGCATCCTTGGATCCTCCGATTTACGGCTGACGACGTCAATGGTCTATCCGGTTTCGCCGCGGCGGCGGCCTTCGCGGAGTGCGGCCTGCCAGATCTCGAGCGCGAGCTCGTGCTCGCCGGGGTTGCGCGAGACGCCGGTCCAGTGCTTGAAGTTGCGGTAGTCAAGGCCGTGCGCTACCGCGCCCATGACCACAGCCCAAGCGCCGACGGTCAGGTAGACCCGGAAGGGATAGTCCCAATCCGGCGTGTGAAATACCTCGGCGGTGACACCGACGTTGCCGAGCAGCGACACGAGGGTCACACCGTCGCGGCTGCGCACGATGATCGTCGTGCCGCCTTGCTGCTTGAGGCGTCGCGCCTCGCGCTGCTGAACCTTGTCTGGAATCGTCGAGCCATCCCAGGCGTCGGCCTCGACGAATCCGCGCTTGCAGTGGAGGTACATCTAGGCCACGTCCTTCGGCTTAGGACACCAAGGGCAATGAACGCCGTCCCACGCCGCGTGGTCGCAGAGCGACTCACACATCGGGCAGCGCCGGTCGATGACGGCCTTCGCGGCGTCCTCGGTCTCGTACGAGCCGAACATCTCCGTCGCGTATGTCCCGCTCGCGCTGAGGCGGCGGACAGTGTGCCCGGGTGGTTTGTCGTGGCCGCGGAAATCCTGCGAGATGGTGTGACCCTTGTACTTGATCACCAGCCACCGCCGAGCAGGCGCACGATCGAACGACGGCACGATGCGCACGTAACAACGGGACCGCCGAACGTCACACGGAGCTCGCTCATCTTGCGGCCGCACGCGGTGTGAGCGGCGAAGCACGGATGCGCATAGTGGACCTTCACGGCCTAGCGGTCCGTCGCCGGGTTGAACTTGCCCTGGAACGCGATCCACGCGGTGCGGATCGCGGCGCCCGGCTCGGCGGCGATGTTGAGCGAGTCACCGCCAGTCAGGCGCAGCCAGTAGCTGCCGTTCTCGCGCTTGGCCATCAGGGCGACCTTGGCCAGGTCGACGGTGATCTCGAGGGTGTCGGTCGTGAAAGCAAACAGGGTCGGGGTCGTGTTCATACAGTTGTCCTTTCGCAGGTGGTTGTTAGCTGCGGACGCCTTCCGGCGTTTCGCCCTCGCGGGCTCGTCAGCGCAGCGAGCGCGGGATCTACCAGCCGAGTTGCTCGCGCTTGTCCTCGGGGATGTCGAGGACGTAGTTCTTCGCGTAGAGCAGCTCGCTCGCCTGCTCCTCGGCCTCGTCGTCAGCCCAGCTCGAGGCGCGCCACGTCGTCGGGGCCTCGTGCGCCGCACGTGTGATCGCGTTGTGGATCGCGGCACGCGAATCGCCTGGCTCGGCGTCCCAGGCCGCCCGCAACGCCTCGTAGGTGCCGGCCGCGCCGCGGATGCCGGGGATACGGACGTTACCGTGGTAGGCGATGCGCTTGAGCACCTCCTCGGCGCCGAGCTGCTCGCGGCTGCCCTGGTCGAGGTAGTACTCGGTCCACGCCGAGCGCCAGCGCGACGCGAACGCCTCCGCGACCTCGCCTTGCGCTGCGAGTGCGGCCTGGACCATCTCGCCGAGGTCCTCGCGCGTCGCTGACCGTGCTGGTGCGCGTGCGCAACACCGCATCGTCCTCGCGGCGCATCGCGAGCCAGGCATTCACGTTGCTGCGCAGGCCCGGCTTGACCGTCGGAGGCGCGAAGCCCGCGAGCCGCTGCCAACCGCCCTCGGACGGCACCAAGTCGCCGACGTCGGCGCCGTCGCGATCGCGCCAGCCGCTGAGCTTGCCGGTGAGGCCGAGGTAGCCCTCGCCGAGCTTGACCGCGTGATCGCGGCGGTCCTCGGCGTGGACGGCGCCGATCAGGGATGCCATGCCCTCTTCGACCGGGGGCAGGCGCAAGAACTCGCGACGATGGCGCAGCGCCTTCTCGCCGCCGCGCTTCGCTAGCACGGTGCCGTGCGCGAAGAATGCCGTGCCGGTGTCGATCGACAGGGCGGTCTTGAGCAGCGCGTTGTCGTTATCGGCGCGCATGGCGCCCGCGGCGTCGAAGCCGACCGCGCCGCGGTCCTCGCGGGCGATGGTGGTAGTGATCATGGTCGAGAGAGCGGCGGCGGGGAGAGCGGTCATGTTGGCCTCGGTGTGGGTGTTGCGCGAACGGATGGGTACGGCGAAGAGGGCAGCGGCGTGGACGCGCCGCCCTCGCGGCTAGCGGCGCAGGGACTCGTAGAAGCCGAGCGCCGCCTTGGCCGCGGTGCGGAGGTTGTGGGAGAGGTTGCGGGCCCATTCGGTGTTCGCGTTCGTCATGCAACCACTCTACGAATTATGGTTGACGAAATCAATCGAAATCGACTGACAACGTCAACGATAATTCGAGCGCCGCAGTTCAGCGTGTCACTACGAATTGATCCGCGGGCTTGCCGTTGATCTCTTTGATGCCCTGCCGCGCGAGCTCGGCGAGGACCTGCCGGCGATAGGACTCGTCTTCCACGATGAACTTCTTGAGTGCTGACGGCGGCACGCCATGGGGAGCCATCACTTCGTTCCCGGAGGTGACACCTCCCTGCATCATCTCCGGCACCGAGAACCGCTGGCTGTAGCCCTCTCGACCTGCGGTCGCGCCGTAGCTCGAGGTGCCGTAGTTGTCGAAGTTGAAGGCCCACCAATCGAGCCGGCCCATGACCTGCTCCGTGTCGATCACGGCTCGAAACTTCCCGCCGGCCGAGCTCGGGACGCCCTTCGAGAGACGCATGAACACGCCGTCGGCGCCGCCGGTCCCGAAGTCGGTGCCCGTCGACATCCCCTTGGTGAACACGCCGCTGTGGTAGCGCTTGGCTGACGACATCAGCCCGGTGTTTCCGACGATGGACGCGGCGACGTCGGCCGGTGGGTTGCCGTCGTGGTACAGCGCGCCGTACTTCTTCGCGAGGGTCTTGCCGAGCGTCTCGCTGAACAGCACGCGGTGCCCCGGGTAGACCTCGCGAATCTCCGCGTCGTCCACGACGTCGAGCAGCTCGGGGTGCTTCTTGGCCTGCGCCTCGAACACGTGCTCGATCGCGTCGAGCTGGTCCTCGGCGGTCTTCGCCTTTGCCATGAGCGAGCCGAACGCCTTCGGATCGTACTTCGCTGCGATCCGGGCCTTGGCCTGGAGCTCGAGGTCCGCGCGCGTGGGCTCGCGCTGCGTGTCTACTCCGATGTGTCTCGAGAACTTGCCCATCGCCTTGTCGAGTTCCTCGAGGCTGCCCGCACGCACGCGCACCTGGTTCGCGAGTGCACCGTCGAGACCGATCTCGAAGCTGTGACCACCATCGTTGCGGACCCGGTGCTTGTTCGACGATGCATGCGACTCGGACTCGGGCAGGTCGACCATCGCGCCGTTGCGCAGCTCGCGCCCACGGAAGGGCCAGTGTTTCTCTTCCTTGGTGCCGAACTTCCTTGCGTGCTCGCCGTGCGGCGCGGTGACCTTGAAGACTGCCTCGTAGTACTCGCGACCGTCGGCGGCCTGAACTCGCAGGACCCGCACGGACCCACCCTCGATCGCGTCGGCGTCTTGCACGAACGCCTGGCCGTGGAAGCCGCCGAAGTCGTCCGGTCGCATCGTGGCGTACTGGATCGGCTTTGGTGGCGTTGCCGGTGTGGACGCTCGAGCAGCGCGTGCCGCTCGTCGGGCTGCGCGTTCGGTCTCGAGCTCGGCCGCCGACACGCGATCGCGGAGTCCCTGGGCGAGATCGGTGTACGGCGTGCCCCAGTACGAACCCGCGGACTTCGCTTTTGCCGCGACGGCATCGAATGCGTCGGCGGCCTTGAGCATCTCGGCAGCGGTCGCCGGTGTCGCATGCTGCAGCAGCGTGGCCTTCGCAGCCGCCTGTGCAGCGTGCTTCTCCGCCGACCAACCGACCGGGGGCGACGAGCTGGCCTGGGCCTGTAGCGCGATGACCTTGGCTTGGTACTGGGTGATCTCCTGCGGTGTGAATGCGGCCGCCTTCGCGGCCTCTGCTGCTTTCGCCGCGGCTGCCTGCGTTGCCGCCTGCGTTGCCTGCTCAGCGGCTAGCTTCGCGGCCTCCTTGTTGGCCTTCTTCGTGGCCGCAGCCTTCTTCGCGGCCTCGGAGAGCTTTGCCTTCTTCGCGGCGGCGGCTGCTTCCTCGGCGGCCTTCTTCGCCACTTCCTCGGCGGCCTTGGCTGCGGCTTCTTTGGCGGCCTGCTCCGCTGACTGCTTGGCCTTGAGCTCGGCGAGCGCCTTGGCCTGCTTGTCCTTCGCCGCTTGCAGCTTCGCCGCCCACTCTTTCTCCTTGGCTTGGTGCACTGCGAGCGCGGCAAGGTCCTCGTTTGCCGCGGCGACAGCAGCTCGACTCGCCGCAGCCTTGCGCTCACGCTCGAACTGGTACTCCGGTGTGTCCTCGGGCCGAGGTGCCGGTGGCGTCGCCGGCGTCGCGAGGAGCTTGTCGAGCTCGGCCATGATGTCGTCGAACAGCGGCTCCTCGGTGCAGCGGCAGCAGATTTCCTGGCCTGGCCAGAACGGTGGCACGTCGTCGCCTTCGTACGCGAACGTCTTGCCCTCCATCGGCTGGTGGCGAGGGCGGACCTTGGGGTCCTTCATCGTCAGCCACCGGAAGGTCGTGATCCCGAGCTCCTTGTGGCGCGCGCGCGTGATCTGACCGTTGAGCTTGCCGATCTGGTCGCGCGCGATCAGGCGTGCGTGGCGATCGGCGATGCCCCAGCGCTTGGCGATCTCAGCGCCGAGCTGCTCGGCGCGCAGACCATCGGCGAACGCGCGAGTGACCATCTTCTCGAGGTCGTCGAGCGTCTTGGTGCCGAGGCTGGTGACGAGCGAGACGTTCTCGTGCACGAACGCATCGATCCGAGCCGCCATCTTCGGATCGGCGAGCAACGATGTGATGTCGACGCCGATCGCGGCGGTGCTCTGCTTGGACAGCTGCCCGCGCTGGTGATCGGAGACGTCTTTCGCGGCCGCGGCCGCGGCCTGCTCGGCTTGGCCGCCGGCGCCAGCGATGCTGTCACGCGCGCGGTCGAGCAGCATCCGCGCGCGTCGGCCCTCGCCGACGTCGGTGCGGAGCCGCCGGCGATCGCGCGGATCGGCGTGGGTCAACTTGCGGCCCGGGTTCGCGTGCAGCGTTTGCTTGAAGTCCTCGAGGCCGAAGACCGACATCCCGCCGAAGAACCGCGGATCGTCGTACTGCGCGAGATAGGCGGCGCGCGCGGCGTCGGCGGAAGCCCAGCCGAGCATGACCTTGTCCTCGTCGTAATCGGCCCAGGCCGCAGCGTCTGCCGGGCCCTTGCGGCGCTGGTGAACGACGTAGACCTCGGTCGGCTCTGGCTCGGGCCCGAGATAGGCGTCGACGTCCTCGCCGTCGGCACCTTCGTAGCCGAGTAGGTAGCCGTAGCTCGAGCGCATCACGGTCTGGCCCGTGGTGCCGTCGGCGTCCCTCCAGGTCCGGACAGATCCGACCGGGTTCTCGATCACGACGCGGAGGCCGACGACCTGGCGCTCGAGCAGCTCGGCTTCGTCGTCGCGCTCGCGACGAGCAGATTCGAGCAGACCAGGCAGCGCAACGAAGGCGTTGTCTACATGGCGCCGGAGCACTCCCAGGATCGTGACGAGGTCCGTCGCGTAGTCGCGCTCGACCAGGTGCGGGAACTGCGGCCGCGGCGATCGCCGGCGGCGCGCCCCCTGGCCGGCGCGCCGCATGTTGAACACGTACGCAGCGACGCGTCGTGCAGCCTCGAGGTTCGGCGCCATGGACTAGACCAGGGGGTCTTTGTCGTCCTCGTCGTCCACCTCGTCGTCGTCGGGAACGCGCCGCGACTGGACTACTCTGGCGACCGGCTTGCCGTTTTCGTCCACCTCCCCCGAGCGTCCGAGCGCGGCGAGATCATCGGCGCTCGCTGCGATGTCGGCCGCACGCTCCTGATCGATCTTCTCCTGCTTCTCCCACTCCTTCCAGTCGACCGTGATGCTGTCGCCGTACTTGTCGCTGCCGTAGCGGCTCTTCGCAGCGTCGCGCCGCGTGATCACACCGCTGTCGATGCGGATCTGATCGGCCTCGGCGTCGATCTTGCGCGTCTCGGCCACTTCCTTCGCGCTTTGCTGCCGGAGCGGGTTCCAGCCGACGGACCAATCCGGCGGCTCCTTGCCTCCCGTGGGGCCGTCCTTCGAGAGCATCACCATGCGGATCGCCGACTCGACCGGATCCGTGTAGACGTCGGTCTGCTCGGTCTCGATGCGATCGTGGTCGCTGTTAGCGTCGCCTTCGCCGGTGGCGTTCAGGCCCGCGGCCGCGCGTCCGAACAACCGCGTCATCGTCATGTCGGCCGCCGCGCTGACCACCTGCGCGAGCTCGACGAGCAGCTCGGCGAGGCCACCCACGCTCGTCGTCACGTTGACCAGATCGTCTTCGGCGTCGAGTGGTAGCGCGCGCAGGACGTTCGCGATCATGTCGATGTTCGCCACACGTTTCTGGATCAGCGCCTCGCCGCCCTCCTCCTTCAGCATCTCTGCGAGCTGCGCAAACTTGATCACACGCTGGCTGTAGTTCTGAAGGATCGTGGCGGCCGAACCCCAGCTGGTGCCGTAGTCGTAAATCGCTTCGTGGACCGGCGTCAGGACGTTGTCGTCCCAACCCCAGCGCTGACCCGGCAAGGACTCGGCGCTCAAGCGCTCGCCGCGGAACATGAGCAGTCGACTCTCGTGGACGATCACGGCCCGCGTCGTGGCCATGCCACCGGTGAGAGGCCACACCTCGAACAACTCGGGCTGGCGGAACTTGGGGTGCTCGATGTCGCCGTAAAACTTCACCGGCGTGAGCTCGCGCGGCTCGAGCAGGTGCAGAGCCTTGACCTTGAGGATCTTATGGCCGTCGGCCTCGAGGTCGAGCGGCTCGGACAGTTTGGGCAGCGAGCCCTCGAGGGCGGGAAAGAGCGCTGAGCCGCCGGCGACTCGCGCCATGGCCCCCGCGCGCTTCATGTGCCAGTTCAGCCGCAGCCCACCGGCGCCGCCGATCGCCGTGCTGACCTTCTTCACGAGCTCGGGCTTCCCCGGGATGGTCAGTGTGTAGCCCTTGCGGAAGCACTCCTTAGGTAGCCACCCCACGATGCGCTTCGCGATCCAGTTGCCGCGGGCGAGGTCGAGGGCGGCAGTGTCCGACAGCGGCTTCGTGCGGTGCTTGGTGTACGAGCGGCGGTCGCGGCTGGTGCCGTGGCCTGTGAACGCGTTGACCAACCCGTCGGTTCGGAGTTCGCGCTTCTTCGATCGCGGATTGCCCGGATTGCCCGTTCCGAACCGTCCATTTCCCGTCCGGCCGCTCTTCGGATCCGTTGCCACCGACGAACCGTGCCGCTCGGCGCGGTCACGGGTGAGGGTTAACGGCTCAGTGCTCGGGCTGATCGCGCTTGAGCACCTTCTCGAGCCGGAGCTGCGCCTCCTTCATGCGCAGCTTCTGTTTGAACGACAGCTCGTCCGATGGAAGCAAATCGAGCATCTCCTCGATGAACGCACGCACGGATTCCGGGTTGTCGTGACCCTGCTCGAGTTTCGTCAGGGCCTCCTCGACCAGCTTCATCGTTTCGTGGAAATCGCTCGTCATCGTCACCGAGGGTAGCCCTGGGGTCTGTCGCCGAACCCAGCCTCCGGCGTTCGCGAACGTCTAGCTGCCGAGGACCTTCCACCGATCGCGCGCGCTGAGCGTCGGCTGGTTGCGGTAGTGGGCGACCGCCATCGAGAGGCAGTCCATGCGGTCGTTGCGCCGACTCGCGGGGAAGCCGCAAATCTCGCCGAGGCACCCCTCGTCGACCGTCTTGCGGTTCGCGTCGACCTGCGGATACAGCCAGGACGCGCCGTCACGCATGAAGATCGTCCCCTGCTGCCACGGTGGAACGACGCCGTTCGCGCGCGTCGCCTTGCTGTCCTTGCCCGGGTCGTACGATTCGACCACGGCCCGCACGCGCTTGCCGTCGGGTCCGACCAGCGGCACACGCTCGTCTGTCTCGTCGTCCACGTACCACCCGCGCCGGATCGCCTTCTCGAGCTCGGCGATGACGCTCGCGCCGAGTGCCTTCTTCTCGACGAGTACTCGGTCAAGCATCCACAGGCCGAGGACGCGGAAGATCGCGCGGTACGTGGCCGAGATGCCGAGCACCCTCGTATGGTCGTCGAGCAGATAGATCTCGTCGCCGCGGCGGGCAGTGACGAGCAGCCCGACCGCCGAGGTCTTACCGTCGGGTCGCGGGTCGAGGCTGTTCGCGGCGTCGACGTTGAGCATGAGCTGCGAGAGCTGCTCGAGCTTGACCACCACCGGCGGTTGCTCGGTGCGCGACGGGCAGTCGATCGGCCGCTTGCGCAGGTTGTCGACAATCTCACCGGGGGTCACCCAGAACCGAGCGAACCGGCGCGCCAGGATGCCCGCGGCTCGGCGGTCCGGGTTGCAGTTGTACTGGCCCTCGTAGTCGGGGAGCTTCTCGCGCTTGTCGGCGAGCACGCCGGGCGAGAGCCGAGGGTGGAGCGTATCGCCATCCGTCGTGCGTGGATCAAACGGGCCCCAGGGTGTTTCACGTGGTGCGTCGGCGGGCTGCCGCCCGTACTCGGCAGGCACGCAGAACCACATCCATCCCTTCGGCTTCTCCGCCGACCACCTCGAGATCGACAGCAAATACCAGCTGAAGTCCTCGCTGTGCACGCGCTGCTGCATCACCTTGCGGATGGAGCGGTGCTCGTCGTTCGTACGGTTCTCGATCGCACGAGTGAACCGATTCTGCGGTCGCACGCGCGCGGCCTCGTTCCACACACGATCGGCGTCGTCGGGATCGTCGATGAACGTGCCGTCGACGTGAAGACCGGTGAAGCCGCGCTGGATCGTTCGCGAGTACCGCTGGCCGCCGGCGGTCGTCTTCCAGTCCGAGATCGCGTCCTTCTTCGGATCGACACCGATCGCCTGCGCCTCCTGCTCGAAGGCCGGCTCGTCAGGCCGAGGCTCGTTATCGTTCGCCGGATTCCATGCGATCGCGAATGTGTCGCGATACCAGGCGCTGCGAACCATGTCGCGCGTGGCGTTCGAGTCGCGCGTCACGTTCGCGTCGATACCCGACGCAGCACCGAATGCGAACTTCGGCTCGTGCAGCCAGATCCATGCGTTCGCGCAGACCATCGCGATGGTGCTCTTCAGCGTGCCGGGGGGCAGGTTGTCCAGCTCGTTCTGCACGAGGACGTAGCGCTCCCACGGCTTCGGTAGTCCGTCTTCCCAGGTCGCACCGGTCCGCTCCCACGCCTCGCGCTGGCGCGCCACCATCTCCGCTGTGCCGCGGCCGTACGCAACGAGCCAGCCTTCGAGCTGCATCTGCGTGACCCAGCAAAAGGCCTCGAGGTGCCAGCCCCACTGCACCTTCCGAATGCCGTGTACGACGCCGGCGGCGATCGCGAAGCGCACGAAGTGCGACAGCGATCGGCTGCAGAGCTCGGCCCTCGCGGCCCTCGCGATCAGCCGACGCTTCTCGAGATCGAGCGACGCGCCTCCGAGCTGCGAGCGCGCGAGGCTAGTTGACGTCGCCGGCCGAGACATCGGCCTCCGATTCCTCGTCGAACATCGCTGCGACCTCGAGCTGCTCAGTTGTCATAGCCTTCGCGCGGTCCGCGAACGGATTGCGGTTGACGAGCTCGACCACCTGTGGCGCCTTGCCGTAGCCGCGATCCGCGAGCCACGTCAGTGCATGGACCCGCACCTGCTCGCTCTCCGCGTTGTCGGCGAGCGACTGCATCCGCTTGATCAGCGCCTTGGGCGAGACCTCCGAGCGAACGATCTCCGCGAGCGACTCGCCCGACCTCGGCCGTCCCTTGGGATTGCCGCTCTGCCCCGCCTTCCAGGCAGTCGGCCTGCGCTTCTTCGGCGTGGCGGCGGGCGCGGTCGAATTCTGTTCGGCTCCTGTTTTCTTGGCCATAGTCATCCTCCGATCGAGCCCAGGTGAAACGACCCACCCGAGTCCTCGAGGAACTCGCGCAGACCCTCGCTGTTCTTCGGATCTCGCAGCTTTCGCATCACGTTTCGCAGTGCCCACTGGTACGAGTCGACGCTCAGGCCGAGCGCCCGCGCTTTCTGCTCCCGCGTCCAGCCGTGAATCTCCTCGCTCGCGAGCAGATCAGCGCCGCAGCTCGGCGGTAGCGGCCACTCGAGCCACACCGGCCGCACCTCGCTGCTCGGCAAACGACGACCAGGGTGACGGCGACCTGGTCGATCGCGGCCGTCGATCATCCACAGGTGCCACTCGCAGCGGACGTGACCGCAGATGCGCTGACCGGTGGCCGGGTCGAACTGCTTCGGACACGCGGCGCGGCTTGCGGGCACGTCGTCTCGGAGCTTGATGGTGCCCCCGATCACGCGGAGTCGCACGATGCGGACGCGCTTCCGTTCCGTCCCTGTGACGGTACCCGAGGCCATCGTAGCCCCAGCGTCCGGGATCGCTTGCGTCACCATGAGGGTTAGCCCTCCCCCGCCCGCTTGGACTTCGCGAGCCGCAGCGCCCCTTGGAGTGCGATCATCGCAGCCGCGATCGCCGGCTCTCGAACGTTCGCCGGCAGTCGCCGCAGTGCCTCGTCCGCGCGCGGGTGACCGCGCAGAACGTACTGAGCGTTTGCATACGCGACCTCGCCAAGCAGGTCTCGTCTCCCAAGCGCGAGCTCGCGCTGCCACGCTTGCGGCTCGAGCGTCAGTAGCTGTGGCCGCGGGGTCAGCATCGATGCCACGCCGAGCAACGTGCCCCACGCCAGCCCCGCGTCGAGCTCTCGCATCGCCTCGGGGACCCACCGCTCCACCACGATGGTCGAGCAGCCCGGCGCGCGCGCCGCGATCACGCGCGCGAGTCCATGCACGGTATCCATCCGGCCCAACGTTGCGCGATCGATGCGCTCGGGACGTCCAAGCGTGTGGACGCCGAGGCCCGTGAACGAGCTCGCCGCCTCATCAAGGAGCGACCATCCGCACGCAGCCCCCCGAAGGTCGATGCCCAGGATCACCTGTCACCCCGCGGCCGCGGCGCATCGATCTTCGCGGACGCACGACCGCGCGCGCGCTTCACGATCTCCGGCTCATTCAACGGTGTGGACATGATCAGACCTCTCGCGTACGTTGGGTTCGTCGCTGAGGCTGGGGAGCCGAGGCACAAGCGAGCTCGCAGGGTGGAATCTGCGGGCTCGCGGGTTTTTCGGGCTAGCGGATCGCGCGCAGACCGAGCCACACCCTGACGCGGTTTATGACGCGCTGAAGTCGGCCGGGTTTGGTCATCACGATAGCCTTCGCGATCGGGCGCGGCTTGCAACCGCGGACGCACTCGACCAGGCCGCTGTGCCCTCGCTCACAATTGCTCGCAGGGATCACGAGCGGGCGCCGGCGAAAGTGAAGAAACGGCCGTGTCGGCACCTGGTAGGTCACGCCAGCCCCAGCCTCTTCTTCACCGCGCTGACGGAGGATCCGTCTTATCTCTGACCGGTCGGCGAGCCCGCCCTGCCGCCTTGACTGTAACGCGGCGTGGATGGCTGCTGTCGAAAGTCCGAGCTCTGCCAGCGAGAGCACCGCGACGCGACGTGGCGCGTTCTCGATATTCGGTGAGATCTTCACACTGGCCTCCTTGCGACGATCCGCGTCGCCTCGTGCGGCCTGAGCGCCGCGAGCATTCCGATTCCGCACGCGTCGAGGGCGTGGGTCCTGTCGGCCTTCTTGATCGCGAGCAGCTCGACCGCCAGCTGACCACCGACGTACCGCGCCAGCTCCTTCTCGACCTTGGCGTAGTCGACCTTGCCCGCCTCGAGCCCGAGCACGGCGTGCTGCCACACCTTCGCGCGAATCTCCACGAGCTGAGCGCCACGCATCACCGCGAGCATGACGAGCGCGCCCCACGGCAGCATGTTCGCTGCGACCGCCGCCGCCGCCCCGTGCCCCAGGGCCTGCTCGGCGGCTATCGACGTGCAGTCATGCGCGACCGCGATTACCGCGAGCTCGCCGCTGACGGTCGCGACTCGGCGCGCGCGGTCCGTGGACAGGTCGGCGCGCGGGTCCTTGGTCGTGACGATCACGCCGAGCGCCACGACGCGGCCGGTGTCCGGCTCCACGACGGACCACCCGCACTTCGCATAGCCGGGATCTACCGAGAGGATGGTCGTCACAACCTACCGCTCCTCCGCGATCACGGCGCGCGCCAGGCGAAGGTCTGCCTGGTCCTGGTCGGTCGCGTAGCCGCCGGCGCGGTCGACACGGCGCACCAAGGCCGCCAGGGACTCCAGGGCTCGCTCGTGGCGTGCTTGGAGCATCTCCAGCCGCTCGGACAGGGTCCGCTCCGAACGTGCAGCCACGGGGCTCACCGGAAGCCTAGAGCGTTGGCCGTTGCGTCACCCAGGTATTGTCGCTCCAAGGACGGGTCGCGGCGGACCTCGCGCGGCCGGGCGACCGCGATGTAGCGAGCAGCGGTCGTTGGGGGCGTCACCACCGGCGCGACCGGCTTCGGTGTGACGACCTTCAGCTTGGCGACCGGCCCGCCCTTGCGCTTCGGTGCCGCCTTCGCCCGTGCCGCCGACGCTTCGATGTCGGGCCCGACGAGATCGCCGAACGCCTGCTCGAGGGCGGTCGACATCGGCACGCGTTGAGCGGACGC
This sequence comes from Haliangiales bacterium, assembly GCA_038322185.1. Lineage (GTDB taxonomy): Bacteria > Myxococcota_A > Polyangia > Haliangiales > Haliangiaceae > JABFXX01. The sequence continues at coordinate 30,339 of JBBQFU010000035.1, forward strand.
CGCGCGCGCGATCCGGCCGTACGTCACGTTCGAGATCGTGATCGTCCGGCGCGTCTGGATCTTCGGCTTGGCCACGGTTAGCGCTTCTTGCCGCGCTTCGGCTTGCTTGCCTCGTCGGCGGTATCTTCGTCGTCGTCGTCGTCATCGGCGGCACATTCCTTGGGCTCGTCGGCCGGAACGTCATCCGCTGGTTCCGCGCTGCGCTGGGCCACCGCGGCCTGCTGCGCTCGCGCGTCGTCGAGTAGCGACCCGCCACCGCTTGCCTGATCGATGAACGGAAGGAACTTCTGCATCACGCTCGCGCTCGCGGGGATGCGCTGCACCTCGCGCGTGTCGCCGGGCAGCTGATGCGCAGGGTCGAGCCGCACGAGCACCTCATCGCCGCCGCCCGAGGCGTTGCGCTCGAACACCCGGTTGCAGATCACGACGCGGTCCTGCTGACCGGTGTGGAGCTCGCGCTCCATCTTCGCGATCACGCGCTCGGTGTCCGAGACCTCCTGTTTGTGCTTCTTCGCCTTAAGGTCCCACGAGGCCTCGCGCTCGGACAGTTCGGCTTTGACCGCCACCATCTGGCGCGCGATGCGCAGCTCCTCCTCGTCGTTGAGTTTGCACGGCAGCTCGCGCTTCACGCCGCGTTCGATGATGTCTGTGTAGTTCGTCGTCGGTTCCATGTTCTGTTTCTCCTTGGTTCGAAAGGGCCGATCAGCCGATCGGTCCGGTGACGTCGCCGAGCTCCTTGCCCAGCGCACAAAACGTTCTGATTTCGCTCGGCGTGTTGCTAAGCAGCGTGATGAAGCTGGCGTGCAGTGGTTCGGTCTGCGGGCGCAGCGTTTCGCCGTCGAGGTACTCGGGGCGCTCGGCAGTGACGATCGTCGGCTGACGCAACGGCGATGTGCGCGCACCGATGCGTTGCAGCTTCGCGGCGTGCTCGAGGTTGAAGCCGACGTAGAGCGCTGACCGACACCAGCCGCGTAGCCAGTACTCGACGATTGTGCGCCAGAAGAAGTTCACCAGCTCGCCGCGCTTGTCGTTTGGCGGATTGCAGAACAGCGTCCCACCGATCACGGCAGGCGGCGCGCATCGACGATCCGTTCGGAGCCGCAGCGGCAGCGGTGCGCCGGTGAACCACTCGGTGACTCGCGCGTCTTCCTCCTCGGTGATGATTCGTCGGGCGCGCACGCCACCCGGCCGGTCGTTCCACTTCGGCGAGCTCGCCGGGTCGAGGTCGATGCCGTTCGGGAACGTCGCGTGCGCGAGCGCGATGATCGCGTCGGGCGTTCCGTGGTCGTGCGTGACGAGTGACGACAGTGCTACGGCGCCCATGCTGCGTTCTCCTTTGCCCGCTCGGCGCGAATCGCATCGACCTCGGCTCGCACGCCGTCGGGCCAGCCAAGCTTTGCTCCAGCCGCCATCAGGCGCCCGGCGTCTCGCTTTGTGAGCGTGACGGTGTCGATGAAACCGCTCAGCCGCTTGGCTTGCGCGTACGTGCACAGCGAGTTGCGCTCGCGATGCTTGAGCAGCGTGATCAGCCTCCACGCGTCTGCGCGAGAGAACCCGGCCGGCAGCTTTTCGCGCGACAGTCCGACTTCGCCCTTGTGGTTTGTGGTGAGACGTTCGATCTCGACGAGAGCGCCTTCGCTCGCCGGCGCGCCGCCCCAGCCTTGCGGACGATCGCTCGGCAGCGGCGCGTGGTCGGTGCGACCCACGAACGGATTGATCTTGTCGGCGTGCCACTGAACGACGGCAGCCGCAGCGTGCTTCGCGCGCTGGTCGACGACACTCTCCTCCGCCGCGGCGACAACCGCGCTGACATCGAGCTGCGCGGTTCCAAGTAGGCGCTCGATCTCGGCGCGTACATCGTCGGCGATCTCGCCAGGCGCGCCCAACACGTCAGCGGGTCCGCACAGCGAGTGCTTCCCCGCCGTGCCGGTGAAGTCTAAAATTAAGCAGTCGCGCTTGCCTGTCTCGGGGCTTGGCCGCAACCCTCGGCCGGCGGCTTGGACGTAGCGCGCCCAGCTCTTCGTCGGCCGCGCCATCGCCACGCAGCTCGTCGGTGGATGGTCGTAGCCTTCCGTCGCGATGTCGACGTTGACCAGGTACTGGCAGCGACCGGTCTCGTACTGCGCGAGACGGTGCCTGCGCTCGTCGCCATCGAGCTTTCCGTGTACGACGACCGCCGCGCCGGGCCTGCGCTCACAGATCGCGTCGGCGAGCATCTGAGCGTGCACGACTGAGGCAGCGAAGACGATCGTCGGGCGTTCGGCTGACAACTCGAGCAGCGGGACGACTACGCCGGACACCGCGCGCTCCGCCTCCATGACCTTCGCGATCTCCGCCTGCACGAAGTCGCCGCCGCCCTTGAGGTCGGCGAGCTTGATTGCGTCGACGACGACTCGTCGCGCACTCACCGGTACGAGCCACCGATCCCGGATCGCCGTGCGGATGTCGAGCTGGTACGCGGTCGACTCGTAGACGTCGTCGAGCGACTTCTCGTCGGCGCGCTTCGGGGTTGCGGTGACGCCGAGAACCTTGGCGTGGCTGAAGTGGTCGCGGATCTTCGAACGACTCGCGGCGGGGCTGTGCTGGCATTCGTCCTCGACGACGAGACCGAAGCTGTCCGGCATCCACCGGTCGAGACGGCGCACCATCGTCGCGACGCTCGCGACCACGACGCGCGCCGCCCCTGCCGATCGCGTGCCCTGCTCGATGCGGGCGTCGAGCCCGAACAGCTCGAGCCGCTTGCGGGCCTGGGAGAGCAGCTCCTCTCGGTCGGCGAGCACGAGCACCCGCTCGCTGCGCTCCTGAACCCAGCGCTGCGCGGCGACGCTGAACACGGTGGTCTTGCCGGTGCCAGTGGGCAGAACGATCAGCGTGCTGCGGTGCTGCGCGAGCTCGCGATCGATCGCCGCGAGCGCTTCGTGCTGGTACGGGCGGAGCGTTGGGACCGTTGCTACGCCCCTGCTCTGAGCGCCATCGCGAAGCCTCACCACGGTCTGGTCTGCGCTGTTGATGACGGGCTGCGTTAAACCGGCCATGACGAACCTCGTTTTCCCGGGCCACCAACGCGCGTGTCCGGACGGCCCCCCTTTAGGGGGCCGGACACGCCGGTGACCCGCATGTGTCCAGCTGGTCCGGACACGCTGGGACACACGGCGCTAAGTGCTGTGGAATCATTGGCGATGCCGTGTCCGGACACGCGGGACACGCTGTTTTCGGCCGTCCCTGAATCGCGTTTCTTGGCCGTCGAAATTGATGAGGCTCCGGACACGGCGTCCAGAACGATTTCCAGTGCTTGCGACGGAAAACCGCGCGTGTCCGGAGACATCACAGTTTTCTCCAGCGCTTTTTGCCCGTCACTTCGCGATCAATTTTCGCGTCCAGGCGCAGCTGATTCGCGCGCAGAGAGACCCTCGTTCCGCGCACGCCGGACACCTTCTGGCCGGTGCCTTTTAGGTGGTCAGAGACTATGCTGCGGAGGTCGCGGTCACCGACTCCGTCAACGCCGACCCGCTCGAGCACAGCGACGATCGCCTCGTCGATCAGTTTGTCGTCTGCGGTGAGCGCGACCTCCTTTGCATCACCCAGCAGCTCGTAGTTGAGCGTGCGTTTGTTGTCGTTCATCCCGTTCACCAGGCGCACGACGAACGGGTCTGGCTTGTACTCGAAGTTGCCGTCGACGCTGATCACGATCTGTCCTTTCTCGTTGCCGCGCTCGGCGCCAATGACATGGCGCGCGTAGCCGGCAATCGCGGACGCTCCGCGCAAACGGTGAATCGGCGACCGCTTGTCGTCGGCGCCGCCCTTGCCGTTGTAGTGGTGAATGAATCCGATCGCCGTGTTCGTTCCGAGGGCGATGTCACGCGCGGCGCCCATTACGTTGGACATGTCGCGGTTGCTGTTCTCGTCGCCGTGATGGGTCGTCGCGAAGCTGTCGAGGATCACGACGTCGAAGCGCTCGCACGCTTTCTGGAGCCGGGCGACGTGATCCGCGTTGCCGAGGTCGAGCGGGCTCATCGGATCTACGGAGAGGAACTGCTCGAGGTCATGAGGCCGACGAAGTCCCGCGCCGCGAGCGAGTTGCCACAATCGAATTTTCGTCGTGCGCTCCGCATCCTCTCGAGGCATGAGCAGCACGCGTCGTCGCTCGGAGATCTTGAAGCCGCACCAGTCACTGGCGCCCATGGCCAGCGCGATCGACATAGACTCGGCAGCCATCGTCTTGCCTGTCTTCGGATCGCCTGCAAACAGGAAGGCGACGTCGCGCGGGATCAGACCGCGGATGTGCCAATCGCTGGCATCGTCGTCATCGGGCTCGTCGTCACCGAGCCACGTGCTGAGCGACGGACCGTATGACCATTCTGCCGCCAGCTTCTTCGCGCGCGCCTCCTCGATCGAGCGAACCACCGCCTCGAGTTTCTCGACGCTGAAGTCGGATGTCGCTTCCGTCGACTCGCTCACGCGGTCGGCCTCCATCCCAGCCGCCACGCATCGTTGAGGTCCTTCTGCCCATGCCGAACGATCTTGAGCGAACCCTTGCGTGTGTCGAGTCCGGCGTCGATTGCGAACCGACAGGCATCAACGGCTGTCTCGAATCCTCGTCGGTCGTGATGCGGAACGACGACCATGCGCGTCTTGCACTTCGCAACGGCAGGAGCTGCCAGCATCGCGATCTTGGCAAGGTTGCCGGCTCCGTGCGCACCGAGGACAATCGCGCTCGGCCACGCGATCCGAGCGGTCATGCTGTCGACGAGACCCTCGGTCAGGACGACGTCTCGCTCGGCTTCGATCTGACAGACAGCGTTGACCAGCGTCCCGGCGGTCGGGCACTGGTATAAGCCTGGTGTCTTTGGCTCGCCGAGCTCGGGGACGCGGCGCGCGACGACGTTGCGGATGTCGCCGTCACGCGAGTAGAGGGCCAGCGCCGGCGAACCGCCGTGCTTCGGGTCGAACCTGATCGCGTCCTTGAACGTCGCGAGCATCTCGACGACGTGGCGTTCGCGGAGGTATGCGATGCCGCGGTCGTGTTCAGGAAGTAGCGAGTCCCAATACGCCGTCGCGATCGGTACCGCTGCAACGTCGCGGACGCGGCGGCCCTCCTTCTCTTTGCGTTCGGCGTCGGCTGCGCGCGACATCCACTCGAGCTTTCGCCGGCGTCGCTCGTCTGCGGTGAGCGCGGTTGCGCCGACGCCGGCAATCTCTGCTGCCTTGGCCAGCGCGCCACTGAACCCGGACGGCATCGAGATTCGCTCGGCCGCTGCAATGAAGTCGAACAGGTCGCCCGACGTTCCACAGGGAAAGCACTGCCACCGACCGCTGTTCGCGTTGACGACGAATGCCCGACGGCTGTGATCGCTGCGCGTCGGGCACGCGGATGACTCGAGCTCGTCGCCGCTCTTCTTGAACTGCCAGCCGTAGAACTCGAGCACAGCGCGCGATTGCAACGCCGAGCGCACCTCGTCGACATCGAGCATGGCAGGCGTCGCGGTTAACACGCTGTGACACCGTTGAGGAATCCGATGTCGAAGAGACTCGGCCCGACGAGCAAGCCGATCCGCTGACTGCGCAGGAGGCTACCGAACTCGCGATCCTCGTCGTGCAGTGACCAGACGAGATAGCGGTCGCACTTCGAGTACTCGCGATACAGATTCATCTGGCGAAGCAGCGAACCAACGTCGTCGATGCGCGACTTGATCTCGACGATCATCGACGTGTGGATCTGGCGACGAAGGCAGCACGGTCCTGCCGCCTCGACGTCCCGGCCATCGATGCGGCACCAAGGCCGGTCCTCGAATCGCTCGCCCCAAGTCAGCAGCGCGTCCGCAAACCCGATCGTCGTTCGGTATGCGCCGTCGCCCTTCTGGATGGGATGTTCGAGGTCACACTGGATGCGTGACAGCCGCTCCGCATAGCCGTGAACACTGCTCGCAAGCACGAGCCACACCGGCTCCGACGCGAGTTGCATCGACGCATGATCGTGCTTCGGTAGCCGACGATCAGGATCGCGAAACCCCATGCGCTGCAGGAGCGTGTTGTCGTGCGCGTGGCTCACGCGGATCGCCCTCGCCACTGCGCGCGGTTCCCGGCTTCGCGCCAGAGCGTCGTCGGGTCGACTGCTATGGCCGGTTTGTTATTGCCACTGCCGTCGCGGAATTGGCAATCGCAGCAGGTGCCCCATCCTTCGATGTCCGGCACCCACAGATAGCTAGAGCACGATCGACAGCGACAGACGACACACGGGGTGTCAAACCAGTCGCCGCTGCCAGCTTGACTCTCGATGGGCTGTCCGATTCGCGGCACACCTTGCTGCCCCGGAGGTAGCAGGACAGCACCAACGATAAGCGCGTGCTTTGTCCATCCGCTCGACTGGATTTTGGCTATCGCTTCGTCGTGTGAATCCCTCAGGGATGGCGTCTGCGCCCCGCACAGGCACGCTGGGACGGCGCACGGCCACTCGATGATCGGCTTGACCTCGATGAGCATCGGTTCGCGCCCGGTGCCCTTGTCGTCAACGGAGACAACGAAGTCCGGGATGTACCCGGCGAGGTCAATCGGCTCGTATGCCCACGTCCAACCGACGAGTTCGAAGAACGCGGCCCACCGCGCCTCGAGACGAGAGCGGAACTGAACGCCGGCGTACTTGGTCGGGATGGCCTTCATCCACCCTCCCCGCCCAGATCAAACCGTTGCTCCGCCTGCTCCGGTGCGTTCGCCGCGAGCTCGCGCAGCCCGCCGTCCACCCGCGCCCTGTCGCGCAGCCCGCGGAGCAACTTCAGCGCGCCAGCATCCGTCACGCACTCATGGCCCAGCGCGCAGAACACGCTCTGCTTCGTGTCGCCCGCGAACACCAAATGCTTCTTCTCCGAGTACGCGTAGCCCGCCTCGAACCAGGCGCCGCGCGTGGTAGCCGGTGGTGCCGGGACGAGAAACAGCACGGCGTCGGCCGCGTCGATTTCGGTCAGATCTTGGGTCGACCAACCACGCCGGTCACCTACGCTGGCGTCACGTGGATTCGCGTTGCCGACCTTCGCGACGATCTCGGGCCATGTGCACGTGACGACGAAGCCAGCGGCGCGCAGGGCCCACGTGGCAGCAGCCACGCGCGGAGCTGCGTCGGGCGATGCGGCGCCGGCGACGTAGACCGCGAACGAATCGCGCGCTTCAGTTTTCGTTTCTTGAGTCACCCGAGAATCTCCAGAGCAGGTCGCTGTTCCCCAACAGCGATCGTTGCGGTTCCGTGCGTCGCGTTTCGCCGACGGATCAGCTTGGAGGTTCGGGACCTGGACCGGCGCGGTTCATCGGGTCCTCGCCCTTCGCATCACGGCCTCGGCCCGTTTGTGCGACAACTCCTCGCGGAGTTCGGCCTCGAGATCGGCGAGACGCTCCTCGGCGGTCTTGGCCGGGCGCACGTGGCGCGCGAGCAGCGCGGCGACTTCCGCGCTCTGCGACCCGAACCAGAACGCCCACTCAAGCCGGAAGTTGTTGCGGCTCTGATCCTCGAGAGCGTTCTTCAGCGCACCCGGCGAGACCGGGCGACCCTTCGACTCCCACTGTTCGTTCAGCCGGTACGCGCAGCCGTCGTGCTTCTTGAGCCCGTTGTCGGCGTCGATGTAGCACTCGACGAACGAACGCATGGCCGACCAGAGTTGCTCGCGCCAAACATAAGCGGTCTCCTTCTCGATCGCGCGGTCCCGATCGGTATCGAGCCCGCCGATCTCGACTTGCTTGGCGACGGCTACCACTGTGCCTCCGGTGCGTTAGCCTGCGTTTGGCGCTGCTGAACGGAATGTGACAATCCCAAACGCAACGAAACGCAGCGATCTGACGCAAAAAAAAGCAGGCTCGTTTCGTGACCAACCGACGAACCCGCGAGACGCTCCGCCCCATGCGATTTGGACAAGCTACTCGTGGGGTTCTGGTGTGTGGTTTTGTGGCGGTTGCCGCTGCGAGCGCCACAGCGCCCGGCAAACACAACGTCAAGACGACGGCCAACGTTGCCCACGGCGTCGACGCGACGTGGAGCGCCGTGATCGATGTCTTCGCGGACCATGGATGGTCCATTTCCAACATGGAGAAGGCGAGCGGCCTCATCACCACGGATTGGATGAGTCTCGGATCGGAGGAAATGAAAGCCGTTGACTGCGGATCGGAGGGCGTGAGTTCGATCATGGCCACACAGGTGCGCTTCAACGTTCGCGTCAAAGGCGACGATCAGGCATCGAGCGTTAGTGTGAACGCGAAGTTCCGGCAGGAACGCCGGTTTGATAAGACCACGAGCATCATCGACTGCGCTTCGACTGGGCTCGTCGAGGCTGGCATCCAGCGAGCCGTGCAGGCGGGCGCCGCCAGCCACCGGGGCGCAGTCAAGGCGCCCGTTCCCGTCGCGGTTACCGTCGTCGCAGCGCGCGGGTGGTACTGCGCCACTGCACCGAGCGCCGGCTTCTGCGTTCGCGACAAGGCCGAGTGTCAGCGCACCCGCGACGTGTCGATCGGCGCACTGCCCGATCTGACCGAGTGCGCGCTCACCGAGAAGGCGTGGTGCACGGGCGATCTGTGCTTCCCCGGACAGGAGGCATGCGATGCGAGGCGTACGCGGACCGGGATCGAAGTGCCGTGCGAGGAGAGGGAGTGACGTCACGAGGCCTACGCCGCCTCGCGGAAGAGCTCGTCAATCGTTACGCCGAGCGCAGCGGCCACGGCGGGAAGCCGCGATCCGGTCGGGGCCGAGTGCCCGTTCTCCCAGTGAGAGACGGCCGTCTCGTCAACCCCGCACTTCTTGGCGAGGTCTTCCTGCGTCAACTTCGCTTCCTTGCGGAGCGTCGCGATGCGGTCGTGGATGGCCCGGCGCTTCTTTCGAGACACGAGTCTTAGGTGACATTTTCTCTACTTCAAGTCAAGTGGTGTCGATAAATTCTCTACCTTGGAAGGTGGTGTCATCGCGCCATATGGGCAAGGCGCGGCACCCCAAGCCGTACGTTGACGCACCGGCGAAACAGATCACCGTGCCGTGGAAGCGGCGGGTCCTAGCGAAGCTCGCGAGCAACAAGGAGGCGAAGATTCGCCCCTGGAACATCGACCAGCTGCGTCTGGAGGTCGACGCCAAGAAGGGCGGCCTCAATAAGACGTTTGATCTGGAGAGGGAGCCGCCTCAGCTCACCAGCAAGTACGCAGACCAGATCACCGAGCTGCTCAAAATCCTCCCACCGCTCGTTGAGACCGACGAGGACGACGAGGACTTCGTCGAGGATGTACTGCTCCTCCGAACGCTCACTCGAGGCGCTCGGCGAGATCTCATGGCCCTCGCGAAGCGCACCGAAAAACGCTCTTAGCTAAGTTCCTATGTGGATCCGGGCCAATCCGGAACCACTGAACAGACCGTCAGCCCCTTCGTGTAAACCAGACGCTCAATCGGACGTAGCCGCATAGGCAATCCCCGAAGGAGAGCACCGTGAAGACGACGAAAACACCGGCACCGCGACGGGCCGGAACTGCAAGCGATCGTGATGTTCGGAAGCTGGCGCGATCACTGGCCGCGATCCGTTCTGCTGACCCAGCGGGATTCTGGGCGATCTACCGGACAGTCATCTCGGTAGAGAAACATTCAACTTCACACTTGACCGGAGGTCGAAGGTAGATTAAATCTCTACCATGGTCGCAACGAACAAAGCCGAGGCCCCGCTCCTCCGCTTCACGGTCACCTCCTCCTGGGACCGCATCCGCATCGTCCTGCCCTCGGGCGAGACCGACGCCGCGTCACTTCGCGACGACGAAACGCTCGCGTGGCACTACGGCGTCCCGAGCGACGAGGTCCGCGAGGCCGCGCTCAATTGCCTGCTCGACCAGTACGAGCATGGCGTGCCCGGCTGCGAGTTCGTCGGCTACGAGACCGAGTCGCAGATGGACGTCGCGGCGATGGAGTGCGACGGCTGTGGCGCGACGTCCCAGCCCGAGTGCCGCTGCGGCGCCGAAGAGGGCGACACGATCAACAACCTCGGCCTCTCAGGGATGGTGGCGTAATGGCGACGCTCGAGCGCGCCGTCCGCGTCCGCTTCTATCGCTCCAACAGCGGCTGGAGCTACGTCGTCCTCGCTGCCGACTCGCTGACGTGGCTCGGCGAGGGCTGGAGCGCCGGCAAGCGTCGGGACGCTGTGCAGTCGTACCAGCACCAAGCGCGCGCGAGCGGTTGGGTCGACGTCGATCTGCGGCGCGATCGCATGCGGGGAGCGGCGTAGATGTACTCGCACCTCGAATCCGTCGAACACACGATCGACTCGCAGGGCTTCGTCCTCGTCGCTGGCGTCCGCGTACTCAACGTGCAGGGCCACAACCTCAAGACGCTGTTCGCCCCGACGTCGACGACGTGTCAGCGCTGCGGCGGTCGCGTCCCTCAGCCGATGCGCGTGGTCTGCGAGTACGAGGCGGCGTTTGATGCCGTTCGCTACTTCCACGCGCCCGTCCCCAACACGCCGACGCGTTGCGCGTCGTGCCAGGAGACGGGGTAATGCGCCGCTCCGCCATCTATCTCCCTCTCTGCCCCGTCTGTCGCCGCCTCTACCTCGCGACATTCGCCGAGCAGGCCGCCAACGAGTGCGCCCCGTGCGCCAAGAAAGCAGGTCGTCCGTGAACAAACGCCAATCGATCCCTGTCATCCGCGCCGCTGGCGTCCTCCAGCCGCCGACGCGAACCGCGCAGGACCTCCTCGCCGAGCGCCGCGCGACCGTCAACGAGCTGCGACGCGAGAAGGACCCGACGGCCCGCGCGATGCTCCAGTTCGCGATCGACGACATCGATCGCCAGCTGCACCAGCGCGACGCGATCAGCGAAGCATTCACCGCCACGCGCGCAGTCGTCGCCCGGCTCGAGGCGGAGCGCGACGCTCGCGATCTCGTCGCGGTGTGCCCATCATGGTCGGTCGCGCAGCACGCACGGAGGGCAGCATGATCCTCACCGCTGTCTGCGCGTCCCTCTTGCTCGTCGCCGTCCTCTCCTCGCTCCGTCTCGGCGGCACACAAGGCGAGCGGTGGGACGTCATGAGCGCGTATCAGCGTCGCGCGCTACTCGCCGAGCGCCACGAGAACAACCCGGCGCTGCGAGGTCGCCGGTGACCGACCACGCTCACATGTGGACGCCGATCAATGCGGCGCTCCGTCGCTATCGCTGCACTGACGTAGCGTGCAACGCGATCGGCTACGCGCCGGTCGGTCGACGTTCGATCCTGCCGTACAAGTGCCAGCTCGAGCTCGACGGGCGAAAGCACTGCGCGAAGCCCGCGACGCACGCCGGCCATATCAAGACGCAGCATCGGTGCGCCGACCACGCACCCCAACAACACGTTCCGAGCGCCGCGCCCGCCGCGTAACTCGCTCAACAACCACGCACAAGGAGATTTCAGATGCCTGACTACCGCCGCATGTTCGACGACAAGGAACACCTCTACGCCTACGACCTCGAGGGTCGCGAGGTCACCATCCAGATCGAGAAGGTCTCGGCCGGCGAGCTCATGGGCGAGAAGGG